>JADGOI010000174.1 GCA_017883075.1 Acidimicrobiales bacterium
CGATGCCATTGACCGAACTCCTCGTCATCCACGGGACCGGCGCTCGCGAAGGTTGCATGCGCCTGGAACGGCCCGATCTGGACGGTCCCTCCCGGCGTTCTAGCGGTCGGCCCATGCAGCGAGATACCGTCAACCGATGACCGACAAGGCCAGAGGCGGAATCCCTACCACCCGCGATGATGTGACCTTTGCCTCACGTGATGGGCACTGCGCAGCCTGGCTGTACCGTCCACATGGCACTCATCAACCGCCGATCATCGTCATGGGTCATGGATTCGGGGCGGTGCGAGAATTGAGGTTGGATGCCTACGCCGATCGCTTCGCCGAGGCCGGCTACGCCGTCTTGGTCTTCGATTATCGCCATTTCGGGTCCAGCTCGGGTCAACCACGAGAATTGCTGGACCTCTCGCGTCAGCATGAGGACTGGCGCTCTGCTCTGGCCTACGCCCGTTCGCTTGACTGGATTGACAGATCGCAGGTCGTAGCGTGGGGTTCTTCCCTGGGCGGTGGTCACGTTCTTCACACTGCGGCCAACGACCACAGTCTCGCCGCCGTCGTTGCCCAGGTACCCCATGTCTCGGGACCAGTAGCGACTCGCAGCTTGGGCTTACGGCAGGCGTCCGCGTTGGCCCTGGCCGGACTCAGAGACGAGGCGAACCAATTGCTGGGGCGTCCGCCGTACTACCGGCAAAGCATTGGCGATGCCGACACGTCAGCCGTGATGATCGAACCAGGTTGGCTCGACCTACTCCACCGTCTGGCTGGAGATGAGGTGGACGAAGCCAGGCTCCGGTCACAAAACCGCGTCGCCGCGAGGGTGCTTCTTCACATGCCCTTCTACTCACCCGGCCGCACCGCACACCGGATTACCGCGCCGACATTGGTACAGGCCGGGGAGCACGACCAGCTGACTCCGCCGTCTGCATCACGCAAAGTCGCCGAGCGCATTCCCAATGCAGAGTTCAAGATCTACTCGTGCGGCCATTTTGACCCCTACCTGCCGCCTCACTTCGATGGAATCGTGAGCGATCAGCTGATGTTCCTTCGGACTCACGTGCCCGCCGCGAGGTAGGACGAGCGAACAGCAAACCGCGGCCGCTTGTGAACGACGGTTGCCAACAGCGCACCGAGTGAGAGTCAACCTCTTGATCCCGGATTGCCCAGATCGGCCGGGCAAATGACACCTTCCTAGGGCCCGAATTCGTCCAGGCGCCAACTTTCGTGAGCACCCGGTCGACTGCGCCGAATCGGCGGGAGGCTGAACCAGCCAACCTGAGCGATGAGGGTTAGATGGCCCTCTGAGCTGGAGGTTCGCCGCCTGAATCCACGTTTCGGACACCGCTCACAAGACATGGGTTAGCTGAATGCTCTCCAAGACGGGCGTTGCCCTGCGCGCGAGGTGCTGTTGGCTGCGCGTTTTCGGAGTCTCAGCCCGATGCGGCATGAGAGAACCAAACCAAAGAGCCTCCGTCAAACCCAGGCCGGTTCATTGTCGTGGCACGTGCGGTACCTGCAAGAAGGCACAATGCGACCCGTCTGAGCCGTCAGCCCACCGGCACACCGGCAGACCGGCACTCGCTGTCGTTTCTCAGGTCATCCACTCCCCGTTGGGGGATCGGGCCTTCCTTGAGCGTGGCTTGCCAAACGGTGTCAGGAACCCTCCCGGGCACGGTAGCGTCTGCGCCAATGAGCCACGGGTCGGCGCCTCCGAAGGGAGGCAAGGGCGCGGCGGCCGGCCCGGCCATCCTCTCCCCACGAGACGCGCACCGAGGGGCGGGCGGTCGTCGCCGGACCTGGTGGCTGGTACTCGCCGGGGTGGGTGTGGCGGTGGTGGGTGTGGCGGTGGGCGTTCTGCTGACCCAGGGCGGCACCACCACGTCGACCCAGCCGGTAACCGGGTCGACCTGCCCCTTGACCGGGGAGTCGGCCCCGGGAGGAGTGGTGCCGGCCCGGCCGGCACTGGCCATCAAAATCGGCAACTACCCCGGCGACCGGCCCTCCGAGGGGCTCAACCAGGCCGACATCGTCTTCGAGGAACCGATCGAGGGGGCCATCACCCGTCTGGTGGCCGTCTTCCAGTGCCAGGCGCCGGCCCTGGTCGGCGACGTTCGTTCCGCCCGCGAGCCCGACGTCGGTACCCTCTCCCAGCTCTCCGACCCGATCTTCGCCCACGCCGGCGGCATCGACCCGGTGCTGGCCCTGCTCGCCGATGCCCCGCTCATCGGCGAGAACGTCCTCGGCGGCACGTCGGCGGCGACTGTCATCCACCCCGCCGGCCGGTACGCCCCGTACTCCACCTTCGTCGAGCCACACGCCCTGTGGGCCCTCGAACCCTCCGACACCACGCCGCCTGCCCCCCTCTTCACCTACGCCACCGGGTTGCCGAAAGAAGCGGTGCCCGGGTCGGGCTCCGGTGTGCACATCCCCTTCTCCTCCTCGTCGAACGTGACTTGGCAGTGGGACCCGTCCGCCGGCCGCTACCTTCGTCACTACTCGGGTACCCCGGACATGCTGGTCGGCGGCACGCAGACCTCGTCGGTCAACGTGGTGGTCATGACCGTTCAGACCTTCACCGGGTCGTGGGTGGAAAACAGCGCGGGGGCCAAAGAGATGGAGGTGGTCGCCACCGGCTCCGGGCCGCTGGTGGTCATGGAGGGCGGGGCGGCCATCACCGGGACGTGGAGCCGATCCAGCCTCACCCGGCCGGCCACGCTGACCGCGTCGGACGGTACTCCCATCACCCTGCAGCCCGGCAACACGTGGGAGGAGCTGGTGCCCCATGGGGTCCCGGTGACGACCACGGCCGCAGCACCGTAGCCCCCTTTATGTGGCTAATACTTCTGTCCCCGGGCACCGGACGTGAACCTCTCGGTTCATCCGGCTCTTGGAGGCCAGTCGAGGGTGGACGGAATCAGATGGCCAAGTGACAGTAGAATTGAGGCCTGAGGTGTGGGGTCGCCACAGGGGACGGAACGCCGACACCGATCGGGCATCTGGCTTACTGGGACTCGGGAGAGTGACCCACTGCGGCACCTCGGGGCCGGGCAGAGCGCCGGTGTGAGCGAGCGCACCGTCACTTGCATCATGCTTGGATTCGGAATCGAGGACCCGTCAAGTCGGGTGAAGCCTTCTCGGCGAACACAGTCGGCAGACGGGTTGAACCACCGTCCACCATCTTGGCTGCGGCTTGGCCGGCACCGCTCACTCTGGAAGCAATCAGTGCACCCAGAACAGCCCGTCGCGCAGGACGGCGCGTCCGTGGCTGTCGGTGACCTCAAACGCGACGCGGGTCCCGGTCCCGGTCACCTGTGGTTCACCGAAGCGAACCGACAGTGCGTCTCCCGGTCGGGCGGGGGACGCGAAGCGACAGGCGATGCGGTGTATGTCGGGAGCCTCAATGCCCAACCGCTGCGACAGTTGGGTCACCGCCTTCGCCAGTACTGCGGTTCCATGGAAGATCACACCGTCCAGCCCGGCCTGCCTGGCGACGGAGATGTCGGTGTGGATGGGATTCCAGATTCGGGCACATTCGCCGTAGATGTGCGCGTCGGTCAGGGTGACATCGAACGTCGAGCACGTGCTCAGGGATCCTTCCGTAGCTGCAGGGATCGGCTCGGCGGCATCGAGCGTGACCGCAAGGCCGTCGATTCCCAGACCGCGGAACAGGGTCCCCATCCATGACGTCCATAGCGCTCGTCCGTCGGCGTCGTGTGCGTCGAAGCGAATGACCTGGTACGCGCCGGGTGTGCGCTGCTCGAGACTCACGACAGCCGCGGTGAGCGAGAACTCCATCCCGACGTGCAGCGAGCGGTGGAGTGTGAGGTCGTGCGTAGCGTGCACGCCACGCATTGCATCGGCGAGCGACCAGAGTTCGTCGGAGGCCACATCGGTGATGAGCAGCGACCACTCAGGGCTGACCGGGTAGAGGGGGTGCACGGGCTGCGGGTGCGTGTCCGTGTCGTAGTAATGCGGGGAGTCATCGCCGACTCCAGCGGCGTAGGCCATCGTCCAACGTGCATCCAGACGCCCCTCGACCGGACCCCAATGACGCCCCACATTGCTCGCAGCCAGGACCATGTCTCTATTCTCCGAACAGGTCGACGAAGGACGCAGCCGACGCTAGCAACTGAACTCTGGACCGACTGAACACCGGTTGGGCGGGGCACGTCAGCCGACCCGTGCTTGCCACGGGCTAACTGACCCCCTGCGGCACGAGTGGGGCAGGTAGTCAGGCGCCTGCGCGTCGAGAGTGATCGAACGCCTCCAGCGACTTGCTCTTCGTCGCCGCCGCGCAGTTCGCCGGTGGATATGTTCCGCATACTCCATTGTCGGCACTACGTCCTCAGCAGCAAGCCGGACACAGGTGAGGATTCCCTGGGTGTCGCTGATGGCTTGACGACTCTCACCGAACCATCTCCCCGGGGATCCCTTGCCACTGCCTCGTGAGCGGCGTCCTGCTCACTGGA
>JADGOI010000175.1 GCA_017883075.1 Acidimicrobiales bacterium
GTGCCGACCGGTGGGCGGTAGAGGCCACATTGACCACCCGGGAGGGAGCGGATGCCACCAGACGGTCGGTGAGCAACGTGGTCAAGAGGAACGGCCCCAGATGATTCACGGCAAAGGTCGATTCGTAGCCGTCCACCGTCTCCGAGCGGTCGGTGAGCACCAGGCCGGCGTTGTTGACCAACACATCGATCCGATCGCAACGCCGCAAGAGCTCAGCCGCGCCCGTACGGACCGAAGCCAGATCGGCCAGATCGAATACCGCCAGCTCCACGAGGTCGCTGCCACTGGCCTGGCCAATCTCCGCGACTGCTTGACTACCTCGCGACGCGTCGCGGGCGGTGATCACCGTCCGGGCCCCAGCCCGGGCCAGAGCTACCGCGGTGGCCTTGCCGATCCCGGAGTTACCCCCGGTCACGATCACCGTTCTTCCGGTCATCGACCCGTCCGTTGGCCCCGGAATACCACTCATGTTCTGTCCTCATCTCGTCGAGAGCCCGTCTGACCTCCGAATTCTACCGGCGAACCCATCCGGCAGCGTGGTTGACACCGAATGTTCGGCATGCCTAATATTTTTTGTCACCCTTACCTGATAAATGAAGTCCGAGAGGACGGTCCACGTCATGAAGTTTCCCAAAAGACTCACCGCCGCGACCGTGATTGTCGCCACCGCAATGGGGGCGACCGCCTGCAGCGGCCGGTCATCGGGATCCGGGTCTTCTCTCACCGTCTACAACGGTCAACATGAGCAGACCACCAACGCACTGGTGACCGCATTCGAAAAGGAGTCAGGGATCCACGTCCAGGTGCGCAACAACGATGAAAATGTCCTGACCAACCAGATCGTCACCGAAGGTGGGGCGTCACCGGCCGACGTGATCTACACCGAGAACTCTCCGGCACTTGAAACATTACAGGGCAAGCACCTGCTGGCTGCTGTGGCTCCGGCCACCTTGGCTACCGTCCTCTCCAAGTACAACTCCCCTCAGGGGGACTGGGTCGGTGTCTCGGCCCGGGTCAGTGAACTGGTGTACAACACTGACCTGCTCAAGCCCGATCAACTCCCCCACTCGGTGATGGACCTGGCCGGTCCACAATGGAAAGGCAAACTGGCCCTGGCCCAGGGGGAGACTGACTTTCAACCCATCGTCACCTCCGTCGTGGCGTCGTACGGAGTCGATGCCACCACCAAGTGGCTCACCGCTATCAAATCCAACGCTGCCAACAACATCTACCCCAACAACGAAACCCTCACCGACCAAGTGAACAAGGGGCACGCCACCATCGGGATCATCAACGCCTACTACTGGTACCGGGGGCGCGCCGAACGGGGTGCGGCCAGTACCCACTCGGCCGTTGCCGCCTTCAGCCCGGGTGATGCCGGCTACATCGTCGACGTCTCGGGCGCCGGCATACTGGCATCGAGCAGCCATAAGACCGCTGCCCAAAGGTTCCTGGCATTTCTGGTGGGAGCCCAGGGTCAAGGGATCATTGCCCACGGCGACAGCTACGAATATCCGATCGGTTCAGGTGTCACCACCGCACAGCCGTTGATCCCCTTCGGCTCGCTGCAACCCGCTCCCCTCACCATTGCCCAGCTCGGCGACGGATCGACCGCCATCACGCTGCTACAACAAGCCCAACTGGCATAGTCCTGTGACCGACACCGTCGCCGATGCGCCCGTCCTGGTGACATCTGCACTGCCGCCCACAGTGGCGGCGCGCCATCGTCGACCAGTGCTCCTGTGGGTGCTGGCGGGCGCGGTGACGGTGATTCTCGCCCTGCCGGTCGTCTACGTAATCGCGCAAGCCACCAGATCAGGTTGGTCGGAGATCGTCCGGTTGGTGTTGCGGAGATTCACCCTCGAGTTGCTGTGGAATACCGCCCGATTGTCGGTGGTGGTGACGCTGGCGTGCGCCGTGATCGGCACCACCACCGCCTGGTTTGTAGAGCGGACCGACCTCCCCGGTCGCCGGCTCTGGGCGGTGGTCGTGGTACTGCCTGTGGCTATTCCCGATTTCGTGGTGGGGTTCGGATGGGTCTCGGTGGCTCCCAGCGTCCATGGCTTCCTCGGTGCGCTCCTGGTGATGACGTTGGCGCTCTACCCACTGGTCTATCTGCCGGTGGCCGCTTCGTTCCGAGGGGCAGACCCCGGCCAGGAGGAAGTGGCGCGCTCACTCGGCCTGGGCCGGATGGCCACCTTTCGACGAGTGACCCTGAGCCAGGCCCGCCCGGCGTTGCTTGGCGGTTGCATCCTGGTTTCACTGGCGCTCCTGGCCGAATACGGCGCCTTCGAGATTCTGCGGTACCAGACGTTGACCACGGAGATCTTCTTCGAGTCCCAACGCAGTTACAACATACCGGTGGCATCCTCGTTGTCTTTGATCCTGGTCGCATTGAGTCTGGCAGTGCTGGGCGGCGACGCCGCGGCTCGGGGGCAGGGCAGGGTGGCCCGATCGGCGCGGGTGGCCCGGGCCGGCACCGTCCACCGGCTCGGTCGGTGGAGGCTTCCTTCGCTCCTCGGGTTCGTGGTGCTGACCGCCCTCGCCCTCGGAGTGCCTATCGGGGTCATCATCTATTGGTTGTTCAACAGTGGAACGACGACCCTGCCGGCCTCGACCTCCATGGTGGGTGCGGCCTTGACCACCGCCGGGTACGCCGCCGGGGCCGGGGCCCTGGCCACACTGCTGGCCCTTCCGGTGGCGCTCCTGGCCGTTCGCCATCCCCGCCGGTCGACCCGGGTGCTGGAGCGGAGCACGTTCATCGTCCAGGCCATTCCCGGGTTGATCATCGCCTTGGCCCTGGTCTATTTCTCCATCCGCGGACTCCGGATCTTGTACCAGAGCTCCCCGCTGCTCATCATCGGATACGCCATCATGTTCTTTCCCTTGGCCCTGGTGGCAGTGCGCACCTCGGTGGCCCAGGCACCGGTGGAACTCGAAGAGGTGGCCCGATCCCTCGGACGACGCCCACTGGCGGTGTGGTGGCGGGTGGTGCTGCCCCTGGTCGGACCCGGGTTGGCGGCCGCCTTCTGCCTGGTCTTCCTCTCGACGGTCACCGAGCTCACCTTGACCCTGGTGCTGATTCCCACCGGCGTACAGACCCTCGCCACTCAGTTTTGGGCGTACACCACCAATCTTTCGTATGGAGCCGCGGCGCCGTACGCTGGCCTGATGATCGCAATTGCCGTGGTCCCGAGCTACGTGCTCGGACGATGGTTCAACCGCCTCCCGGCCCGGACCCGCGAACCGGCATGACCGGCCTCGGTGTCCGCGGACTGCATAAGGCATTCGGTCCTCAGCCGGTCCTCACCGGAATCAACCTCGCCGTGCCCGAGGGCTCACTGACCGCCATCCTCGGCCCGTCAGGCAGCGGGAAGACCACCCTGCTCCGGGTGATCGCCGGTTTCGAACGGGCGGACGAAGGAACCGTGACCGTGGGGGGACAGCTCGTGGAGGACAGTCACCATGCTCTCGCACCCGAGCAACGGGGCATCGGGTACGTCCCCCAGGAAGGTTCTCTCTTTCCCCACCTCACCGTGGCCGCCAACATCGCCTTCGGCGTGCGTCAACCCTGGCGGCAACGACGCCGCCCAAAAGAAAAGGGAGTCGGGCGGGGCGGGCGCCGGGCGGGCGCCTCCACCGATCTCTTGCTCGAGATGGTGGGTCTCGCCGGACTCGGCTCTCGCTATCCCCACCAGCTCTCCGGAGGCCAGCAGCAGAGGGTGGCGCTGGCCCGGGCCCTTGCCATCAACCCGGCATTGGTCCTTCTCGACGAGCCGTTCTCCTCCCTCGACGCCGGTCTCAGAGCCAGCGTCCGAGCCGACGTGCAGGACGTATTGCGCGCCGAGGGCATCACCGCGGTGCTGGTAACCCACGACCAGGACGAAGCTCTCTCGATCGCCGATCAGGTCGCCGTGATCCGTGACGGATGCATCGGCCAATGTGGCACGCCTCAGGAGCTCTACGACCATCCGGTCGACCCCGACATGGCCCGGTTTCTCGGTGATGCCAACCTGGTCACTGCCACCATCAGCGGTAGCCAGGTGGCAACCCCTTTCGGCACGCTGTCCATACGCGCCCACCGTCGGTCGGCGGCGACCAACGGATCAGTGGTGGCGTTGGTCAGGCCCGAGCAGTTGACGTTGTCCACCAAGTCGTCGGGCAATGGCATGCCCGGCACCGTCACCCGCACTCAGTTCCACGGTCATGACACTGTGATCACCATCGAACCGACGTCGGACTCGGCCTTGGCCTTGGCGGTAATTCGGGACCCGACTGTGGATCAACATCTGATTACGGTTCGGGCCGACGGCAATCTGGTGGTTGCCGACGGGACCCCGGTGGAGATCACCGCCGCCGGCTCCGTGGTCACATGGCCGGCTACGAACTGACTCCGACCATGCCACCCCCGATCCGGTCGAGGGTGCGGCCCTTGGTCCCCGGGGACC
>JADGOI010000176.1 GCA_017883075.1 Acidimicrobiales bacterium
GTCGATGTACTCCACCACCAAGGGGCCGACGCCGCTGGCCACGATGGACGGCACCGACGCGGCGATCTCATGGAGTGTGGCAAAGGGAGCGAGGAGCGTGGCCTGGTGGCCGGGCCGCGGGTGCAGTCGAAGGGTGGCCTGGGTGACCAGCGCCAGAGTGCCCTCCGACCCGGTCACCAGCTGGGTCAGGTCGTAGCCGCTGGTCGATTTCACGAACTTGCCGCCGGAGCGGATGACCTCACCCGTGCCCAGCACCGCTTCGATGCCGAGGACGTGGTGGCGGGTCACCCCATACTTCACCGCCCGCATTCCACCGGCGTTGGTCGCCACGTTGCCGCCCAGGCTGGCCGACAGTTCACCGGGGAACACCGGATAGACCAATCGGTGGGGGAGGAGTGCCGCATCGAGGTCGGCCAGAGTCACCCCCGGCTCGACGACGGCCACGTGGTTGTCGGTGTCGATCTCGAGGATTCGGTTCATCCGCTCGAAGGACACCACCAGGCCACCATCGACCGGCGTGCATCCACCCGAAAGCCCGGTCCCCGATCCCCGGGGTGTGAGCGGCACTCGGAGGGACGCGGCCGCCTTCACGATGGCCGCTACGTCGGCGGTCGACCCGGGGCGGACGACAGCGAGGGGCCGGACGGAGGCACCGGTCAACGCCTCGTCGTGGGTGTCGTCCTCGCCGATGTCTGCACCGGCGTCGACATTGGTGGCACCGACGATGCCGACCAGAAGGCGCTCGATGGTCTGTGCCGACCCGCCGCCAGGGGTGTCCGTGCCCATGCGTGCCGATGACGCTTGCGCCATCACTCACCCTCCCTGTCGACCTAACCACGACACGCTATCGCCTGATTGCAGGTAGCCCAGGACCCGGAGGTCGCGCACTGCCGGTGAGTGCTGCCCGAACGAGCTTGATGCTGGGGGGTACAGCACTTCGGGTAGCCGAGCCGGACTCCCACCTCGAAGACCTCGAGCATCGCTCGCATCCGCGACATATCGACCCGGGGCGAAGGTGCCCGCTGGGTTCAGCCGCCGCGGTGGGTCGGTAACGACGCGTCGCTCGGGATGATCCGGTGGACCGCACCGGTGGCGACGTCGTATCGCCAGCCTTCGACGGCAACTCCCGGGGGGAAGACGGCGCATGTTCGTAGTGCAAGGACATCGACGGCCAGCGCTGCCTCGGGGTCGGGCATCGTGAGGAAATCCCAACCTTGCGAATTCTCTGCCTGCTCGGAGCTCAGGTCCGACCTGAGCTCCGCCTCCCCCCGGCCGGCCAGGGCGCAATCGGTATGGTGCATGACCGCGATGGAGTCGACGCCGAGGAAGGTGGTGGCCAATACCAGCGAGCGCAAGACGTCGGACGTGACCCGTCCACCGGCGTTACGGAGAATCTTGGCATCGCCGGGCTGCAAGCCGAGCATCGTCAGGGGTTCGATCCGGCTGTCGATGCAGGTAACCAACGCGAAACCCTTGGCCGCGATACCCGCGATGTCTTGCAACGCGAATGCTGTGGAGTAGCGGCGATTGGCGGCGAGGAGATCGTCGAACATGGAATCAGTTTTGCAGACGAGCAGGCTTGGCCTCATCTCACCGCGCCTGGCGGAACGGACTCGGTCACATGGCGGCACCAAAAGCGTCATAGGGGCGATCCTGAGCTTCGGCCAACGCCTGCCTGGCTCGAACCTGGTACGAGCTCACCCCCCTGGTTGCCAGGGTCCGGGCCAAAGGGCGGCGCCCGCCTCGATTGGCGGGCGCCGCTCACCTGATCTGAAGACAGGACCCCCCGCTGGTCGGCGGGAGGTCCTGTAACCCAATGGCACCGGCGCTAGGCGTCGACAGCGACCCGCTTGCGGGCCTCGGTGCCGCCGAGGATCTCCTCGGTCGGGCTGGTACGGCGGGAGTGGTAGAGGCCGAGGGCCGAAAGGATGAGAAGCAACCCAGCGCCCACGAAGGCGGCCACCGCGGCGATCCCGGCGATCGATCCGATGGTCCCGAACGCATAGGCATTGAGCAGCAACCCGCGCAGGGTCTCACCCTTGAACATCGTGTTGACTTCAGCGGCCAGAGCGGTGTTGTTCGGCTGGGCCTGCGCCTCGGTCGACAGCTGGGCGTACGTCTTGCCCCCGCCGGTCTTCTTGAGGTGATTGGCGATGAAGTGATCGGCGTACACCTCGGCCTGGGCTCCCGTTGTCATCTGTTGGCCGCCGTATTGCTTCATGGCGGCAAACTCGGGGGCAGCCACCGCCGAACTGTTGGCCGCCGGGAAGAAGATCTGTTGGGCGGACAACTGGGTGTACACCTGGTTATTGATGTAGGTGTGGCCCCAGGTGAGTAGCCCACCGGCCACGGCCAGTACGACCACCAACAACAGACCGGTGGCACTGACCAGTGTGTCAAATGTTTTGCGACCCATCTTGATGTCTCCGTTTCTCGTAGTCCGATCAAGGCCTGATGGCCCGATTCCGCCGACCCGCCGCGTAGCGGGCTGACCAACTACATTGTCGCCCGCAAACCTTGGATGCGAGTAGGGGCTAAAGGCCTTTGCTCGTCGGGGAAAGATCCTCTAGTGCCGGCCGGTCCAAGCACAGCGTCGCTGGCGAACGTGTCTGAATATGGGGCTTTCGTAGCCGGCGGGATCATGGTTTGATGCCGGTACAAATCTTCTTTCTCGACGACCACCAGGTAGTTGAACGCGGAATCCGCGATTTCTGCCCCGCCGACCCCGAGGCGCTTTCCGCGTTGACCGCGGCGGGAGCCTCGGGCCATTCCTTGAAACAGGTGTGCGGCAACGCCATGGTCGGTGTCCGAACCCGCTCACTGCGCCGGGAGAGACGTACCCGACTGGATCGGTATCGGGCATGCCTGACGGACGATCCCCCCGACCAGTGAGACGGTGACCGCGAACCCGGCGTCCGGCAGCAAGCGCAGCATGGGAAGGTTGTCCGGAAGTATGTCCGCCACCAACTCGGTGATCCCACGCTCACTGGCCGCCGCCGCCAGGTGCAGGGCCAACACCCGACCCAGGCCACGGTGTTGGAACCGGTCCGCCACCACGAACGCCACCTCGGCAGTGGTGGCCGGCAGCACCCGTTCCATGCGAGCCACGCCCACCACCGCATCATCGACCACCGCGACCAGAGCAAAACGGTCGACAGTGTCCGCCGCGCAAAAATGCTCGGCCTCTTGCATGGCGAGGTGCGGGTGGATGCCGAAGAACCGCCGGTAGACAGTCCCGAAGCTCAACCCCTCATGGAACTCGACCAATGCCGCAATGTCCTCGGGCTTGATGGGCCGAATCCCGACCATGGTGCCGTCAGCCAGGACTGTGTTCTCCACTTCCATCACTTCCAGCATGACCGGCCGTGGGGGTTGACGACCAGAGGACAAAGGTCCCTACCGCCGGTCGAGAGAGGCTTGTCATTCGCCGATGTCGTCACAATGGCCGCTAGCGGGGACCTGGTGTCGCTCCACGAGGTAGCCCGCAGTGTGGCCGTGGGCAAGAGCACCACCGCCAGGATTCTCCGGGCGATCCTTGGCGCGGGCACGGGTAACCCGTCTGTCGAGTTGATCACCAGCGACGGTTTCTGCATCCCGATGCCACCCTCGAAGAACGCGGCCTCAAGGATCGAGAGAGCTTTCCCGAGAGTGATGACCGACGTCGAATGGTCGAGTCCCATCCCGCTATGAGGGCGGGCGACCCCGAGGTGAGCATCCCGGTGTACTCGCATCACTTTGATGACATCGTGCCCGTACATCGTGCCCGGCAAGTTCCAAACCGAGGCTCGTCCGGACATGGTCATCGTGGAAGGGCTGAACGTCCTCCCGGTCAACGCCGGTCAACACCGGGACGTCTCGGAGCACGTTGTCGCGAAGGACCACTTCGATCTCTTCGCCCACGTCGACGCGGCCGAAGATGTGTCGGCCATCGCCGGGCAGATATGGTCGGACATCAACCTTGTCAACCTTCGCGAGAACATCGCCCCGATAGCCGGCCACGCTCATCTGGTGCTGGTGAGGGACCGCGAACACCGGGTCTGCATGGCCAGGCTGCGGAAGACCCGAGCCGGGTAGGTCACCCCGGTGTGCCTGTTGATCGCCATTTCCGGGGTCGTCGCTGACGCTCCGCTGCTGATTGCCGCCAATCGCGACGAGTTCTACGACCGCGACGCCGTGCACCTGACGGTTCTGCGGGACACTGAACCGAGAATGCTCGGCGGCCGCGACCTGGTGGCCGGTGGTACCTGGTTGGCGGTGAACGAGCATGGCGTGGTGGCCGCTCTGACCAACAAGCCCATGGATGGTCAGCGTGATCCGTCCAAGCTGTCCCGGGGGGAGATCCCGCTGCTGCTGGCGGCACAGCCTTCTGCCTCTGCCGCGGTTGACGTTCTCGAATCGGCCTTTGCGCCTGACGCCTTCAATCCGTGCTGGGT
>JADGOI010000177.1 GCA_017883075.1 Acidimicrobiales bacterium
TCGGCCACCGTCGGGCCAGCTCGGTGATGGCGATCCGGCTCTCCATGCGAGCCAGGGCCGCCCCGAGGCAGCTGTGGATGCCGTACCCGAAACCGATCGCCTGGCTGGGCGGTCGGTCGATGTCGAAGACATCGGGACGGTCGTAGAAGCGTTCGTCCCGGGTGGCAGACCCGGTGACCAAGATGGTCGGATATCCAGCCGGGACGGTGACACCGCTGTAGCGCGACTCTTCGAGGGAGAACCGACCCTGATATTGCGATGGTGGCCAGAAGCGCAGGATCTCTTCCACCGCGACGGGAGCCTTGCCCGGATCGTCACGAACCTTCTTCCACTCGTTGGGATTCCGAGCGAAGAGGACCACGGCATTACCCACCAATTTGGTGACCGTCTCCGCTCCGGCTCCTCCGAGTAACACCGCGAACCCGGCGATCTCCCCATCGTCCAACCGGGTGACGTCACCGCCACCCCTGTCTACCTCCACTTCGATCAACCGGCTGATCATGTCATCACCGGGGTGCTTGCGTTTGTCGCCAATGAGCTCGAGAAAATAGCTCACGTTCTCCAAGGCCGCGGCCATACCCTCCGAGGTCGGATCCATCTGGCCCGCCTCGCGGTGGAGCATGCTGTCGAGCCAGTGGCGAATCTGCTGTCGGTCGGGCTCGGGGACGCCGAGCATGCGCGAGATAATCTCGACGGGAAACGGACCCGAAAAGTCGGACACGGCATCGAAAGCGTCGCCGTCGCACATGTCGAGGGCACCGCCGATCACCTCCCGGACCATCGGTTCGAGTGCCAGCACCGCTCGGGGGGTGAACGCCCGGCTCACCAGGGACCGCAACCTGTCGTGGTCGGGCGGGTCCATCATGATGATGCTCTGCAACTGGCGGATCAACTCCGGCGGTTTGCTCAAGGTGGAGAGATCGACCCCGTGGCTGGACGAGAAGGTGTGCCATTCCTTGTGCGCCCGGCTCACATCCTCGTATCGGAACAATGCCCAGAACCCGTAGCGCTCATTGAAGGACACTGGTTCTTGGTCGCGCATCCGGCGGTAGAGGTCGTACGGGTCATCGAAGAATTCCTCCGAGAACGGATCGAATCCGATCGCCTCGGTCATCGGGAGACTCCCCGGTCGATGGTCGGGAGCGCCCACCGCTCCATGGTCTCGGAGGTGGCGTCAACCACCGGCATGACACCGATTTCGGGGATGTTGGCCTCGCTTGCCAGCACCTGCACCATCTGTGCGGCCATCTCGTCCGGGGTGGCTGCCGCCCCCGCCGGGTACCCTTCCGCCTCCCATCGGGTGAACATGTCGCCGGCCAGCACCGGATCCCAGTCGTTGGCGAACTCGGTAGCGGTGGGACCTACGACAAACGTGGTGACTCGCAGCCAGGGGTACTCGCCCCGCAACCCACGGGCCATCTCGTGCAGCGCGGCTTTCGTGGTGGCGTAGGGCACCAGCCCCGGGTACGGGTGGCCCACCGAGCTCGAACCGAGCAGTAGCAGCCGCCCGCGGCTGGCACACAGGTGGGTCAGGGCAGCGCGGGCGACCATGGCCGCCCCGATGATGTTGGTCTCGACCAACACCCGCCACAGGTCTTCCCCGGCGTCCTCGAAGCGGCTCAGGGCAGAGAGACCCGGGGCGTACACGACGGCATCCAACCCACCGAGGACCTCCGCAGCCTGATCGGTGACCCGCTGGCACTCCTCGGGGCGCCGTACATCGCACGCCAGGGCGAAGCTGTTGCCACCGGCTTCGGCAGCGGCCTGTTCGAGGCGTTCGATTCTGCGGGCTGCGAACGCCACGTCGGCCCCCGCGACGGCGCTGAGCATTCCGATGGCCCGACCGATGCCCGACGACGCCCCCACCACCAAGATTCTCTTGCCGGTGAGATCAGCCACCACTACCCCTTCCCGGCCAGCCTCGCATGGAGATCAACGGGGACGTCGACGCAAGGAAGAATCGGCAATGGCGGCGGGAACCCACCCTACGTCGGCGGCATTGAGGTTGGTTCCCGGCGGCACGATCTCGTCAATGCGATCGAGCACGTCGCCGCTCAGGCGCACCTCGAGCGCGGGTAGCTGTGATTCGAGGTGCTCCATCGTTCGCGGTCCGATGATGGGTGAGGTGACAGCCGGATGCTCGAGCACGAAACCCAGTGCCAGTTCGATCATGCTGAGGCCCGCACCTTCTGCCAGCTCGTGCAACGCTGTCACCGCGCTGAGCTTCTCCACGTTGCCCGGGAGGGTCATGTCGTAGTGGGCCGGCACCATCGCCGAACGTCGGCTGGTGTTGTCCTTGCCTTGGCCGAAGGCGCCCGAAAGCCATCCACCGGCCAGCGGGCTCCACGACAGCACGCCCATATTGAATTGTTGACACCTCGGGAGCACGTCCGCCTCGATGCCACGTACCAGCATCGAATAGGGAGGCTGTTCGGTCACAAACCGCTCGCGCCCTCGGCGCTCGGCCACCCACTGCGCCTCGACGATGTCACCAGCGGGGAAGGTGGAGCTTCCGAAGTACCGGATCTTGCCCGAACGGACGAGGTCGGTCAATGCGCCGAGGGTCTCGTCAATATCGGTATCGGGTGAAGGGCGATGGATCTGGTAGAGATCGATGTAATCGGTGCCCAGCCGGCGCAAGCTCTTCTCGCACGCAGACAGGATCCACCGGCGCGAGTTCCCCTGAGCATTGGGATCATGCCCCATGGCACCGTGCACCTTGGTGGCCAGAACGATCTTTTCCCTCTTGGTTTGTGCCAGGGCCTTTCCGACGATCTCCTCGGACTCACCAGAGGAGTAGACGTCGGCGGTGTCGACGAAGTTGATGCCGGCATCGAGGGCCCGGTGAATGATGCGGATCGACTCGTCATGATCGGGGGTTCCCCAGGCCCCGAACATCATGGTCCCCAAGCACAGCGGGCTGACTTTGACACCGGTACGACCAAGAGTACGGAATTCCATGGTCCGATCGTAGCTGCGTACCCGGTGCGGGGCCCTCGGTCATGGTACGGCGGCCAGGTCCTCTCCGGCGAGCCAGTCGGCAAAACCCGGACCGGCCAGGCGCACCCCCGGCGTAGGGAGCAGGGCGCCGCTTCGCATCGCCTTGCCGGACCGACCCGGTACCCGGACCGGGATCACTGCGACCCGCTGGTCGCGACGAGCCACCACGGATCGTGCCAGGTCGACGAGGTCGGCGGGCTCGGGACCGGCGACCTCGACCATCTCCTGTCGGGGCGATCCCGTCGCGACCTCGAGAAGTACCTCGCCAACGGTGCGGGCGGCGACCGACTGGACCCTCATGCGTGGCACCACGGCCACCGGGCCCATGCGGGTTCGACCGAGGATCTGGGCAGGAAACTCGTGAAATTGGGTGGCCCGCACGATGGTCACCGGGAGTGGGCCCTCCAACACCGCGGCCTCCTGGGCCAGCTTCGCCTGGTAGTAACCGAAGCCGGGCACCCGGTCGACGCCGACGATGGACAGCGTGACGAGTCGGGTGACCCCTTGGGCGGTCGCGACCGTCTGCAGCCGGCGGGACACCTCGCAAAAGAACGCTGTTGCCTTGGCCCGGTTGGTGGTACCCGCGTGGGTGGCGTCCACGACCACCTCGATGCCCTCCAGCGCAGCGTCCAGCCCGTCCCCTTTCCGGACGTCGACGCCGGCCCTTCGACTGAGAACGACGACATGGTGCCCCGACTGCTCCGCGGCTTGCACAACGTATCTACCCACTGTTCCGGTGCCACCGGCAACCGCGATCCGCATGACAAACTCCTAATATTCGGATATTTTCTGTCTTAGTTTACCCCGAAGCCTCTTCTTGGACAACTAAGGTCCGGGTATGCGTATGAACGAAGGGGTGGAGTGGGGGGCGCATTGTGCCGTGGTGCTCGCCTTGCTTCCCGAAGGTGCTTCCCTCCCCGCCGTCCGTCTGGCGGAGTACCACGGGGTCCCGGCGCCTTACCTGGCCAAGTCGCTCCAGGCCCTGATGCGAGCGGGAATCGTCGAGTCAAGTACCGGTCGCCGTGGCGGCTATCGCCTTGGGAAGCCGGCATCGGAGGTCACCCTCCTCGATGTCTTCCATGCCGTCGAGGGCGATGACACATTCTTTCGGTGCACGGAGATCCGTCGCCAAGGACCTTCTCGGGTAGCGGCACACGCCTACTCCCCGACGTGTGGAATCGCCGCGGCCATGTGGCGTGCCGAGGCAGCCTGGCGCGACGAGTTGAGGGCGACCACCATCGACGACCTCGCGGCGCTGGTCATGGCTCAGGCCCCCCTGGCTGTCCGCCAGAAGGGATCGAGGTGGCTCACCGCAGCGCTGGCGGCCCGCAGTCCGGCCTGATGGCTCCGCATCATCTCCATGAGCCGGCACTCGACCAGCCTCTCGGGTGTGTCCGTGCAGGTCGGTCGG
>JADGOI010000069.1 GCA_017883075.1 Acidimicrobiales bacterium
TCTATGCTCCGCTGACCTGCATGTCCCCCACGGCCAAGGTCTGACCGGCGGCGATCCCGGGCAGCCATTCGACGTCGGCCCCCACCGCGACCAGTGAATGCAGAATCTTCTGGAGGGTCGATGCCACGGTGATCTCCCGGACCGGCTCGGCCAGCTTCCCGTCGCGGATCATGAGTCCTTCGGCGCCGACCGAGAAGTCACCACTGATCGGATTCACCCCCGAATGGACCCCGGTCATCGACTGGACGAAGAGCCCGTCGCCCACTGCGGCCAGCACCCCATCCTCGTCGAATCCCTCGGGGCCCGGCCTCAAGGCCAGTGCCCTGCAGCCCGGCCCCGGGGTTCCGGCGAAGCCTCCCCGCACCGCCGAGCCGGTCGAGGCCACTCCGGCCCGCGACCCGGCCACCGTGTCATACAAGAAGCCCTTCAAGAGCCCCGCCACGATGAGCTCGTTACGCCGGCAGGCCAGGCCCTCGGCATCGTAGGACGCCGCCCCGTAGGCCAACGGATTGGTGGGATCGTCGACCAGGGTGAGCCCGGTGTCCCCCACCTGTTCACCGATCCTTCCGGCGAAGAACGAACGGCCCTTGGCCACGGCTTCTCCCGACAGGGCGGCGGAGATTACCGACAGCAATGTGGATGCCGCCCGCCGGTCGAAGACCACCACCGAGCGTCCCGAGGGGCCCTTGGCGGCTCCCAGCATGCGCACCGCCCGCCCCACGGCGTCGGCGGTGACCTTGTCGGGGTCGAGCCCCTCGAACCCGCGGGCTGTGTCGAAGCCACCACCGGTCTGGCTGGCATCGCCATCCCCGGCGATCACCCCGACCGAAATGAAGCCCTGCGTCTTGCGATTCGACGAGCGAATGCCGGTGGTCGATACCAGGGCGACCTCCACCGAGGTGTCGCCGTAGTCAGCCGACGACACCTGTCGGATACGGGGATCCGCCTCACGGGCCTGCGCCTCCAGAGCCAGGGCCAGGGCCACCTTCTCTGAGGTCGGAACGGTTGACAGGGCTTCGTCCCACAGGTCGAACGGCACCGCAACCACGCCATCGGGCACCGCCAACTGAACATGGTCGTCGGGGGTGGCGAAGGTGGCATTGTCACGAGCCTCGTCCAACGTCTCCGCCAGCACGGATTCGTGAAGTGAGCCGGCCCAGGCGAAGCCGAGTTTGTGATCGGCCACCACCCGGACCCCGATGCCGGCCGAGGTGGCCGACGTCAGGGATTCGACCTCACCGCCATAGGCGCGGATCTCCGTCTCGTCACCCCGGGCCACGTAGACCTCGACGTCCTCACCCGATCGCGCCCAACCGGCTACCCGATCGGCCAACGCCAGGAGGTCATCAGGACCGTCCGCGTGGGGGCCGGCCGTGGCCGACGTGGTCTCGGTGGCGATTGTCATTCGGTGGTACCCCCAATGGTCACGCCGGTGATCCGGAGCGTGGCCTGGCCACACCCCACCGGCACACTCTGGCCGTCCTTGCCACAGGTTCCCGGAGTCATGGCGAAGTCGGTGGCCACCGCGTCCACCCTCTTCAGGATTTCGGGCCCGTTCCCGATGAGGTTGGCGTCGCGGAGCGGTTCGGTGATCCGTCCCCCCTCGATCAGGTACGCCTCGGTGGTACCGAACACGAAGTCGCCGGTGGTGGTGTTGACCTGCCCACCGCCCAGTTTTGCCACGTAGACGCCATGGGGGGTCTGTGCCACGATCTCGTCGGCGTCGTCGTTGCCCGGCAACAGAAATGTGTTGGTCATCCGCACCATGGGCAGGTGTTGATAGGTCTGGCGCCGACCGTTGCCTGACGACTTCCGGCCCTCTTTGCGGGCGCGTAGGTAGTCCCACAGGTACTCGGTGAGGATGCCGTCCTCGATCAGCACGTTGCGTTGGGCCGGCCTGCCCTCGTCATCGAAGGCGAAGGTGCCCCACTCGGAACCCACCGTGCCGTCATCGACCAGGGTGACCAACGGACTGGCCACTCGTTCTCCCACCTGGCCCACGTACACCGAGGCATTCTTGGCGATGTGATCGGCCTCGAGGCCGTGCCCGCAGGCCTCATGGAAGAGGATGCCGCCACTTCCGCCGGCCAGCACCACCGGCACCTCACCGGACGGTGCCGGGCGAGCCGACAGCTTGGACAGGGCTCGACCCGCAGCCATCCGAGCCAGGTCCTCCACCGATACTTCGTCGAATAGTTCGTAGCCGAGGGTGCGGGCGCTGGTCTCCGAACCGGTCTGGAGGCCTGTGTCCCCCTCGGCCACGCACGATACGGAGAAGCGGGTTCGGCGTTGCTGGTCCGCCACCAGCAGCCCCTCCGAATTGGCGATCAGCACGTCGCGTCGCGAACCGCCGTAGCCGGCCTGTACCTGGGAAATGGCACCACCGGAGGCCCGGGCGGCGTCGTCCGCCCGCCGCAACAGATCGAGAGTGTCGGCCTTGGGCACCGTGGGTACCCGATCCGGTCCGGGCCGACGGGATCCCTCCGCCGGGTGCAGGGACCCGACCGCCACTGCATGGGTGCCCCCACCGCCACCACGGGCCACCGCCGAGGCGGCTTCGGCCGCTTTGAGGAGACCTTCCTCGCTGAGGTCGGCGGTGTGGGCGAACCCGGTGGTGTCGCCGGTGACCACCCTGATGCCGGCACCCCGCTCCCGTCCCGAGGACAGTTCCTCCACCCGTCCGTCATCGAGCAACGCCGAAGAAGTCGAGCGGTCTTCCGCGAATACCTCGGCGAATTCCCCGCCATTGCGGAGCGCTTCTCCGAGCACGCGCTCCAATACAGGTGTGTCGATCACCGCTGCCTCCTCACTGGGCCAACCCGGGCCTGGTGGCCGACCCCGGGCTGTCTCCCGTATGGTACCGGCGTGGCCTTGCGCACCGGTTTGTCCGCCCGAGTCGAGCTTCGTGTGACCGATGACGACACGGCTGAGGCGTTCCACGCCGGTGACGTCCCGGTCCTGGCCACTCCCCGGCTGTTGGCTCTTTGCGAGGAAGCCTCGTGCCTGGCCTTGGAGGGGCACCTCCCCGAGGGGAGCACCAGCGTGGGCAAGCGGGTGCAATTCGACCACCTGGTCCCGGTGGGCGTCGGGAGCGACGTCCAGGCCGAAGCCTCACTCGACCGCATCCAGGGACGCCGGCTCACCTTCACCGTGTCGGTCTCCGACGGGTCGGGGTTGGTGGCGGCCGGAAAGGTGTCCCGGGTGGTGGTGGATCGCGACACCTTCCTCGCCAACGCCCGCTGAACCCGGCAGTCCTCTTTTTCGGATCGACCCGGCTACGTCTCCCATCAGGCGACCCCAGCCGTCCCAGGGCAACATCTCCACTTTGTTCAAAGCGGCCAGGTCCCGTGCGATGTTGCCTTTGATGAACCACTGCCCCCACATGTCGAGGATGCCGAAGTGTTCGCCGATCTCCTGGCCGGCCTGGCATCGGAGCCACGCCTCACCGGCCGGGAGGAAGAGGCCGGACGGTAGGTCGGCGGGATCGTCGACAAGTCCGATGAGCCCGCGTTGGAAGTCATCGACCTGGGGGTCGAGCATCACCCAACGGTCTCCATCCCAGTGTTCGACAACCGAATGGTCGACCCACTCCCCCGGCTCGAAATAGCCGGCGAAGCCACAGCGGGCCCGGCTGGGCACTCCCGCTCGCCGGAGGAGGGTGGCCGAGGTGGCAACGTGCACGTCGCCTTCTCCAGCCATTGTCGAACAACCGTTGAGCTAAGGGCTGACCGCGTATCACGGGTGATACACTGTCACCATGGCCATGGTAACCATCCGAGACCTCCGTAATCACGGTGGTGAGGTTGTAGATCGTGCCGCACAGGGAGAGGCGGTGATCATCACCCGCGGAGGCAAGCCGGTCGCCGAACTCCGTCCCGTCGCTCGCCCGGGTTTGACCGCGGCCGCACTACTCGTCCGCTGGCATCGGCTCCCATCCATCGATCCGAATGACCTTCGGGAAGACATCGACGCCGTGGTGGACAACACGCTTTGATGCAGTCGAACCGCTGCGACCGTGGAATTCTCGATACATCGACAGTCATCCTTCTTGCCAGGATCACCGACGCAACCCAGCTCCCGGCGGAACCTCTCATCACCGCTGTCACCTTGGCGGAACTTACGGTCGGTCCCTTGGTGGCAAAGCAAGAGGCAACCCGGGCTGCTCGACAAGCACACCTGCAGCAAGCCGAGTCCGACTTCGATCCGCTCCCGTTCGATAGTGACGCGGCTCGCGCCTTTGGGCGGGTGGCATCATCGTTGCGGCGTTCCGGCCGCAAGGCCAACGCCCGCGCCTTGGATGCAATGATCGCGGCCACCGCGATAGCCAATGACCTTCCGGTGTACACCTGCAATCCCTCAGACTTTGCCGGCATCGATGACCTCGATGTGGTGGAGGTCCCTCACCCGGACCACCCTCGGTCCGGCTGAGCAGTCTTCACCTAAGGCTTCATTCCTGTGCATACCCCGGTCTCCACAGTGCGAAGCGAGGAGCGTAGAGCGCTCCTTCCCATCGGTGGCACCTTCGTCGTCTTCGGTATGTTCTGGGGGAGTTGGGCGGTGGCTACCGCCGACATCCGTTCCTCGTACGGCTTGTCGGACGCTCAACTCGGCACCCTGTTGGCCGTGGCCGTCACCGTGAGCGGCATCGTCGGGGCCATCGTCGGCAACCGGGCCGAACGGTGGGGGGCGGTCCCCACCCTGGTCCGGTCGCTACTGGTGTGGGCTGTGCTTCTGGCCCTTACCGGCGCAGCTCGCACCCGCACTGAGTTCATCGCGGTGTTCATCGCCACCATGGCCGCCGGAGGTTGCGTGGACATGACCATGAACGCGGCCTCGGCGGCTCGCTTGGGGAACCGGCCCGGTGGTCTCGTCCGGTTCCACGGCATCTTCAACGTCGGTGCCCTCCTCGGTGCGGTGGCGTTGGGCTCGCTGGTGCAAGTACAGGTGTCGTGGCGGTGGGTCTGGCCAATGGTGGCGGTGGTCGCCCTGCCCATCGCCGCCTGGGTTCATGTCCGAGGATCGGACCCACGCCGATCGGATGCCTCTGCGGCGGATGCTGACCACCTCGATGCCGATGACGACTCCCATGTCCCTTTTCTCCGCTCCCTGGCTCTGCTGCGGGCCGATGGCCTCATCGTCTTGCTCATTGTCTTCGCCGCCGCCGAGATCGTCGAAGGGGGGGTGGATACCTGGGGGGTCCTCTTTCTCCGGACCCACTTGGCCGCTACCGCCCTGGTCGGTGCGTCGGCCTACGGCCTCGGACAAGGCATTGCCATCCTCACCCGCGGGTTGGGCGGTCCCAGCCTGGGCCGTATCGGGCCGCGGCTGGGCGTGATCGCCGGGGCCGGTGGCGCCTGTGCGGGACTGGCCCTCGAAGCACTCGCTTCCACACCGCTGCTGGCCGGATTCGGCCTGGCCTTGGCCGCCGGGGGCTCGTCCATCTTCTGGCCGCTGTTGATGGCCCACGTCTCCACCGTTGCCAGTCGGCCCACCGCCACCGTCAGCGCCTTCACCGCGGCCGGCTACCTCGGCTGGGTGGCCGGTGCCCCGATCATCGGTCTGCTCGCCGATACCTGGGGACTCGGCGTGGGCCTGGGGGTCACCGCGGCTTTGGCAGGTTTGGTGGCGGCCCTCATGGCCGTCAAACGGCAGCTGTGACCTGGGACTCATAGTGCATCTACCCCCTATTGCAAGTGGGGCCAGCCCAGACTTCCTCACCCGGTCCCTAGTATCGTGATAGCCAGAACGCCTATGCCCAACATCCTCGACCGCATCGACAGTCCTTCCGACCTCCGCACCCTGTCAGCCGAGGAGTTGACGGAACTCTGCGCGGAGATCCGCCAGTTCATTGTCGATGCCGTCACCACCACCGGTGGCCATCTCGGGTCCAACCTCGGTGTGGTCGAGTTGACCCTGGCCCTCCACCGCACCTTCGACTCTCCCCGGGACGTCCTGCTGTGGGACACCGGCCATCAGGCCTACGTCCACAAACTGGTCACCGGCCGACGCGAGGCGTTCGCCAGCCTTCGCCAGGCCGGTGGGCTCTCGGGCTACCCCAACCGGGCCGAGTCCGAACACGACTGGGTGGAGAACAGCCACGCGTCCACCGCCCTGAGTTATGCCCATGGGTTGGCCGTCGCCTTCGAACTCCAAGGGGTCGAACGCAAAGTGGTGGCAGTGGTGGGCGATGGGGCGCTGACCGGCGGCATGGCCTACGAAGCCCTCAACAACATCGGCCACTCGGGTACGCCGGTTCTCATAGTGTTGAACGACAACGGCCGCTCGTATGCACCAACCGTGTCACGCCTCTCGGTCGGTCTCACCCACCTCAGGCTCAACCCCACCTACGTCCAAGCCCGGCAACGGATCAGGAATCTGCTGCAGGGGATCCCTGCGGTCGGCGGGTTGGCCTACTCCAGTGTGCACGGGCTCACCAGTGCCGTTCGGGAGGTGGTCACCCCCCACACCTTCTTCGAGGCCCTCGGCATCCGGTACGCAGGTCCCATCGACGGTCACGACATTGCCGAGGTCGAACAGGCCCTGGCCAACGCCTCGGAGTGGGATGGACCGATCCTCATCCACGTGATCACCCAAAAGGGCCGGGGCTATGCGCCGGCCGAAGAGGACGAGATCCAACGTCTCCACGACTTCAAAGTGAAGCCGACCGCGACCAGTGGCCGGGCGCCCAAAGGCTCCGGCCTCGCCACCGAGTTGGATCCCGTGGCGGTCATCCCGCCGGTGACCTACACCGATGCCTTCACCCGGGCGTTGCTCCGCAACGCCGAATCCGATTCCCGTATCGTGGCCATCACCGCGGCCATGCCCGGTCCTACCGGGTTGCTTCCGTTCAAGGCGCGTTTCCCCGACCGGTTCGTGGACGTGGGGATCGCCGAACAGCACGCGGTGACGGCGGCGGCCGGCATGGCCATGGCCGGATTGCGACCGGTGGTGGCCATCTACTCCACGTTCTTCTCCCGGGCCTTCGACCAGGCCAATCTCGACGTCGGCCTCCATGACGCCCCGGTGGTCTTCGCCCTCGACCGGGCAGGGATCACCGGCGACGACGGACCGAGCCACCATGGCGTGCTCGACATGACCCTGGCGCTGTCCATCCCCGGCATGACGGTCTTCGCGCCATCGTCGGCACCCGAGGTGGAGGTGATGCTCGACGAGGCCCTGTCTCTCGAAGGCCCGTCGGTGATCCGCTTCCCGAAGACCCCGGCACCGGTGGTGGCCGAAGGCTCGGTCGGCTCGGGCATCCGTGCCCGGCGGATTCGGGAGGGCGACGGTGGGGTATGCATCCTGGCCGTCGGCAAGATGGTCGCCGCGGCCGAGGAAGCCGCGGACAAACTTCGGGTCGAGGGTATCGACATCACGGTGTGGGACGTGCGGGTGGTATCCCCCCCCGACCCCGACATGTTGGTGGATGCGGCCCGCCATCAACAGGTCTTCACCGCCGAAGACGGCATGCGCCAGGGCGGGGCCGGCATGTTCTTGGCTGACGCCATGGCCGCGTTGCACCGGGATCACCTCCTCGCCGGTGACGACGACGGGGATGCTGGGGTGCCACCGGTAACGGTGCTCGGGATTCCCCGTGCCTACATCCCTCAAGACAAACCGGACCGCATCCTGGCACGATTCGGTCTGGACGGCCCCGGCCTGGCGCAATCGGTCCGCGAGGCTGTCTCGGCGCCGGTGCTTCCCTCCTTGGACTCCGGTGACTGAGCCGGCACCCATCTCCCCCGGCCTGAGCGGTACCTGGCCGACCTGCCCTGCTTGCCGCCAGAACAGAAACGTGTTCTACTTATCGGCCGATGACGTTCAACCTCGCTGACCTGTTCGAGGCGGCCGTAGATGCCTTCGGCGACAATGAGTACCTGGTCGCCGACGGGAAACGGCGCACCTATGCCGAAATGGAAGTTCGGGCCAATCGCCTCGCCCACCACCTGGCCGCCAACGGCATAGGCCCCGGAGACCATGTCGGCATCTACTCGGTCAACAGCGTGGAGTGGGTGGAGACGGCCTGGGCGGTGTTCAAGCTTCGGGCGGTGTGGATCAACATCAACTACCGCTATGTGAAAGAAGAGCTCCGCTACCTCTTCACCAATGCGGATCTGGTGGCGCTGGTACACCAGGCCGAGTTCGGGCCCCGAGTCACTGAGCTGCTTCCCGACCTTCCCGAACTCCGGCACATCATCACCGTCGACGACGGTTCCGATCAGCCCCTCCCCCCCGGAGCGCTCCCTTACGAAGATGCCCTCGCCTCGGGTGGGCCCCAGCGCGATTTCGGACCTCGTTCCAACGACGATCAGTACATCCTCTACACCGGCGGGACCACCGGGATGCCAAAGGGCGTGGTGTGGCGCCATGAGGACGTCTTCTTCGCTCTCGGCGGCGGGGTGGACCCGTTGACCAACACCCGTGTCTCGGGACCTGAAGCCATGGTCGAGAAGGGTCGGGCCCAGGGCGGGGCCCAGATCGTCTTTCTACCCATTGCTCCCCTCATGCATGGTGCCACCCAGTGGGCGGTGATGGGTCAGAGTTTCACCGGAAACCGCATCGTGTTGATGGGCAAGTTCGATCCCCACGAGGTGTGGCGCCTGGTGGAGACCGAGAAGGTGAACTCGGTGATGATCACCGGCGATGCGATGGGCAAGCCCCTGATCGAGGCGCTCGATGATCCCGGCGCCTCCTACGACCTCACCTCTCTGTACGCAGTCGTGTCATCGGCCGCCTTGTTCTCCGCCCCGGTGAAGGATGAGTTCTTCAATCACCTTCCCAACATCATGATCACCGACGCGGTGGGCTCGTCGGAGTCGGGCAACAACGGCATGACCATCGTGGGCAAGGGGAATACCGCCATGAGGAGTGGCCCGACGGTGACAGCCCTCGGCAACACAGTGGTGTTCGATGACGACCTCAAACCGGTGATCCCGGGTTCGGGCACCATCGGGAAGATCGCCCGAAGTGGTGACGTGCCTCTCGGGTACTACAACGATCCGGTGAAGTCGGCCGAGGTGTTCATCAACGTGGACGGTACCCGCTATTCGATGCCGGGCGACTTCGCCACCATCGAAGAGGACGGCTCCATCACCCTTCTCGGGCGGGGTTCGGTGTGCATCAACTCCGGGGGCGAGAAGATCTTCCCCGAAGAGGTCGAGTCAGCCGTGCGCTCTCACCCCGACGTGCTCGACGCCATCGTGGTCGGTGCGGTCGACGAACGGTGGGGGCAGCGGGTGACAGCCATCATCTGTCCGAGAGCCGGTCGGCGTCCCACCCTCGAAGAGATCCAGCAACACTGCCGGGAGGCCATCGCCGGCTTCAAGGTCCCCCGCCAGCTCCATGTGGTGGATGCCATCCTGCGGTCGCCGAGTGGCAAGCCCGACTACCGGTGGGCCGACGACATCGTGAAGGGCGTGCCCCACGAGACCGACAGCGGTGGCGCCAGGACCTCGACCGGCTCGTGAGCCCAATGCCCGGCGCCCACCTTTCGGTGCCCGGATGATCCCCGAACCGGACTAGACCTGTCCGATGCCCATCGACCTCGCCGAACTCACCCGCCCCGGCCACACCGCGGTGCTGACCATGGAGATCCAACGGGGGGTGGTCGGCGACCTGAGCTCCTTTCCGCAACTGGCTGATGCCGCTGCCCAAGTGGGGGTCATTCCCGCCACCGCCCGGTTGGTTTCGACTGCCCGGTCGCTCAGTGTGAAGGTCATCCACTGCACCGCCGAATTCCGACCCGATCGGGCCGGGACGGCGGTGAACTGCCAACTGGTGGCCGCCGCCCTGCGCAATCCCGACCACATGTTGAGCGGCACCCCCTCGGCCGAGATCGTGCCCGAGTTGGCCCCGGAGCCGACCGATCTGGTCTGTCCCCGGCTGTCAGGCGTCTCCCCATTCAGCGGCACGTCACTCGACACCTGGCTGCGCAACCTCGGGATTACCACCGTCATCGCCACCGGCGTGTCGGTGAATCTCGGCGTGCTCGGGTTGGCCATCGAAGCTGTCAACCTCGGCTACCAGGTGGTGGTTCCCCGCGACGCGGTGGCCGGACTGCCGGCGGCATACGCCGACGCGGTGTTGGACAACACCTTCCCCCTCATCGCCACACTGACAACCGTCGATGCACTGCTGGCGGCGTGGTCAGGGTGACCAGGACGACCGTTGATCAGAAGGTGCGGGTACCGTCCAGCTGAATCATGGCGTTGGTGGGCAGCTCTTCCACGGTGATGTCAGGTACCGGGAAGTTGAAGTCCGAGTACTTCCGCTTGGCCGTTTCGCGGTACCGGGTGGTCGAATGGACCGGATCGGTATCGAACTGGGGGATCACCTTGGTCCCGAACACCTCGAGCATTTCGTAGACCTCGTCCTCCATGAAGGAGTCCGACGGCAGCCCGAATACCAGCTGGTCACATCCCACCGACTGGTACTTGGCTACCTGCTCGGCCACCTCGTCGGGCTCGCCACACAGCATCCATCCCTGTTCGATGAGGTAGTCGAGCATCGCCTCGTCGGTGATGGTGTTGGGGCGCTCCGGCCAGATCGGGACCCCTTCTTGGTGGGGAATGGTGTCGTGATAGTTGCACACCAACGAGTAGAGGTACCCGCGGCCGCGGCGGAGAGCCACCTCGCGTGCCCTCTTCCGGTCGTTGAGACAGATGACCGCATTGGTCATCATCACGTTGTCGTTCTTGAACTGCCCCAAAGGCTCGGTGCAGTTGGCCACGCCCTCTTTGTAGGCGTCGATGCGACCCTTGAGGTTGTAGATGGGCTCGAAGTTGAAGGCAATGGCACCGATGCCGAGTTCGCCGGCCTGGGTGAAGGTACCCGGGTTACCGCAACCCACCCAGATGGGCGGGTGACCCTTGCCCTGGTAGGGCTTGGGCAGAATGTTGTGCGGGTACGGCACGGTGAAGTGCTCCCCCTCGAACATGTAGTCCTTCTGCTCCCACATCCGCGGGATCTCGCGGATGACTTCGTTCCACTCGGCTTTGGTGGAGTTCTTGTCGAGAATGTTGAAGGCGGCGATCTCGTGGCTGCCGGCTCCGCGGCCGGTGCCCCATTCGAAGCGTCCCTCGAGGACGTGATCGAGCAGCGCCACCCGCTCGGCCGCCCGCACAGGGTGGTTGACCCGGGGAGAGAGGTTCATGATGCCGGTACCGATATGGATGCGCTCGGTGGCGTGGGCCAGATAGCCCATCACCACTTCGGGTGATGACATGTGGCTGTACTCGGTGAGAGAGTGGTGCTCGCCGATCCAGGCGTACTTCCAGTTGTGCTTGTCCGCCTCGATGACATACGCGATCTCTCGCTTGAACATCTCGTGCTCGGCAGCGGGATCGTGGGCCGCCGGCCCGGGCAGATAGCCGTTGAGAAAGACTCCGAACTCCATTGTGGTGGTGCTCCTCTCGGTAACACGGGGCGCTCTCGGGGATGGGATTGCTCGCTCCGGGCGCATTGGCACGGTAACACGGACGCCGACTAAATTGCAACGTGTTACAGATTTGTGCCTACACAGCCCGCTCGGGACCGTAATGTGCCTACTGTGAACGAGGGGGACCGGTGCTGACAATCGACGAACTGATCCGACAGCGGGCCACCGATCAACACCCGGGCCTGATGTTCAGGGACCGGTCGTGGACCTACGCCGAGGTCGTGTCGGCCCAAGCCGAGCGGGCGGCCATCCTGGTTCGGATGCGGAAGCCCGGGCCCTTCCATGTGGCCCTTCTCTTGGACAACGTGCCCGAGTACGTCTTCTGGATGGGAGCCGGTGCCCTCTGCGGCGCGGTGGTGGTCGGCGGCAATCCCACCCACCGGGGCGACGAGTTGGCCCGGGACCTGTCCCACACCGAGTGCCAGCTGTTGATCACCGACACCACCTACTCCCGACTGGTCGACGGCTACGACCTCGGGCCCGCCCTTCCCGCCGAGCGGATTCTGGTCATCGACACCCCCGAAGGGGACGTCGATGGAGATTCTGGCTCCCTCTCCCCCTATGGAGCGTTGCTGACCGGTGCGGGCGGAGCACCGCTCCCCGACCCGGGCGAGACCGGAGTCGACGAGAGCTCGTTGGGCCTGCTCCTCTTCACCTCAGGTACCTCGGGCGCTCCCAAGGCATGCCTCTGCTCCCAGGGACGGCTGGCCCGGATCGGTTCGATCGTGGCCCAGATGTTCGACCTGACCGCCGACGACGTCTGCTACATCCCGATGCCTCTGTTCCACTCCAATGCCCTGATGACCGGGTGGGCGCCGGCCCTGGCCGCCGGGGCCGCCGTGGCGCTCCGCGAACGCTTTTCCGCCTCGCATTTCCTCTCCGACGTCCGCACCTTCGGCGCCACCTATTTCAACTACGTGGGCAAGCCGCTGTCCTATGTGCTGGCCACCCCCGAACTTCCCGACGATGCGGACAATCCCCTGCGGCGGGCGTTCGGGAACGAAGCCGCCGAGGCCGACGTCGCCCGGTTCGCCGCACGGTTCGGCTGCGCCGTGCAGGATGCGTACGGATCGACCGAAGGGGGCGCGGCGGTGACCCGCACGGCCGACACCCCCCGGGGGGCGCTGGGCCGGGCCCTTCCCGGCACCCTGATCCTCGACTCGGAGACGGGCCAAGAGTGCCCTCGGGCCCAGTTCGACCAATTCGGTCGGCTGCTCAATGCCGAAGAGGCCATCGGCGAAATGGTCTCCAAGACCGGGGGTGCCGGGTTCGAGGGCTACTGGCACAACGACGAGGCCAATGCGGACCGGTTGCGGAACGGGTGGTACTGGACCGGTGACCTCGCCTATCGGGACGACGACGACTTCTTCTATTTCGCCGGCCGTGACTACGACTGGTTGCGAGTGGACGGCGAGAACTTCGCCGCCGCCCCGGTGGAAGCGATCCTCACCCGCCACCCCGACGTGATCCTCGCCTCGGTCTACGCCGTACCCGACATCGCCGTCGGGGACCAGGTGATGGCCGCCCTGTTGCTCCGCCCGGGGACCGAATTCGATCCGGAGGCGTTCGGCCTGTTCCTGTCGGATCAGACCGACCTCGGAACCAAGGCCGCCCCGAAGTTCGTGCGGGTGGCATCCGACCTTCCCCTCACGGCCACCAGCAAGGTATTGAAGCGGGTGCTGCGACACGAAGCCTGGCGATGCACCGACGCTGTCTGGTGGCGGCCGGGGAGAGACCTGTCCTACCGGATGTTGTCCCCGACCGAGGCCGACGATCTCGATCAGGCCGTGGCCACCCGCTG
>JADGOI010000016.1 GCA_017883075.1 Acidimicrobiales bacterium
GTCCCGATGATGGCGGCACGTCGGGCACTGAGCCCATGGGGCAGGGGCACGACCCAGTCGGCCGGCACCTGGGCGTATTCGGCGAACCCGCCGTGATGGGCCACTCCGAGCTCGTAGCCGTGCACGATGACCGGTTGGCCGATTTCGTACTTATCGGCCGCAACCACGGTTCCCACCAGATCGACGCCAGGCACCAAGGGGGAGACACGAGCGACCCGGTTGCCCGGTTGTGCGACCATGCCGTCTTTGTAATTCACCGCCGACCAGTCGACCCGGATCCGTACCTGCCCGGCCGGGAGTTCGTCGAAGGTCAGGGTCCGGATGCCCTGATCCATCGAGTCCCCGTTTCGTTCGACGACGAAGGCGGCAAAAGCGATGGGCGCCCCCTGGGGGGGCTTGCCGGCAGGGGTGGGATCGGGGTGCACAGTGTCCGCAGCCATGACGGTTACCGTACCGAGTTGATGATGGTCGAGCAGAACGCGGGCGCAGATCCATCGGGCCACCCGAAGACGGTTGCCCGGTTCGGGAGGTGGCCATCACCCTTTTCCGCCGCCGGCGTGGCCTCGGCCAAGATATCCCGCTCAGGATTGCAGGCCGACGGGACATGGCTGTTCTGGTCGGAGAGCCGCCCGGGAGACGGTGGTCGTCAGGTGGTGGTGAGGGACGATGGCGGAGTTGCTCCTGTGGATATCTCCCCTCCCGCGGTCAGCGTACGGAGCCGGGTCCACGAGTACGGAGGGGGAGCCGCCACCGTGTCGGGCGGGGTTCTGTTCTTTGTCGACCAGGCGGATGAACGGCTGTATCGGTCGGCGACGGGAGACGGTCTCGCACCGCTTCCGCTGACCCCGGTGCCACCGGCCGAGGTCTCCTTGCGGTATGCGGATGGGATCCTCAGCTCTTCGGGGTCCTGGCTGATCTGTGTCGAAGAGCGCCACGACGGTTGGGGAACCGGGCACCGGTTGGTTGCCGTGGCCACCGACGGTTCGTTGAGACTGGTCCCCCTGGTCGACGCGGGCGACTTCGTGGCCGCCCCCCGTCCCTCTCCCGATGGATCGCACCTGGCCTGGGTCACCTGGAACCATCCCCACATGTCGTGGGACGGATCAGAGCTGTGGTTGGCAGACCTGGTGGAGTCAGACTCCCGTATCGGGATCGCCAGACCGCACCGGGTGGCGGGAGGCGACAGCATCTCGGTAGGCCAACCTTTCTGGTGTGGAGACGACAGCCTTGTAGTGATCACCGATCGAACCGGATGGTGGTTGCCCTATCGCATTCGGGCCGAGAGTTTGGATGAGCGCGACGCGGCCATCCCCTTGGTCCACCTCGAGGCGGAGTTCCATGCTCCCGACTGGATGCTTGGCCAATCCACCATGGCGGAACTCTCCGACCGATCACTCATCTGCCGGATGCACCAAGACGGCCAGGACCTTCTGGTCCGGCTCCGACCGCCGAGGGCCGGCCACGATGACCGGCCAACAGGAACTGTGGCCGCCACCGAGGTCCGAGGCCCTGGCAATCCGAGCGGATGGGAAGTCGAGGTGGTGGATCAGCCATGCGTGACCATTACCGGGGTGGCTGTCGCCGATCACGGACGACGGATCGGAGTCCTGGGATCGACCCGGACGACAGGCACGAGTGTCTACGAGGTGAGTGCCGACGGATCGCGGCCGGCTCGGCTGTTGACTCCGGGTTCCGCTGGCGCCATCGCCAACGCCGCCGATATCGCCACTGCGGAGCCGTTTGTAGCCGCGAGTGAGGCCGGGCCGATCCCCGGGTTCTTCTATGAGCCGACCAATACCTCAACCATCGGACCAGAGGGGGCCAGGCCGCCGCTCGTCGTGTTCTGCCATGGAGGCCCGACCGGAAGCGCGGAACCGGCTTTCGATCCGGTCATCCAGTTTTTCACCAGCCGCGGCATTGCGGTGGCGGCTGTCAATTATCGGGGAAGCTGTGGGTACGGGCGTGCCTATCGGCGGAGCCTCCAAGGCTTGTGGGGTATCGCTGACGTGGACGATTGCACGGCCTACGCGGCGGCATTGGCCGGCGCAGGACGGATCGATGGCACCCGGATGGCCATACGGGGTACGAGTGCCGGTGGCCTCACCGCCCTGGGCGGGTTGGTACGTTCGGACCGGTTTGCCGGCGCTGCCTCGTGGTACGGGGTGACAGATCTCGAAGCTCTGGCGCTCGAAACCCACGAGTTCGAGTCGCGATATCTGGATGGACTGGTCGGGCCGCTACCGGCCGCCACCGCGACCTACCGGCAGCGGTCACCCCTCCGCCACCCCGGGGATATTTCCGGGGCGGTGTTGCTGCTCCAAGGAGCCGACGATCCGGTGGTGCCGGCCGCCCAGGCCGAGCGTTTTGCGGACGAATTGTCCGCTCATGGGGTGCGAAGCACGATCGAGGTGTTCCCGGGCGAATCGCACGGATTCCGCCGTGCCGCCACCATTGAAGCCTGCCTGGGTGCTGAGCTGGAGTTCTACCGGTCCTTGTTCGATCCGGACGGGACCCCCGACCCATCGATCGGTGCCGGTACAGCCGGGGGTATCACATGACCCCGGTGGTACCCTCGTCCGTGCCCCCCGATCACCAGCGAAAGCACCGGGATCGGGAGACGGAATCGTTTCGGGGGGCGAGCGTCCGATACCGCCGGGCAGCCGCCACAATGCGGTCTTGGTCGCCTGAGTGGAGGGATTCGGTTCTCTACTCAATGTCCGCCGTCTTTGCCACGGTCACCGCCATTGCCGCAGGTATCCCGCTGTACCGGCAGTGGGGCCAGATGGCGGTGGGCCCCTATGCCGCCGCCGCCGCATTCATGGCGGTTGTCGCATGGCGGGCCGGCATGCATCCGAGGGTGGAGCGGAGCCTCGGGGTGCATCGCCGACGGTGGCAGGTGGCCCGGATCGGTGCGTGCATCGTGGTGTTGGCCGGCGCCACCGTCGTCCCCCTGACCATGGAAGTGGTGTGGCGGGCGCAAGGCGATGCTGCCGCCCACGTGCAGCCTGAAGTCCTGGTGGTGGAACGGGCCGGAGTACTGGCAGACAGGGGCAAGGACCCGTATCAGGTCATCGACAGAAACGGGCACATCCTCATTCACCAGAACAAGGAGCCCGTCTATGAGCTCTACTATCCCTACCTTCCCGGGATGGTCCTGTTCGGATTCTCCCGGGGGAGCAAGGTCGAGGCCCGGCTCTCCGATGCCCGGATCCAATTCCTGGTCTTCACCGTGATCATTTCGTTGATTGCCCTGAGCCGGCTTCGCCCTGCCACCGATGCTCGTTTCCGGGCTCTCCAGGTATTGACGGTCCTGCCCACCGCCGCGCTCCCGTTGGCCACGGGTGGCGACGACATGCCGGTGGTGGCATTGATGTTGCTCGGCATGGTGGCCCTCCAACGACGAAGACCGATGATTGCCGGGTTGGCTCTCGGAGCGGCATCGTCGCTCAAGTTCACCGCATGGCCGTTGGCGATCCTGGCCGTGTGGGTCGCTCTCGATCGGCGGATGAGGCGAGCCGTCGGTCGCTACGTCCTGTGCGTGCTGGCGGTGACCGGGCCGGTGGTCCTGCCGGTGGCATTTCGCAATCCATCGGCCTTTGTCGACAACGTGATCCGGTTCCCGTTGGGCCTGGCCGGGGTGGCATCGCCGGCGGCCAGCCCACTGCCCGGACACCTGTTTGTGACGGCGTTTCCCGGCGCGCACCGTGCCTACGTGCTCGTCCTGGTGGTGGGTGGTCTGATCGTGCTGGCCCGTCGCCTGATCAGGAAGCCCCCGGTCGACGCAGCCGGTTTGGCCCGGCTGGCCGGTTGGGTGATGTTGTTCGGCATCGTGTTTGCGCCGGCGACCAGGGTCGGCTATCTACTCTATGCGGTGAACCTCTTCGTGTGGGCGTGGATGTTCGGCCGGGCGGACGATCCGGCGATGGTCACCGACGGAACCGGCGTACACGGGCCAGAAGTCGGCATGGATCGGATGGAGCCACAACCGGCGCTGTAGCCGGCGCCCACCCAGCCATCCCCGCTGTCATTCCTCGCTGGATTGCTCGAAGAGGACCAGCGTGAACGGCGTGACCCCGGAGTTGGTTGCCGGCGACACCACGGCCCCCACCTCCCAGTAGAACCCGTCCCCGCTTCCTCGGCGGGCCAGTACCTCGGTGCCCGCTGCCCCTTTGGTGGTGCCGGGGCCCTGGTAGAGAATCGTCCATCCCAGCCGGGGGAGGAGTGTCCGGTACACGTCGATGACCTGATCGGAGGAGAGTCCGGTGACGAACGAGATGGTGCGGTCGTATTGGCCCTGGCTCTGATCGATGTTGACGAAACCGTGGGACACGCTCCCTGTCGGAACCGCCAGCGCCGCCAGAATGTCGGCGGGGGGCTCACTGCTGATAATGGGATTCAACGCGGTGATGGCGGGTGTGAGCCGCACAACGGTGCCATCGGGGATCTTGATGGAATGAAGTGACAACACGGGGCTGCCTCCTCCGGTCAGGATGGAGGCCGTGATGCCGCCCACCAGGATGAACACCGCGATCCCCAGCACGATGGCCGCCGGCCCCCGAAGCGACATCCGTTGGTAGACGCGATGCTCGGGATCGACGCTGGTCTCCTCGTCCTCTGACGGCCCATCGGGCCGGCGGGATGGAGCCTGTGTGGGGATGGTCATGCAGGGATCCATGCTACCTGCGGCCGTGCGGATGGTTTCCACCTCCACCCGGTGGGGGCTGACACGAGTCTGTCACCACCGGGCAGGTCCGGGGGATGCCTACACTCCTCTGAAACGGCATGATCGGCGATTGGGGAGGCACTGTGGGGGAACCAGAATCGGTTACGCGGCGATCAGAATTGGCTGCCGAGAGGGGAAGCCTCACCCGGCGGGCACTGTTGGGTGGAGCCGCGATGGGAGCCGCAGGCGCCGCCCTGGCGGCGTGGGGGGAGGCTCGTCTGCGGGAAGAGGGTCCGCTCCGCAGTCGCCGACTCCGTCGGGCCGGGTAGGGGTTCCCCCGAACCCGAAGGCACCGATCGGGAGTGATCAACTTCCCGAGGTGGACCACATCGTGGTGGTGATGTTGGAGAACCACTCGTTCGACAATATTCTTGGCACGTTGGGCAGAGGGGATGGTCTGCCTCTCGGTTCAGCCGGAGTTCCAAAGGCCACCAATCCGGACGGGCATGGAGGTCTGGTGCGGTCCTTCCCCATGCCGACGGTGTGCCAGCTCGAGGGCAAACCGTCCCAGGCGTGGAATGCCTCCCACACCCAGTACTCGAACGGCACCAATCAGGGATTTGTGATCAGCGACTCGGGCCCGGTGGCCATGGGGTACTGGACAGATACGGATATGCCGTTCACCAACGGCTTGGCCCGAACCTTTCCCCTGGCCGACCGGTATTTCAGCTCAGTTCTGGCCCAGACCTACCCGAACCGCCGGTATCTGATGGCCGGTACGTCGATCGGCCTGATCAACGACACGTTGCCGACACCACTTCCCCCCGGCGGCACCATCTTCGACATGCTCAATACCCACGACATCTCGTGGAAGAACTACTACTCGACGTTGCCAACGTTGGGAATCTACATTTCCCTGCTGGCCAAGCCGGCCATGTCCTCCAACCTGGCCAACATCGACAAGTTCTACTCTGACACCGCCTCGGGGAGCCTCCCTTCATTCTGCATCGTCGATCCCGATTTCGACAAGCAGTCGGAGGAAGACCCTCAGGACGTCCAGTTTGGGGATGCATTCTTGGCCCGGGTGGTCAACGCGGTAATGTCTGGTCCGAAGTGGTCGAAGACCATGTTGGTCTGGAACTACGACGAGCATGGCGGGTACTACGACCACGTGGCTCCTCCCGCGGCTGTCACCCCTGACGACATCCCGCCCGATCTGGCCCCCGGTGATGTCCCGGGGAGGTTCGATCGGCTCGGCTTCAGGGTGCCGGCCGGTCTGGTCAGCCCCTATGCCAGAAGGAACCATGTTTCACACACGGTGTATGACCACACGTCGGTGTTGAAACTGCTGGAGACGAAGTGGAATCTGCCCCCGATGACCCGGCGGGACGCGGCGGCCAATGACCTGCTCGACATGGTCGACTTCACGTCGTCTCCGGGGTTCCTCCGCCCGCCCGCCCTTCCGGCGGCGGCCGACCCGGCGGCGGGCGCCGCCTGCATCACCACCGGAGCGGGCGTGATCCCACCACCATCGGCAGTCACACCGGCCAGCAGCTAGGCACCCTCACTGCCAGCGTTTGCGCAACGCCTTCCTCAGCACGGTGTCGTAGGCGTCGAGACCCTCTCGATAGAGCTTCGATTCCGGGCCGGAGGCGATCCCCACCCGCTCGGGGATCACACCCCAAATCGGGACACGTTCGGCGGTCCACCACTCGATGGTTTCAACCAGGTCATTGGTCCCGAGCCGAGCGGCACAGATCACCACGCCGTGAGGCATGCCGTTCGGAATCATATCCAGGGTCGCCGCCACCCGGGTGAACTCCACCCCGCCTGCCCGCGTCGGGATCACCACGGCATCGGCCCCGCCGATGGCAGCCCGAACGATCCTCTCGTCCCCTGGCGGGGTGTCAACCACCGCCAATCCCTCGTGCTTCGTCATGGCGCGTACCACCGTCCGCTCAGAGGGCCCCTCCACCAACTCCACTCCCTCGATCGGGCTCGCCTCCATCCATTCGGCCGATGACGCCTGACGGTCCGAGTCGACCAGCAATACGGGGTCATACCCTCGGGCCACGGCGGCGGATGCCAGATAGATGGCCGTGGTGGTCTTCCCCACGCCACCCTTCACATTGCTCACGACGATGTTCATAAGTGGTGCCATGATCGCACATTCGCCCCTTCGGTTCTGCGCCGGCTCGACCTACCGGGTCGATGAGTCGAGAGCGATGGCGGCGCGGGTGGAGGCGACTGCCGCTCCCAGGGTGAGGGCCAGAACTCCCAACCGGGTACGTCGCCGCAGGTGGCTGAAAGCGACGATGCTGGCCACGGCATCGACAGTGTCGGCTACACCGCTGAGGGCGACCCATGACCGCCCCTCCGCGTCGGATACCGAGAGGGCCCGAAGGGTGCCCAGCCCGAGCACGAGGTCCCGGCCACCCATGGTGCGGGTGAGCATCCGCGCCGGAACGTCGTCGCCCACGTCGCCGACCAAGGGACGGAGGACCAGGGACGGAGTGGTGACGGCCGCTATGCCGATGCCCACCCGACCCCAGGCGATGAGTCGAGCGAGTTTCCGGAACACCTCCTTGTCCATGTGCCTACGCTACGCCGGGGGGGCGCTGGTGGTGTCCATCCGGGTTCCCAGAGAGCTTGATCGACCACAGAGCGCGGTCATCGATGACGTCGGTTTTCGAAAGCCCCTGGTTATGGCTCATTTACATTTGGCTGACGATCCATCACAATGTGGTGAGCGACGACGCCTGTTTCGGCAGCGTCGACAGGAGGGGGTACCCGGCTCAGTCGGATACAGGTTCCTGTGGGACTAGGGGGGGGCGGCCGGGTCATTGTGACCCGGCCGCTGTCATTCAGTGGGACGAGGATGTGTCATCGGATGAAGTTGTGTCCCTGCAACCCTCGGCTTCGGACCAACCGAAGTGGTCGAGAGGACCGTGGCCCTTCCCCAGGTGCCAGCCCGCCCCTCCGACCAGCGCCAGGTGGACGAACTGCTTGGCATCGGTGACGGCGGTGACCACGTCGGCCCCATTCGCCAATTTGGCGGCGATGGCCGCCGACAGGGAGCACCCGGTGCCATGGGTGTTTCGGGTGTCCACCCGATCAGCGGTCAACACCCTCACGGTGGCCCCGTCGTAGAGCACGTCCGGCACTGAAGGCCGCGGCGCCGAGCCAGGTGACGACTCGACGCCGACCAGGTGACCGCCTTTGACAAGTACCCACCGGGCACCCATGTCGTGGATGCTCCGAGCCACACTGACCATGCTGTCCAAGTCGGTCAACTCGGCGGGATCGGTGCCGCACAACAAGGCTGCCTCCCATAGGTTGGGCGTGACCACGAGGGCGGATGGAAGCAGGAGTTCGCGGTAGGCGATCACCCCTCCGCCATCGAGCAACATCTGACCCGACGATGAGACCATGACCGGGTCCACCACCAGATTCGGGAGATGGCCGGATTCGGCACACCTGCCCACCATCTCGATGGTCTCGACGCTACCCAGCATCCCGGTCTTGGTTGCGGCTACCGGGAGGTCGGCAAGGAGAATGGAGATCTGGTCGTGAACGAACGAGGCCGGAATCGCATGCACGCCGTCCACGATGGTCGTGTTCTGAGCCGTCACCGCGGTGACGGCAGTGACGGCAAACACGCCGAGCGCCCCCATCGTCTTGATGTCAGCCTGAATTCCGGCGCCCCCACCCGAATCCGACCCGGCGATGGTCAGCGCCACCGACGGTTGGTTGTTCATCCCTCGATCATGCCGTCAAAGGGACTCGATGCCTCGGCATACAACCGGCGGGGGATCCTTCCGGCAGAACGAGCCCGGTGTCCGGCATTTACTGCATCACGTAGGGCGGTTGCCATCTCGGCCGGATGGTGGGCCCGGGTGATCGCCGAAGCCACCAGCACCGCATCACAACCCAGTTCCATGGCCACGCAGGCGTCCGATGCCGTGCCGATTCCGGCATCGAGGATCACCGGAACCCCTGCCTGCTCGACAATCAGTGCGATATTATGGGCGTTTCGAATTCCCAGCCCACTGCCGATTGGAGAGCCCAGCGGCATCACCGCGGCGCAGCCCAGCTGTTCGAGGCGTCGAGCCACAATGGGATCGTCGTTGGTATAGGGAAGGACGACGAACCCTTCGTCGACCAACTCCTCGGCCGCGCCCAGAAGTTCCACCGGGTCGGGAAGCAGGGTGCGATCATCGCCGATGACCTCGAGCTTCACCCAGTCCGTCTCAAACGCCTCCCTGGCCAACTTGGCGGTGAGGACCGCGTCCGACGCGGTGAAACAACCAGCGGTGTTGGGCAGGACCCTGACGCCGTGCTCACCGAGCAAGTCGATCAGTGAATGCCGGGTGGTTGGATCGACCCTTCTCACGGCCACGGTGGCGATGGATGCCCCTGATGCCGATAGGGCTTCGGCGAACGACTCGGGGCTCGACATGCCGCCGGTCCCGAGGATGAGGCGCGAGGGAATGATCTCGCCGGCAATGACGAAATGGCCATCCAACGTCTCGGTCACCGAGCTTTCACGTGCGTCCACTTCCTCCCACGGTACCGGGACGGTTCACCCGCCGGCGACGGCGGTGACGATCTCTATGCGATCGCCGGGTACGAGATGGGTATCGCCCCAGCGGCTCTTCGGCACCACTTCACCGTTGCGGGCCACCGCCACCCCTTTCGGTGAGGGGCACCATTGACCCACCACATCGGCCACGGTTGACCCGTGTGGCCCTTCCCAATCGGATCCGTTGACCCGTATGACGTTCATGTCCCAACCCCAACGGGTCCCGACGGTGGGCCAACCTGCTGACTATCGAACCGGTCGGGGCCGAAAGACCCGATCACGTCGCTCACCCCCTTGCCGTCGAGCAGGGACACCACTGCGTCGGCGGTCACCGGCGCCAATAGGATGCCATTGCGGTAGTGCCCGGTAGCCATGAACAGCCCCTCCATGGACGTGCGCCCGATCAATGGGGCATTATCCGGAGACCCCGGTCGGAGACCGGTGGTTGTCTCGATCAACTCGTACTCATCGATGGCCGGGATGACGGCCCGGGCATCCCGGAGTAGGTCGTGTACGGAACCGACCTGCACGGTGAGGTCGAACCCCTTCTCCTCCATGGTGGCCCCGATCACCACTGTGCCGTCTTCACGCGGAACCAGATAGCAGCTTTTCCCGTGGACCAAACCCCGGACGATGCGGGTCAATACCGGAGTGCCCTTGGACGCCCGGACCCGGAGAGTGAGGCCCTTCACCGGCCGCACCGGCGGAATCACCTGGTGGGGGAGGCCACCCAGTCCTCCCGACCAGCAACCGGCGGCGACCACCACCGCGCCGGAGTCGAGCGTGCCGCCGTTGCGCAGTGTTACCCCGGTGACTCTTCCGTCCTTCGAGTTCACCGCGGAGACCTCGTCGATGATCACGGTGACGCCCGATCGGTCGCTGGCAGCAAGCAAGGCGTCAACAATCAGCCGGTTGTCGACCTGGTGGTCGTCGGGGAATTCGGCTCCGCCGACGACCCCGGGGGACAGGAGCGGTTCGAGTTCCCGGCACTCCCGGGATGAGAGCCTTCGGGGGGAAAGTCCCAGATCCGTCTGGAACGTGAGCACGTCGTCGATGACACGGCGGTCAGAAGCATCCATTGCCGCCAACACCGTCCCCGAAGCGACATATCCGATGGCCCGGTTCGAAGCCTCCTCGAGATCCCGAGCGAATGCCGGCCACTGTCGGGCCGCGGCCACATTGAGGAGGGCCAGACGATCCTCGCCGAAATGAGCTTCTCCCACCGGGCCCAACATGCCGGCGGCGGCCCAGGTGGAACCGTGACCAGGAGTGGGATCAATCACCGCCACAGCCAAACCCGAACAAGCTGCGCGCCAGCCGATGGACAGACCGATTACCCCACCCCCGACCACGACGGCGTCAAGAGGGTCGCGGGCTGACATGTCCCCATGTTATGGGCGTTATCGCCCCTCCCATGGATGCGATGCCCAGCGCTACCGTCGTGTTGGGGTCGAGAAGCAGTTCATTTGTGGGGCATCTCCGATCTGACCGGATTGGGTCGCCCACCGTGTACGATGTCATGACCGCATATGGGCCAGCGTCGTCCCGAGCGAAGAGATTTCACCGTCCCTCAATGGAGCGACCCGATGACGACCTTGCCCGGCGAGTTCGCCGACCACATTTCTCGTAGTTCTGGTACGCCCGTGGAAGCCTCGCGCCCTCGAGCGGCAACGCCCAGAGTCCCAGTCGGCGGTCTCTACGATCCGCGCTTCGAGCATGACGCCTGCGGTATCGCCCTGGTCGCCGACCTCCATGGTCGACCTACCCATGCCCTGGTCCGCCGGGCAATCACCGCCCTGGAACATCTCGCTCACCGAGGCGCCACCGGCAGCGAAGAAGACAGCGGGGACGGGGCCGGCATCCTGCTCCAGATCCCACACCAGTTCTATCGGGAAGTGGTCGAGTTCGATCTTCCTGACGGCGGGCGATATGCGACCGGCATCGCCTTCTTGTCCCGGGACCCCTCGGAGGCGGCGAAGGCCCGCACCGGCATCGAACAACTTGCCGAAGAGGAAGGCCTGGTGGTCCTGGGGTGGCGCGACGTTCCCTTCGACGATCAGACCCTTGGTTCGGTGGCGCGGGGCGACATGCCTTCGTTACACCAGGTATTCGTGGCTGCAGGCCCCACGACGGTATTGAGCGGGGACGACCCGGCCCTGGCCCTCGATCGGGTGTCGTTCGTGCTCCGAAAGCGGGCGGAGCACCAAATTGCCGACTGCTACCTGGCATCCTTGTCGGCTCGGACCATCACCTACAAAGGGATGCTCACCTCCCACCAGTTGGCCGAGTTCTACCCCGACCTGTCCGATCCACGGGTGGAGAGTGGGTTGGCGCTGGTGCACTCGCGTTTCTCCACCAACACGTTCCCGTCATGGGCGCTGGCCCACCCCTACCGGTACCTGGCCCACAACGGCGAGATCAACACCCTGGCCGGGAACCGCAATTGGATGCGGGCCCGGGAGGCACTGTGTGCCACCGATCTCATCCCCGGCCTCGAACGCGCCTTCCCGATCCTCACCCCGGGGGCGAGCGACTCGGCCTCCTTTGACGAGGTGCTCGAGCTGCTCCATCTCGGAGGGAGGCCGCTGCATCATGCGGTGTTGATGATGATTCCCGAGGCGTGGGAGAACCATCGCACCATGGATCCGGCCCGACGGGCCTTCTACAGGTACCACTCCTCGTTGATGGAGCCGTGGGACGGTCCAGCCTCGGTGGCATTCACCGATGGAACGATGATCGGCGCCGTGCTCGACAGGAACGGGCTCCGACCGGCTCGTTACTGGGTCACCGATGACGGTCTGGTGGTGCTGGCAAGCGAGGTCGGGGTACTCGACGTCCCGTCCTCCACGGTGGTCCGCAAGGGTCGGCTCCAACCGGGTCGGATGTTCCTGGTGGATACGGCGGCCGGAAGGATCATCGATGACGATGAGATCAAGTCGGCGCTTTCGGCCGAGCAGCCGTATGCCAACTGGCTCGAGGTCGGCCAAATCGATCTCGACGACCTACCGCCCAAGACCATGCTCACTCCGCAGCATGCCTCGGTCATCGGACGCCAGCGCGAGTTCGGATACACCAACGAGGAGCTCCGCCTCATCATCGGCCCCATGGCGAAAGCGGGTATCGAACCCATAGGATCGATGGGTCATGACGCGGCCATTGCCGTGCTCTCCGAGCGGTCTCGACTGCTCTATGACTACTTCACCCAACTGTTCGCCCAGGTCACCAACCCGCCGCTCGATGCCATCCGCGAAGAGTTGGTCACCTCGCTGGCGTCCACGCTCGGACCGGAGTCGAACCTGCTCGACCCGACGGCGGCCTCGTGCCGGCAGATCGTGTTGCCGATGCCGGTCATCGACAATGACGACTTGGCCAAGTTGCTCTACATCAACGAGGACGGTCAGACCCCGGGCTACCGTGCCTTCGCCGTGGACGGCCTCTTCGAGGTATCCCGAGGCGGCGAGGGGCTCAAGGACGCTATCGAGGGTGTGCGGTCCCAGGTCAGCGCGGCCATCGTCGAGGGGGCCGACATCATTGTGCTGTCCGACCGCAATTCGACCGCCGAGTACGCCCCCATCCCGTCGCTGCTGCTGGTGTCTGCCGTCCACCATCACCTGGTGCGTGAGAAGACCCGCACCCAGGTCGGACTGGTGGTCGAGTCCGGGGATGCCCGTGAGGTCCATCACATGGCCCTCCTGAAGGGATTCGGGGCCGCCGCCATCAACCCGTACCTGGCCTTCGAGACCATCGACGACATGATCGCCTCCGGCTTGTTGGCCGGGGTCACACCCCGCCAGGCGCAACGCAACTACATCAAGGCGGCATCAAAGGGAATCGTCAAGGTGATGTCGAAGATGGGCATCTCGACAGTGGCGTCGTATACGGGCGCGCAGGCGTTCGAGGCGGTGGGACTGGCCCACGATGTCATCGACGAGTACTTCACCGGGACGGTGTCCCGGATCGGTGGAGTGGGCCTCGATGTCATTGCGGAGGAAGTGGCGGCCCGGCATCGCACGGTGCATATGGCCCAACCCACCGAGTTGGCTCACCGGGACCGTGAGGGCGGCGGGGAATACCAGTGGCGCCGCGAGGGCGAAGTCCATCTCTTCAACCCGAAGACCGTGTTCAAACTGCAGCATGCCACCCGCTCGAAACGGTACGAGGTCTTCAAGGAGTACACCAAGGCGGTCGATGATCAGTCGACCGAGCTCGCCACCCTGCGCGGGCTCCTTCGGTTGAAGGCAGGCGGGGAAGGCGGGAGAACAGCCATCCCCATCGAGGAGGTGGAGCCGATCTCGGCCATCCTGGCCCGATTCTCCACCGGCGCCATGTCCTACGGATCGATTTCCGCCGAGGCTCACGAGACACTGGCCATCGCCATGAACCGACTGGGCGGCAGGTCCAATACCGGTGAAGGCGGAGAGGATGCTGACCGCTTCACCGCTGATGCCAACGGGGATCTACGGCGAAGCGCCATCAAGCAGGTGGCCTCGGGTCGATTCGGCGTGACCTCCGAGTACCTGGTCAACGCTGACGACATCCAGATCAAGATCGCCCAGGGAGCCAAGCCAGGGGAGGGAGGCCAACTCCCCGGGCACAAGGTCTACCCATGGATCGCCAAGACCCGGTTTTCGACCCCGGGTGTGGGGCTCATCTCTCCACCCCCTCACCATGACATCTACTCCATCGAGGACATTGCCCAACTCATCCACGATCTGAAGTCTGCAAATCCGCGGGCCCGCATCCACGTGAAACTGGTGGCCGAGGTGGGCGTGGGTACGGTGGCGGCCGGGGTGGCGAAAGCGCACTCCGACGTGGTGTTGATCTCGGGCCACGACGGAGGTACCGGAGCGACTCCGCTCACGTCACAGAAGCATGCCGGAATCCCGTGGGAGCTCGGCTTGGCTGAGACCCAGCAGACCCTATTGGCCAACGGCCTTCGTGATCGCATCGTGGTGCAGGTGGATGGTCAGATGAAGACCGGCAGGGACGTCATTGTCGGGGCTCTCCTCGGCGCTGAGGAGTTTGGATTCGCCACCGCCCCATTGGTGGTTTCCGGCTGCATCATGATGCGGGTCTGCCACCTCGATACCTGCCCGGTGGGCATCGCTACCCAAAACCCCGAGTTGCGAAAGCGGTTCACCGGAACCCCCGAGTTCGTGGAGACCTTCTTCGAGTACATCGCCGAAGAGGTGCGGGAGTACCTGGCCGCGCTCGGCCTGCGCTCAATCGAGGAGGCCATCGGCCGAGTCGATCTGCTCGATACTGCCGATGCCATCACCCATTGGAAGGCGGCGGGGTTGGATCTGACGCCTGTTCTGATGGAACCGGAACTGCCCGAAGGCGCGGTGCGCCATTGCACCCAGAAACAGGATCACGGACTCGATCGGGCCCTCGATCATTCCTTTATGGAGGCATGCCGGTCAGCCATCGAGAGTGGTACGCCGGTGACTGCGGACCTGGTGGTGACCAACGTGGATCGAACTGTCGGGACATTGCTCGGGTACGAGATCACTCGTCGGCACGGTGGCACTGGACTGCCTGACGGCACCATTGACCTGACCTTTCGCGGTTCGGCCGGGCAGAGTTTCGGGGCGTTTGTACCCAGGGGTGTCACTATGCGCTTGTTCGGCGACGCCAACGATTACCTGGGCAAGGGACTTTCGGGTGGGCGTATCATCGTGCGGCCTCCGGAGGACTCACCCTTCCCCGCCGAGGAAAATATCGTGGCCGGGAATGTGATTCTCTATGGCGCCACCGCCGGAGAGGTTTTCCTCCGTGGGCAGGTGGGCGAGCGCTTTTGCGTGCGCAATTCGGGAGCCATCGCCGTGGTGGAAGGTGTCGGTGACCACGGTTGTGAGTACATGACGGGTGGGCGGGTGGTGGTTCTCGGTCCCACCGGACGAAATTTCGGTGCCGGCATGTCGGGCGGGGTGGCCTTCGTCTACGACACATCCGATGAGCTGGGGCGGCAGTACAACCCGGACATGGTTGATCTCGAGCCGGTGTCCGCCGATGATCGAACCTGGCTGAAGGACAGGATCACCATGCACGTCGGCGAGACAGGGTCGGAGGTGGCTCGCGCCATTCTGGCTGATTGGATGAGCAACTCTGAGCAGTTCGTCAAGGTGATGCCGAGGGACTACCGCCGGGTGCTCGAGGCAACGGAGAAGGCGGTGGCCGAGGGTCGCTCGATAGACGAAGCGGTGATGGAGGTATCCCGTGGGTGATGTCACCGGATTCTTGAAGTTCGACCGGGAGTTGCCAAACCGCCGCCCGGTGAACGTGAGGTTGCGCGACTGGAAAGAGGTCTATGAGCCGTTTCCGGTCGAAGATGCGCAACACCAGGGAGCCCGGTGCATGGACTGTGGGATTCCCTTTTGCCACGAGGGCTGCCCGCTTGGGAACCTGATTCCCGAGTGGAACGACCTGGTCTTTCGGGGCGACTGGTCGGAGGCGATGCAGCGGCTGCACGCCACCAACAACTTTCCCGACTTCACCGGACGTCTGTGCCCGGCCCCGTGTGAAGGATCGTGCGTGCTCGGGATCAACGCCGATCCGGTGGCCATCGAGCGGATCGAGTACGAGATTGCCGAGCGGGCATGGTCGGAAGGTTGGGTGAAGCCGGTCCATGCCGTGACCGCCACCGGAAAACGGGTGGCCATTGTCGGATCCGGACCTTCGGGGATGGCGGCCGCGCAGCAGTTGGCCCGGGCCGGTCACGATGTGGTGGTATTCGAACGGGCAGAGAAGCCCGGCGGGCTGCTCCGATACGGGATCCCGGAGTTCAAGATGGAAAAGGCGGTCTTGGACCGCCGGCTGGACCAGTTGAAGGCCGAGGGTGTGGAGTTCCGGTGCGGGATCTCGGTCGGCCAACCGGCCCGCGAGGTATCCGGGGCGGCCGCCGCCAACGCCTCGGTGGTCAGCGCCCAGTCATTGGTGGATGAATTCGACGCGGTGGTGCTGGCCGGGGGAGCGACGCTGCCCCGCGACCTGCCGGTCCCGGGTCGTGAGCTCGCGGGTATTCACCGGGCTATGGAGTATCTGAAGCCGTCGAACATGGTCCAGGAGGGATTGCTGGACGTCTCACCGATCTCCGCCGCAAACAAACATGTGGTCATCATCGGCGGTGGGGATACCGGGGCCGACTGCTTGGGCACCGTTCATCGGCAGGGTGCTTTGGCGGTGCACCAGCTCGAGATCATGCCCGAGCCCCCGAGGAACAGGGTCGGGAACAATCCGTGGCCGACCTGGCCCCTCATTCTTCGGACCTCGGCTGCCCACGAGGAGGGTGGTGAACGCCTGTTCGCAGTGACCACCGTGGAGTGCCTCTCCGATGAGAATGGAAATGTCCGGGCGCTTCGGGGTGAAGAGGTGGAGCTGGCCTACAACGAGCAGGGACATCCGGCATTCGAACCCGTCCCCGCCTCGGGCTTCGAACTTCCTTGCGAACTGGTGCTGTTGGCCATGGGATTCCTGGGGCCGGAGAAGGGCGGCATGATTGCCGATCTGGGAATTGAGTTGAACTCCCGCGGCAACGTGGTCGCTGATGCATCGTGGTCGACCAACGTCGAAGGGGTCTTCGTGTGCGGTGACATGACCCGGGGGCAGAGCCTCATCGTGTGGGCCATCGCCGAAGGGCGTTCAGCCGCCTCGGCGGTGGATCGATACCTGATGGGGCAGACATCCTTGCCGGCTCCGATCATTCCCGGACAGCTGGCTCTCAGGTAGTCGAGCCGGAATGGCCGGCGGACACTCGACCCACTCACCGAGTCGGAGAATCTCGAGCATCACCGGAGTGCTGCCGTCCTGATCCCGATCCCGGGCCTAACCGTTCGGGCGGGTGGCCCCCGCGAAACCTGACCAGTTGGCATTGTCGAAACGGACCAGCGCCCCGGTGTGGGGTGCGTCGATCATCTCGCCCCCTCCGACATAGAGACCCACGTGGTCGATCGCCGAGGCTCCGTCACCGAAGAAGATGAGGTCTCCGGGCGTTACCGGCGTGCCACCCGAAACGGATGGTCCGGCGTCGAACTGATCTTGAGCCACCCTGGGAAGCCTGATCCCGGCATGTTCATACGCTGCCCTGGTGAGCCCTGAGCAATCGAAACCTCCAGACCCGGTGCCACCCCAGAGGTAGGGAGTATTGAGCTGCTGGGCCGCGAAGGACAGGGCGGTCACCACCGTGCCGGTTGTCTGGGGTGCCTCGCCGAATGCCAGAGCCAGGGTGAGCACGGTGTCCACGTAGATGCTCGAATGGTTGTAGTCGGTGATCGCGACACTGAGGGTGGCCGGCGATCCGGCCCCGTTTGCACATAGCAGAGCCGCTGCTGTGTACACCGCGTCAGTCCGGTCATAAGGGGATGCCGGCTGTGCTCCGCCTGGTCCGACAATTGCATAGGCGGCGAAGGTGGCCGGTTCGAACTGCATGGATCCTTCGGCACCGGCGCTGTTGGACCCCGACCGGACGCCGGGAGCGGTCGATTGACCACTGTCTGATTCGACGGTTCCGATGGCGGCCAGTACGGACCATGACAGACCAGGACAGGTCCCGGCGGCCTGCCGGTAAAGAGGGAGCCAGTCAGGGGGGATGGCCGGTCCCGGGTCGGTACCGCCTGAACCCGGGCTTCCGCCTGCGGTCGCCACTGCGGGTGATGCGCCCGAATCGGCGGAACCCTGTACGGAAGTTGAACCTTGGCCCATCACCACCGTGACCACCAGGACCATTCCCGCCACCACGGCAGCCAGGAGCGCACCCATGGCCATCAGTGCCTTACCCATCCCTGAATCCTCAGTGCCGCTTGCCGTATCAGAGTGAGTTGCCGGGCTCAGAGGGTCAGTGCGACTGCCGAAACGATTGGATGGCGGCTCCCGAATCGAGCCGGTGGGACGGTCGGAGTACACACCGCAGCTCAGAGAAGTAGAACATCGATTGCAGTATCAATCAAGGGCCGCACAGGGGAATCATCCGGTGGGCCATCTGGCCGCTCCGACCGCAGGGCGCCAGGGTCGGTAGGCTCAATCCCGAGGTTTCGGATCACAACCAGAGGAGGACCAACCGTGCTCAGCACCATGCAGGATGCCCCGTTGCTCGTGAGTGGCATTCTTCGTCACGGACAGCAGGTCTATGGGGACAGTGTGGTGGTGACAATCACCGGGCCGGACGGCGAAGCTTCCGAGGCCTCGTTCGTTGAAGTGGCTGAGCGGTCAGAGCGTCTTGCCGCGGCATTATCCCGGCTGGGGATCGGCGACAGCGACCGGGTGGGTACGTTCCTTTGGAACAACCAGACCCATCTCGAGGCCTACCTGGGCATCCCGGCCATGGGAGCCGTGATGCACACCTTGAACATCCGGCTCTTTCCCGAACAACTGGCCTATGTCGTCAATCACGCGGCGGACAAGGCGATCATCGTCGACGCCTCGTTGGTTCCCCTGATCGCACGGGTACGGGACCAGCTCACCACCGTCAAGCACTTCATAGTGGTCGGCGTGGGTGACCGGGATGCGTTGGGGAACACCCTCGATTATGACGAGCTACTGGCGGCGGAACAGCCGGGGTTCCAATGGCCGGAACTGGATGAACGTCAAGCTGCCGCCATGTGTTACACCTCGGGCACCACCGGGAATCCGAAAGGCGTCGCCTATAGTCATCGGTCCACCTACCTGCATTCCATGGCGATCACCTCTGCATCGTCATTGGGCATCAATGAACATGATCGTGTCCTCTCCATCGTTCCGATGTTCCACGCCAATGCCTGGGGCACCCCGTATGGAGCGTTCATGACAGGCGCCGACATGGTGATGCCACAGCAGTACCTTCAGGCCGGTCCCCTGGCCGCCATGATCGCTGTCCATCGACCCACACTGTCAGCGGGTGTCCCCACCATCTGGAATGACCTGTTGCGGTACTCCGATTCCAATCCGGTGGATCTGTCGTCGCTGCGGGCGGTCACGGTCGGCGGCGCCGCTGTTCCGCGCCATCTCATCGAGCGCTTCGAGGAACAGTTCGGGATCGAAATGATCCAGGGTTGGGGTATGACCGAGACCAGCCCTTTGTGTGCCCTTGCCTTTCCGCCCCGGGGCACACCGCCCGAGGAGGAGATGGATTGGAGGGCGAAGACCGGTCGGATCGTCCCCGGGGTCGAGATCCGCATCTGCGCAGAGGACGGCACGGTGCTACCCCGTGATGGTGAGACGGTTGGAGAGTTCGAGGTCCGGGGTCCGTGGGTCACCGCCTCGTACTACGGGGAGCCGAGCCCCGAGCGCTTCCACGACGGGTGGCTCCGTACCGGCGATGTCGGTTGGTTGGACCAGAAGGGCTTTATGCAGATCAGCGACCGCACCAAGGACGTCATCAAGTCCGGTGGGGAGTGGATCTCTTCGGTGGAACTGGAGAACGAAGTCATGGCCCATCCCGGAGTGTTCGAGGCGGCAGTCGTCGCCGTCCCCGACCCGAAATGGAGTGAGCGTCCGCTGGTGGCAGTGGTTCGAGGCGAAGGCTCGACGGTCACCGCCGATGACCTGGTGGCCCATCTCCAGGGTCGGGTGTCACGCTGGTGGGTGCCCGAACGTTGGGTGTTCCTCGATGAACTTCCCAAGACAAGCGTGGGGAAGTTCGACAAGAAGGTGATTCGGGCGCAAAATGCCGACGGGAATCTCGTCATCGTCGAAGTCGGCGTTCCGTCAGCCGCCCCGGGAGAATGAGCGACGACACCGAGACAATCGCCGGTCAATTGGTGGCGATCTCGGATAGGTTGGCTGATCTGGCCCTGGCCCGCCTGCGGGTCGCCTCGGAGTCGGTGCGAGCCGGGGAAGCACCGGACCCGGTGTTGGTGGCGGAGGAAAGACGAATCACCCGGGCCCGTCGAGCCGTGGAAAAGGCGGCCCAACTGCTGGGCGGACCTTCTGTGGCTGCCGCGTCGGGATCGGCTTCGATCGACGGCCCGTAACGGCCCAATCCGAACTGGCCGGTGTCTCCCGCTGATCGGTCCAAAGCATCCCGGTCGGCCACCCCGGCCAGATGCCGGATCGACAACCCCTCGGGCATCATCGAGGCCCGGCGGTGAATGTGCGGGGCGACGCGGCGTGGGGCTTGTATGAACCGCCGGGATCGGCTGCGGCTCCGGTAATCACCAGGGCCCGATCTGTTTCCGCAAAGGCTCACGACGCCTGGCGCCGGTTGACAGGCCCCCCGTCAACCTCCACCACCTGTGCACGAGTTGATCGCATCTATCATTTGACGAAGTCGGCCGTAATGGGTTCGATCGAAACGGAGCGCCAGGCGGGGCTGGTCGAGGTGATCGTTGTCGGACCGCTCCGGGGCGAATGGATTGGTGTGTCGGATAGGGCCGTCGACGATGTCGCCGAACTGGCGGTTGAGGCTGGCCAACTCCGCCTTGTCCAGCGCCACCAGCATGCGGATCACCAGCAGGTTGCCGACCCACCGGCACGACTGGTAATTGCGGTAGAAGCCGAGCAACTCCGAGGTGGCCTCGTCGATGTCGTCGGTGATGATGAACAACGCCCTGTCGTCGGCGGAGACAAGCCCTTTGGGGCCCACTTCCTCTTCGAGGAAACGATCCCAACCTGACCAGTAGGTATCCCCGGGGATATCGAGCAATACCACCGGGGCCGGCACGGCCTTTCCCGTTTGTAACAAGGTGAGCAGTTCGAAACTCTCGTCCAGGGTGCCGAATCCGCCGGGCAGAGACACGAAGCCATGGGACTCCTTCATGAGCATCAGCTTTCTCGTGAAGAAGTACCGCATTTGGACCAGCTTCGGGTCTTGGGCAATGAAGGAGTTGGTCCCCTGTTCGAACGGCAGCCGAATGTTGACCCCGATGGAATGTTCACGTCCCGCACCGTCCATTCCTGCGGCCATTATCCCGGGCCCGGCACCGGTGACCACCATCCATCCGAATGCCGCCATGGTGGCGGCGAGGTCCCGGGCGAGGTTGTAGGCGGGTTGATCCGCCAGGGTGCGGGCAGAGCCGAAGATGGTGACCTTCCGTTCGTGTCGGAACGGGCGAAACACCCGGAACGCCTCGGCCATCTCCCCCAGAGCCGCGTTGGCGATCTTCAGGTCGATCACATCAGTGTGTTCAGCTGCCATCCGATGAATGGTGCCCAGCATCGAGGCATAGAGCCGACGCTGGGATGCGGGTGCCGTAGCGGGTACCAACTCCTCCACCATCCGGTCGACCGGCTGTCGATCCGTTGGCGTCCCGGCGGGGTCGGCTGGTGTCATGTCGCGGTGTCAGAAGGCGGCGGCGGCAGCGGGAGCATGGGCAGCGTCGGGCGGTACTCGCCCATAGAGGGTGGTGCGTTGGGCCAAGGTGCGGCCCAGCGGGGCAACAATGGACCGGAATCCATCGGCATCCATCATCTGACCATGACTCGCACCGGCCGCCCGCGAGATGTTCTCGTCCATGAGGGTGCCCCCGAGGTCGTTGACGCCGGCTCTGAGGAGTTGGCGCACCCCTTCAACGCCCATCTTCACCCAACTGATCTGGATATTCTCGATGGTGTCCCGATAGGCGATCCGGCCCACCGCATGCATCAACAGGGTCTCCCGAAAGGTGGGCCCGCGTCGTGACTTCCTCTGTAGATAGATGGGCGTCGCCATATGCACGAAGGGGAGGGGCACGAACTCGGTGAACCCGCCCGTCTCCCGTTGGAGCGCCCGGGTCCGGGTGAGATGGCGGGCCCATGAACGGGGGTGTTCGATGGCCCCGAACATGATGGTCACGTTCGACCGAAGTCCCACACTGTGGGCGGTCCGGTGGGCGTAGAGCCACTCGTCGGTGTTGATCTTGTCGGGGCAGAGGACGGCCCGGACTTCGTCGTCGAGAATCTCGGCTGCGGTGCCGGGAAGAGTCTTGAGGCCGGCATCGCGCAGAGTCGTGAGATAGGAGGTCAACGAGACACCGTTGCGCCTGGCTCCTTCAGTTACTTCCAAAGCGGTGAAGCCGTGAATGTGGATCGTCTCGGACGCCTCTCGGACGGCTTTGATCACCTCGAGGTAGTAGTCGCCGTCGAATTTCGGGTGGATGCCCCCCTGAAGACAGACTTCAGTGGCGCCGCGATCTTCGGCCTCGCGAACCCGATCGGAGATCTCGCTGAGCTCCAACAGATAGGGGTTGCCTCTCAGGTTCAGGGACAGAGGGCCCTTGGAGAACGCGCAGAACTTGCACTTGAAGGTGCACACGTTGGTGTAGTTGATGTTGCGATTGATGACGAACGTCACCTCGTCGCCAATGATGTCGGCTCGCAGGCCGTCAGCCACGGCGGCGATGGAACGGACCTCAGGGCCGCGGGCACCGAAGAGCGTCACGATCTGGTCTTCGTCCACCTCCTCGCCGGCCTCCACGGACGCCAATACTTCGCCAACCGCGCTCCCCGTGGACGGGAGGGTTGCCACCGGGGGTTTCCCAACTACGGGATCGGTGAAATGGCCGAGGAGCTCAGGTGGGAGCGACTCTCCCCCCGAGTTCCACGGATGGTCCCTGCCCAGGGCCTCGGCGTCCGAGGCATCGAGCACGGGGAACCGCATGGTGTCGGCCAGCCATCGATCGGGCTCGAGGGCGAACTCGGGATAGATGGTCAGCCGCGGCGCCAGCGTATGCCCATCGGCCTCGGTTGCGGCCCGCAGAATACTGAGTGCCGGCCAGGCGCGCTCGGGGTTCACATGATCGGCGGTAACGGGGGACACCCCACCCCAGTCGTCGATTCCCGATGCCAACAGCGAGGCCAGGTCGTCGGAGAGATTGGGAGGTGCCTGTAGGTGAATGTCGGCTGGAAGCAGCAACCGAGCCACCGCGATGCTCCAGAGGAACTCATCGGGCGGACAGGGGGGTGATTGGTGCATCGAGGTTCCCGGCTTCGGCAGGAAGTTCTGGACGATGACCTCTTGGACATGTCCATGACGCAGGTGGCTGTCGGCAATGGCTTGCAGGGTGGCGATGCGGTCCAGGCGCGACTCTCCGATGCCGACCAGGAGGCCGGTGGTGAAGGGGATGGCCGCCTCTCCGGCGGCTTCCAACGTGGCCAGACGCCGGGCCGGAGTCTTGTCGGGGGCGGATCGGTGAGCGGCCAGGTCAGGATTCACCGATTCGATCATCATGCCCTGGCTGGCTGACACATCCCGGAGCCGGGCCAACTCTTCGCCCGTCAGCGCGCCGGCGTTGGCGTGGGGGAGAAGCCCCGTCTCGTCGAGCACCACCTTGCACGCGGCCACCAGGTAGTCGACGGTCGAGGAGTAGCCGCGATCGCTGAGCCATTGGCGGGCGTCCGGGTACCGGTCTTCGGGACCCTCGCCCAACGTGAACAGCGCCTCGTGACACCCGGCTGCCTGCCCGGCACGGGCGATGTCGAGCACATCGTCGATAGAGAGGTACGGGGACTCCACCCGGGCCGGCGCTTTGGCGAACGTGCAGTAGCCGCAACGATCCCGACACAACATGGTGAGGGGTATGAACACCTTGGGGGAGAACGTGACACGGTTGCCGTGGACGCCGTCGCGGATCTGGCGAGCCCGTGCTTGGAGCGTTGACAGATCGGCACGGAGAAGGTCATCCATGTCGAGCTTCGCAGAGGTCAAGACCTCCGTGGGCGCCGGAGAAGAGCCATTGTCAGCGGGCATCGCCGTCACCCTACCGGAGGTGGCTAAGGCCGTGATCGGACTGGCCGTGCAGACAGGGCCACGGGGGTGGGAAGGCCGGCCCGAGGCCGGGTAGGCGTGCTCAGGAGGCAACACTGTCACCTGCAGCGTCGGCGTCGACCAGCCATACCACTTCATCGGCGGACACCCTGGCTGCCGGCAGATCATCTCCGGAGACGATCTGGGAGAAGGCGTGGCGCTTGGATGTTCCGGCCACCGTGAAGACAACCAGGCGAGCGCGGGCGATGGCAGGCAGGGTGAGGGTGATCCGATCGTATGGATTGGTGGCGTTCGGGTCACGGCTGGCAACTACCAGGATGCCGGGGTCCTCGATCTCGAGTGCATCCGAACCAGGGAAGAGGGAGGCGCAGTGCCCGTCGGGACCCACGCCCAAATGGACCAGGTCGAACGACGACAATTCGCTCAGCTGATGTTGGTAGTCGGCGGCGGCTTCAGCAGGCGTTCCCGATCGGTACATCGGATGGTCCGATCGCAACGGACCCACCAGGTCGAGGAGGTTCTGGTGGGCGAGCCGATAGTTGGAGTCGGCGTGGTCGATCGGCACGCAACGCTCATCACCCCAATATGCGTCGACGCTGGCCCAATCCACCGTCTTCGCCGATCTGTGGGCGAGGCGTCGATAGGCCTCGCCGGCGGTCGACCCCCCGGACAAGAACAGGGAGAACCCATCACGTCGGGGGCGAGCCAAGACATCGCTCACCAGAGTGGCAAAGGCATCGGCCACCGAATCCACAACCTGCACATCGCCGATCACGGAGACGGGTCTACCGTCATTGCGGAAGTCCGGTCACCCGGCCCCCGGCGAGTTCGAGGTCGATCTCCGGGTTACGCCAGGCATTGCCCGATCGTTCTACCAGTATCTCCGCCAGATGAGGCCCCCAGGTCCCGGCAGCGTAGGGGTGCAGTGCGCCGCCTGGCTCCGACCACGCCTGCAGGTAGGGGTCGACGATCCGCCAGGCTTGCTGCACTTCGTCGGACCTGATGAACAAGGTGGCGTCGCCGACCATGGCGTCGTGCAGGAGTCGTTCGTAGCCGCCGGCGGCTTCGGCGCCGGCAAACGCCTCAGCGTAGGAGAAGTCCATCGCCACCGAACGGATGTGGAACTTCTCGCCGGGGACCTTGGCGCCGAACTCGAGGCTGATCCCCTCGTCAGGCTGAATGCGCAGGATGAGTGCATCGGGACGGAGTTCTCGGCTGGTCCGTTGATCGAACAGGAGAAAGGGCGCCCGCCTGAACTGGAGCACCACCTCGGTGACCCGGGCCGGGAGCCTCTTGCCGGTGCGCACATGGATGGGAACTCCCTCCCATCTCCAGTTGTTCACGCTGAGGCGCAAGGCGAGGAACGTCTCGGTCTGACTGTCGGGGGAGACGTCCTCCTCTTGGCGGTATCCGATGACGTCTTCGCCGCCGATGGTTCCGGCCGTGTACTGGCCGCGTACCGATCTGTCGACGGCTTCATCAGGGGTAGGGATGGCAATGGCCTGAAGCAGCTTGACCTTCTCGTCACGCACTCTGTCGGCGTCGGTGCTGGTGGGCGACTCCATGAGGGTGAGGGCCAGCACCTGCATGACGTGGTTCTGAACAATGTCCCGGAGTGCCCCGGCTGTCTCGTAGAACCCACCGCGATGTTCCACGCCAAGACTCTCGGCCACGGTGATCTGCACCTGCTCGACGTAGCGGCGGTTCCAGATCGGCTCGAAGATGGCATTGGCGAAGCGGAGCGCAAGTACGTTCTGGACAGTTTCCTTCCCCATGTAATGGTCGATGCGAAAGACCTGGCTTTCGTCGAATGCGGTATGGACCTGCTTGTCCAGATCCAGGGCACTCTGCAGATCCCGCCCGTATGGCTTCTCCACCACCAAGCGGCAGAAGTTGTCCTCGGTTGCCGGTTGCGCGCAACCGTGGGTGGCCAGGGCGTTGGCCACCAGGCCGAACACGTTCGGGATGGTGGCGAGGTAGTAGATGCGGTTGCCGCCCGTGCCGTCGATCCGGTCGGCTTCGTCGAGGTGGGACTTCAGTTGGGCGAAGGTATCGGGATGGTCGTACTCACCGGTGACGTACTTGAACCGTTCGGTGACAGCCTCCCACCTGGGCCCACCGTCAGGGGTGGCCTCGGTCACGTGGGTCCGGAACTCCTCGTCGGTCCACTCGGTCCGGGCGACGCCGATGAGGGTGAACCCGTCGTCGAGCACCCCCTGGTCAGCGAGCCGTGAGAGCGCCGGAAGTATCTTTCGGGTGGCGAGGTCGCCGGAGGCGCCGAAAACTACCAGGGCGAGCGGCGGGGCTTTTGACAGCACCGGAGCGAGAGTCCGCTTCTTTCCCTTGGCTTCGCTTGAAGTGCTCTCCGAGTCGCTCACGTGGGTGTGGAGGTTTCGCCACCCTGGGTTCCGGCGGCGGTCGTGAAGGCATGGCCACCGAACTGGTTACGGAGGGCGGAGATGAGCCGGAGACCGAATGCGTCCTTCTTCTGGGACGCGAACCTGGCAAATAGGGCCGACGAGATCACCGGGGCGGAGACTCCTCGATCGATGGCCTCTTCGACGGTCCATCGCCCTTCTCCGGAGTCGATGACGACGCCTTCGATCTGGTCGAAGCCGGACTCGGGGCGGAGGGCCCGTTCGGCCAGTTCGAGGAGCCAGCTCCGGACGACCGAACCGTACCGCCAGATGGCGGAGATCTCGTGCAGGTCGAGGTCGAATTCGGGTGCCTCCGACATGATCTCGAAACCCTCGGCGTACGCCTGCATGAGGCCGTACTCGATACCGTTGTGCACCATCTTGACGAAATGCCCAGCTCCGGGAGGACCGACGTGGGCGTACCCGCCCTTCGGAGCCAGGGCCACGAACACGGGTTCGGCGATGGCCACAGCTTCTTTGGTGCCCCCGACCATGAGGCAGTAGCCCTCCTTGAGTCCCCAGATTCCCCCGGAGGTCCCGGCGTCGACCAGGGCAATACCCTGGGCCGCCAAGGACTCCACCAGTGGGGCTGTCTCCTTGTAGTTGGAGTTCCCACCATCGATGATCACATCACCCGGCTCGAATAGTCGAGCCAAGGTGGTGATGGTGGAGTTGGTGGCCTCGCCCGCGGGAACCATGACCCAGGCCACCCGCGGGGTGGGCAGCTTCGACGTCATCTCTTCGAGCGTGGTTGCCGGGTCCGCGCCGAACCCGGCTGCCGCCTCTCTGGCCTTGCCGGAGACGTCGAAGGCGACGACTTCGATCCCGTGCTGGATAAGGCGTTGGGTCATGTTGGCGCCCATCTTGCCCAAGCCGACCATGGCGATCTTCATGATCCGTACCTCACTGTCTTCAGAATGGCGGTCATCAGTTTGGGGTACATCACGCGATCAGCGCATTCGCCTTGTCCGCCAGGGACTGCATCAACTCGTCGAAGGACTTGGAGAACGATGCGACCCCCTCGGACTCGAGTGTCCGGCCCACGTCCTCCATATCGATTCCGGCATCGGCCAATGCCGACATCACCTGGTCGGCTCCGGTGAGGTCGGTGTCGATGGTACGGGACACCGTGCCGTGATCAAGAAAGGCCGTGATGGTGGCATCCGGCAATGTGTTGACGGTGTCGGGTCCGATGAGGGTATCCACGTAGGCCAGGTCAGGGTACGCCGGGTTCTTGGTGGAGGTGGACGCCCACAGCGGGCGCTGTACGTGGGCTCCCTTGGCGGCGAGGGCGTCCCAGCGCTCGCCCGAAAAGCGTTGGGTGAACAACCGGAAGGCCTGGCGGGCCTGCGCCACCGCCGCTCGTCCGCGCAGCCCGCGGAGATCACCGTCTTGTCCGGCCGCCGCCTCGATCCGCCGGTCCACCTCGGTGTCGACTCTGCTTACGAAGAATGAGGCGACGCTGGCCACCGCCGAGAGATCAGAGGCGCCCGAGGCAGCGTACGCCTCGAGGCCCGAGATGTAGGCCTCGATGACCTGTTCGTAGCGCGAGATACTGAAGATCAACGTGACATTGATACTCCGTCCCTCGGAGATCATCTTGTGGATGGCCGGGATCCCTTCCGCAGTGGCCGGGATCTTGACCAAGACGTTGGGTTGGTTGATCCGCTCATGGAGACCTCGGGCGGCGTCGATGGTTTTGTCGGTGTCGTGGGCCAGTGATGGGGCCACCTCCACCGAGACATAGCCATCGCCGCCATTGGACGACTCGTACACCGGCCGGAGGATTGCGAGCGCGTTGTTGATGTCATCGATGACCAGGTCCCAGTATGCGTCTTCTACTGACATGGTGGCGATGAGGGACTTGAACTCTTCGTCGTAGGTATCCTGACCCGAGATCGCCTTGGCGAAAATGGTCGGATTGGACGTCACCCCGCGGATGCCCTTGCTGACCAACTCGGCCAGCCTGCCGTTCTGGAGCCAATCGCGGCGGAGATTGTCCAACCACGGGCTCTGCCCCTGTTGGTCATGGAGATCATCGAGTTTGGTCACGGTTGTCCTTTCGACATCTTTGGGATGGCCGACTTCTGTTGGTCAAGATGCAGGTCGACCGGCAAGGAGCTGATTGGCCCGTTCGGCAACGTGTTCGGGGGTAAAGCCGAACTCGTGCATGTTGATCTCTCCGGGTGCCGAGGAACCGAAGTGATCGATGGCCACGAAGGCGTCGGCATAGCGATCCCAGCCGAACGAGGAGGCAGCTTCGACGCTGAGCCGGGGGATACCGGCCGGCAGCACTTCGTTCCGGTAGGTCTCGGATTGTCGAGCGAAGAGATCCCACGAGGGCAGGGATACCACTCGGGCAGTTACTCCTCCGGCCGCCAACAGGTCTGCCGCGCCGAGACAGACGTGGACCTCGCTCCCGGTCCCGATGAGGACGATGCCGGGGGCGCCGGTGACGGGGTCACGAAGGACATATCCGCCTCGCTCGACGCCCTCCCCGGCGCGTTCGACGGTCTCCGACAGTATGGGGATCTTCTGACGGGTCAGGATCAACGCGGTGGGACCATCGCTGTTGACCGCGATTCTCCACGCCTGCGCCATCTCGTTGGCGTCAGCCGGCCGGATCACCCGGAGCTGGGGCATGGCCCGCATGGCGGCCAGCTGCTCGATCGGTTGGTGGGTCGGCCCGTCCTCGCCCAGCCCGATGGAGTCGTGGGTCCACGAGTAGATCACGTGGGTTTCGGAGAGCGCTGCGACCCGCACTGCTCCGCGCATGTAGTCGCTGAACACAAAGAAGGTGCCACCGATCGGAAGCATGCCGCCGTGGGAGGCGATGCCCGTCATGACACCGCCCATGCCGTGCTCACGTATCCCGTAGTGGATGAGGCTGCCACCCGGCTCCTCGACCGATTGGGCCAGGGCGCCTTCCATGGCCATGCCCGTATTGCCGGTGAGGTCAGCACTCCCGGGAATGACGCCGGGGATGACGTCTCCGGTGGCATCGAGGCATGCCTTCATGGCTTGTCGGGTGGCCATCGGACCATCCCCGGGAGTGAACGAGGGCAGTTTCGATTCCCAGCCGTCGAGGCCGTGCCCCCGTTGAGCCGCGTCCCAGACGGCTTTGTCGCCATCCCATCGTTCCATCCGCTCCTGCCATGCTGCCCGGAATGACCGGCCCCGCGGAATGCACCGGCGGTAGAGGTCGAGCACCGCATCCGGGACCCAGAATGTCTCGTCGACGTCGAGTCCGAGGATCTCCTTGGTGAGCCGGATCTCTTCCACGCTGAACGGGTCGCCGTGGGCCTTGGCGGTATCGGTCAGGTGGGGTGACGGGTACCCGATGTGACTGCGGAGGATGAGCAAGCTGGGCCGGTCCTCATCGGCCTTGGCCCGGACCAGGGCGGCTTCGATGGCGTCGACGTCATTGGCCACCTCACCGATGTCGTCCACTCCCCATCCGTAAGCGGAAAACCGCTCGGCCACATTGTCGGAGTAGGAGAGCTCGGTGGGACCGTCGATGGTGATGTGGTTGTTGTCGTAGATGTACACCAAGCGTCCAAGGGCGAGATGCCCGGCCAGAGAGGCGGCCTCGTGGGAGATGCCTTCCTCCAAGCATCCGTCTCCGGCGATGACGTAGGTGTGGTGGTCGACGATCTCGGGAGAGAAACGGGTCCGCAGCCACCGCTCGGCGATCCCCATGCCGACACCATTGGCGAATCCCTGGCCGAGAGGACCGGTGGTGACCTCCAACCCTGACGTCAGGTGGATCTCGGGATGCCCAGGAGTGTGACTTCCGAACTGCCGGAAAGCACGGAGGTCGTCGAGGGACAGCCCGTATCCACAGAGATAGAGCATGGAGTACAACAGGATCGAGGCATGACCATTGGACAGGACAAACCGGTCGCGGTCGGGCCAGTGGGGCTCAGACGGGTCGTGACGCATGACCCGGGTGAACAGCACGTGGGCCAGCGGTGCCAGTGCCATCGCGGTTCCCGGGTGGCCGGAGCTTGCCGCTCGAGGAGCGTCCATGGCCAATCCCCGGATCACGTTGATCCCGAGTTGCTCGAGGTCGGTGTCACGAGGGACGCCAGGCGTCAAGGGGTTGGTGACGGTCATCAATGGTCACCCTATCGGCCGAAGGCCCGTTTGGTGAAGCGGACGCTCGGTGATTCCGGATGGTGGAACCGATCCGGTCACCTATCCCGAAACAGGGCGATCGAGGCGGTGAAACTGTGGACAAAATTCCGGCCGCCCACCGGACCGGCCTCTCCGGCTGCGAAGAAGCCACCCACGGGAACAGCCCCGATCTGTCCGGCCAGGACGGCGGCGTCGTGATGAGGCTCATCGAACAGGCGGGTGCCCCGTCCGTTGCAGGTGAACAGCAGTGCCCCGTCGGCGCGACGGCCCTCGAGGAGGGAGCGAAGATCGCGGTCGGCCGATTCGGCGTCTCGCAGATGGAAGCAGATCGTGCTGCCCAGGGGGACCCGATCGTCCACTGCCATCGCCCCTGTGCTTCGGTCCACCCCGATCACAGTGCGGACCAGGTAGTCGCCTGGTCCGGGCTGATCAAGATGCTCATCGATCAGGCGCCCGATGTGGAGACCGTTGTTCTCGAGGCCGGCGATTTCTGCCGCAGAAAGACCACGCTTCATCTGATCGACCATCGATTCGATGGCGGGGGTGCCGGCCACCTCGTACATGATATTGCGGTCCGACTTGGTCACGGTAAGAGGTTGGCCGTAGGGCCTGCAACCCTGGGATACCACCGCCTCGATCTCCACTCCCGAACCGATGAGCACGCCCACCGCCCCTTCTTTGATTGTCCGGGCACCGGCGATCAACCGGCTTCCCCCTGGCCCGAGCGCGGCCGACGCATTACCGCCGACGACCGGGAGCCCGGGGTGACGATCGCCTAGCCAACTCAAGAACTGGTCGACCGGAAAGGTGAAGGGATCAGCGACAAGGATGAGGGCGGTCGGCTCGATGGTGATGTTGTCGGGCCAACCGGAGAATTGCCAGATGTCATCGGCAGACCGGCTTGCCTTCAGTGTCACCGGGATGAGAGGGCCCACCCGACCGGCCCACAAGCTGACGGCCGGCGTTTCCTCGATTTCATGTCCGGTCCCCACCACCGACTCGGCCGCACAGCCGATCATGACCATGGGATGAAGTACCGATGTCACCGTGGTGACGATGTCGTCGAGGGCGCCGGCGTGGGGGCGGGTGACCGAGAGGAACACGAAGTCCGGGCGCTCCCCGATGGCTTCGAGGACGGCACCGACCACCTCGCCGGTGGCCAGTGACGGGACGGGGTGCTCGGACAGGGCGCTGGCGAAGGGCATCGACGTCAGTGGTGCCCGAGTGAGGGTTTCATGCCCCAAGTATCGACGCCACGGCGGGAGGTAGCGTCATTGGATGCCCGATCAGCGGATTCAGGTTCCACCCAACTGCGAACTGACTCTCGGGATGACCTGTATCGACAAGTCGGAACCGGGGCGAACTGTCTGGCGAATGTCGGCTGACGAACGGTTTGCCAATCCTGCCGGCATCATCCAGGGGGGGTTCCTCAGCGCCATGGCCGACTCGGCGATGGGAGCCGCGGCGGTTACGTTCGCAGTGGCCTCGGGCCGCAAGGTGTTCTCGTCCAATGTCGAGATGAAGATCAGTTTTCTGGCCCCCACCCGGGTGGGGGCGGTCCTCGAGTGCACCGCCCGGGTGGTCTCGGGTGGAAAGAGGGTTGCGTTCGCAGAGGCCGAAGTGGTCGACGATCGGCGCGTTGTGGTCGCCCGGGCCAGCTCGACGTATCTCTTCACGCAGAGGGATTGACGGATCTGGCGTCGATCGGGTGAAACCGGACGACCATTCGAGCGCCTCTCCCATCGGCCACGGGCGAATCGGCCTGCACTACCGCTCCCATGGCCGAGGCCAACTCGGAAACGATCGCCAGGCCGAGGCCGGAGCCCTGGCGGCGGCCGACGGAGTCATCGGAGGTGAAGTGCCTTTCGAATACCCGGCCCAACTTGTCGGGAGGAATCCCTGGTCCATCATCGGCTACCCAAATCGCCGGGGCTCGGCCCACCATTCCGGTACCCACCACGATGTGCCGGTGGGCGAAGGAGGATGCGTTCTCCACCAGGTTGGCCACTATCTGTCCCAGGCGGTCGGCGTCGGCTTCCACCCATAAAGGTGTGGTCTCCGTCGGGACGATGGCCAGTTCGAGGCCAAGGGCCACAGCCCGTGGCCGAAATCCGTCAACCACCCGTCGGGCCACATCCGTGCAGTCGACCCGTTGGATGTCCAACGAAAACCGGTCGGCATCCAACCTGGCCAGATCGAGCAGATCCTGGACCAGTCGCTCGAGTCGCCTGGCCTCGTCACCGATGACCGCGGCGGCATCGACGGGGTCTTCGGCGGCGCCGTCGACGATTGCATCGGCGTACCCCCGGATCGAGGTGAGGGGAGTGCGGAGTTCGTGGGAGATGGAGAGGAGAAACTGACGTTCTTGATTCCGGGCTCTTCCCAGGTTGGATCCCATGGAGTTGATCGACTCAGCCAGTTGGACGAACTCGGGATACAGGTGGGGCTCCACTGCCACGGTTGCCCCCAGATCACCGTCGGCGATACGGCGGGTGGCCCGTACCGCGGCAAGCAGGGGACGGGTGAAGCGCTGGGCCAGACCCACCGCGACCGCGGCCGCAATGAGGAGGGCAATCGCACCCACCAACCCGAAATAGCGGAGACCATCCTTCGGATTGCTGACTCTTCGGGTAATGACCAACACCGGGGTATACGCAGTGATCTCGGCAGTAGGAGTGGGGATGGCCGTGAACACCAGGCGACTGCCGGCGCTTCCGGCGGTCTGACGACCCGTCATCAGGGTGTGGATGCGGATCATCCGGGGCGTGAGACCCGAGGGCAACGAACCGGTGACGGTTCCATCGGAGTGGAGCTCGACCACCCGGAGACCGTCGAAGGCACCGGCGTTGTCGAGAACCTCCAGTTCATTCTTGAAGCTGAATTGGGTGGAGACGGTCCCATCAGAAATAGTCCGGGAGATGGCCCGGGCTTGACCCACCAGTTGCTGTTGGGCCGTCGAGATGGCGGCCCGGCGGATGAAGTAGTAGCTCCCGATGCTGGTGACGACGAGCGTCGCCGCAACCAGCAGGAGCATGGCGAAAGTCAGTCGCCGCCTCATCCCATTCGGTACCCAACGCCCCAGACGGTGACCAGGGGAAGATCACCCCCCAGTTTCTTGCGAAGTTGGCGGACATGGACATCGACAGTCCGTTCGTCGCCGTACCATTCGTCGCCCCACACTCCGTCGAGCAGTTGACGCCTCGACAACGCCAATCCGCGATTGGTCGAGAGGAAGGCCAACAGGTCAAACTCTCGCGCCGTGAAAGCGACGGGGACGCCGCCGACCCGAACCTCCCGTCGACCCAGGTCTACGTCGATTGGACCAACCTCCAACACGGCGGGGCTGTCGGTCGATGGAGCGGTGCCCGTCCGGCGCAGAATGGCGTGCACCCGGGCGACCAATTCCCGACCGGAGAAGGGCTTGGTCACGTAGTCGTCTGCCCCGAGCTCGAGCCCGAGGACCCGATCGATCTCGTC
>JADGOI010000178.1 GCA_017883075.1 Acidimicrobiales bacterium
TTTCGCCCTTGGCTTCGCCCGAACGATTTCTATTAACCACACCCCAAAACTATCCGATCGCGCCTCAGGCTCGCTGGGAAGGAACTTGGAACGTCAGGTAACGCTCGCCTTCGATGAGAAACGTCCGGGGTCGGCACGAACATTGCTTCCTGGACTTCAGAATCAGACGGACCCTTGCCGCGACGAGCAATTCCAGATCGTTCCAGAAGATCTGCTGCAGTAATCCTATGGATCTGGAAATCCCGGGCCAGATCTCGAAGCGTGACTCCCGACTCGTAGGCCTGTTGTAGGCGATTGATTTCAGGCGGTTCGAGGCGGTGCTGAATCTGCCTCGGGGCTGGAAGATTGACCGATTCAGGCTCTTCTGGGACAAATCCTAGGAGGTTGCGCAGGCGTTCTCCCTGGTCACAGAGGTTCGAATACCGGCCCAGAACCTCCACCAAAGTGTCAATGTTCGAACCCCCGCCATTCTTTTGGCCGGGGTTCTTCAATTCCCAGGTCTGAACCGGCGTTTCACGAAGGCTTTGGTGTTTGGTCTTCTCATGCCGCATGTGGACGGTCTGGTCCCTTGGCCAGCATCTGTCTGCGTGTATGCGGTGCCTTGCGCAATGTGTGTGCTCGGGTTTTGCCCGAACTGATTTCACAATCCAACATCAACATCGTGCCAACGGGCGAATAGCTGATCCACTGGATCACTACCTTCGGTAGGTAAATACAGAGGGAAACGCTGAGACGACCTCCTCCGCCAAACCCTTTACAGCACCAACTCCGCCATGGTCCGCAGGGTATCGACACTTCCCGAAACGAGGAGGGTGGTGGCGATGGACTCCTTCCACCCCTCGAGATCGTCGCGGACCTTCTCTTTGGGACCGATGAGGGCGGTGTCCTCGATGAGTGAGGTCGGCACCGCGGCGGCGGCTTCGTCCTTCCGCCCGGCTAGGTAGAGCTCTTGGATCTTGCGCGCTTCTGCCTCGTAGCCCATCCGGGCGAATACGTCGAAGTGGAAGTTCATCGACTTTGCCCCCATTCCTCCGATGTAGAGGGCGATGTGGGGTCGGAACACGTCAGCGGCCCGCTCGATGTCGTCATCGATCACGGTGGTGGCCAGGGCGATGACCTCGAAGTCGTCGGCGGTGTGACGGGCACCGGGTCGGGCGAATCCTTCTGCCAGTGAGGGCTCGAACGCCTTGACCGCGTTGGGAGAAAAGAAGATCGGGAACCATCCCTCGGCGATCTCTGCGGCCAAGGCGACGTTCTTCGGTCCCTCCGCCCCCAGAATGATCGGGATGTCCTTGCGCAGCGGGTGCACGATGGACTTCAAGGGCTTGCCCAGGCCGGTCCCGCCGGGGAAGGGGAGTGGGTAGTTGGGTCCGTCGTTGGTGACCACTCCTTCACGGGCCAGCACTTGGCGGACGATGTCGACATACTCACGGGTGCGGGCCAACGGCTTTTCGAACGACTGTCCGTACCAGCCTTCGACAACCTGTGGACCGGAGACCCCGAGCCCGAGGACCACCCGGCCACCCGACAGGTGATCGAGGGTGAGGGCGGCCATGGCCATGGCTGTCGGGGTGCGGGCGGAGAGTTGGCACAGCGACGTTCCGAGGCGCACCTTTTTCGTCTGGGATCCCCACCAGCTGAGAGGGGTGAGGGCGTCGGAACCGTAGGACTCGGCTGTCCAGATCGAGTCGAATCCCAGTCGTTCGGCCTCGGCGATCAGCTCCACGGCGTTGGTCGGCGGCCCGGATCCCCAGTAGCCAAGTTGTAATCCGAGCTTCATGTCCTTCATCGGTATCCCCCAGGTGAGTTCTGGCCACGACCATAGCTTCGGGTGTGGTGGGGGGACAGATCGGAACGTCGTCTCAGGGGACAGCAGGCACCTACGATCCGGGCGTCAAAGGCATTGCTATCAAATGGGATGCCTTGCTATCATTGCGGTCGTGAAGCAGATCATTACCCGGGTCGACGATGAGCTGGCGAGTGCCCTCAAGCGCCAAGCAGCGAGGACGGGCGAGTCTGTCAATGCCTACGTGAACCGCCTTCTTCGTGTGGCCGTAGTCGGACCAGGTTCCCCCCGCCACATGTGGAAAGCGGCGGCAATCGTCGATGGTCGATTGATGCCGCGGGGGATGCGGACCGGGCGCCCTCGAAACTGGGCGTTGGACTTCAAGACGGCCGACGACACGCCCGCCGGCTACGCCGCCGAGATGGTCAGCACCGGGCGGGAGGAACGTTGACTCTGCTTACCGACACGAGCGCACTCGGGAGTGCGTATCTGGGTGACGAAATCGACGCCGAGTGGATTGGCAATGTCCTCTTCGAGGGGTCAGATCCCATCGTGATCTGCGAGTTGGCTGATGTCGAGTTCGCGAGCTTGCTGGCGCGTGCGAAATCCGACGGCCGCATCGATGAGGCCGGGTTGACCGAACGTCTTGATGCCTATGACGACCACACCGCGGACGACGGTCCGATCGGCGTAGTGCCACTCACCCACGCCACGCTGGTCCGAGCACGGGAACTGGTGTTGCGGACTTCGGTCCGGACGCTCGATGCCCTGCATCTGGCCGCAGCCGGACTCCTCGCTGATGCAAGCGATGACACCGTGATGATCCTCACCAACGACGCTCGCCAAGCCACCGCTGCCGCGGCCCTTGGCTTTGCCTTGTACGCGCGCACGTAGCCGCGGTTGAACGAGAAGCCGGCCGGATCGACATCGTGGTGGGCAATGCCGGAGTCACGCCCACCGGGCCATGTCCGGACGAGGCTTCGCTCACCGGTTGAGCCAGACATTCCACCGCCGACGCCAACTCCGATTGTTAGGGTGCCGGAGAAGCGAGAGGTGCCCCATGTATCTGGCATTGACCGGCCGACAACAGGAATTGAGAGACGAGCTGCGTTCGTATTTCGTCCGCCTAGCGGACGAGGTGGAGGGAACCGGCGACGGGGAGCCGACCTATACGCGCTACATCCGGCGGATGGGGGAGGACGGTTGGCTCGGGCTGGGTTGGCCTGTCGAGTACGGCGGTCAGGCCCGGGGCGCCATCGACCAGATGATCTTCGTGGAGGAGTCCCACTGGGCCGGAGTCCCGCTTCCGCTCCTCACCCTCAACAGCGTCGGTCCCACACTCATGGCGCTCGGCACCGACGAGCAGAAGAACCGAATCCTCCCCGGCATCCTGCGGGGAGAGGTGCACTTCTCCATCGGTTACACCGAGCCCTCGGCGGGAACCGACCTGGCGTCGCTCAAGACCCGGGCGGTCCGGGATGGCGAGGAGTACGTGATCACTGGCGAGAAGCTCTACACCAGCGCCATCCAGTACGCCGACTATGTCTGGTTGGCCGCCCGTACCGACCCTGACGCCCCCAAGCACAAGGGGCTGTCGGTGTTCATCGTCCCGACCGATGCACCCGGGTTCCATTGGACGCCGTTGCGCACGATCGCCGGGGACTTCACCAGCACCACCTTCTACGACGACGTGCGCGTCCCGGTGGACAACCTGGTGGGTGCTGAGAATCAGGGATGGAAGCTCATCACCAACCAGCTCAACCACGAACGGGTCGCCATCTGCCCCGCCTCGGGACTTCTGCGGAATCTCACCGAGGTGCGGGCGTGGGCGCAACACGAGAGGCTGGCCGATGGCCGCCGGGTCATCGACCACGAGTGGGTGCGGGTGCACCTGGCCCGGGTGCACGCCAAGGTCGAGGTGCTCAAGCTGTTCAATTGGAAGGTGGCGTGGGCAGCTGACAAGGGCCTGAGCCCGGCGGATGCCTCGGCCACCAAGGTGTACGGCACCGAGCTCGCCCTGGAGGTCTACCGGTTGCTGCTCGAGGTCGTCGGGCAGGCCGGTTACCTCCCCGAGGGCTCGGCGGGCGCGGTCCTGCAGGGTCGCCTCGAGCACAACGCCCGCAGCCAGACCATCTTCACCTTCGGGGGCGGGACCAATGAGATCCAGCGCGACATCATCGCCATGGTCGGCCTGGGCATGCCCCGGGCGCCCCGTTGAGGGACCGGCAAATCGTCATCTGGCCGTTGCCACCGGTGGAAACGTACTGGTCTCGATGGAGGTGGTGCCGGGGTCGGCCGGATGTGTGGACAACCCCTCGACCGACAACTAGCTTCATCACCGAAGTACTCCTGGCCGCAACCCAATCGAGCGCTCGCATTCGATGAGGGTCGACATCACCCCGGTCACCGGCTGGGAGACGGCACCGCTTCACAGAATGAGACCGTCCAGGCCGGTCAGGTCGGCCGGCAACGACCCAAGGAGCTCCTATGTCGGATCAGTCGCCACCCCCGGGATCCCCGCCCTCACCTGACGACCCAGGCGCGGTCGACGCCGCCGCCGGGGTCGCCCATCGGGTGGTCGG
>JADGOI010000179.1 GCA_017883075.1 Acidimicrobiales bacterium
GATGAGATGTCGGGCCATGAGGTCCCGAGCGAGCAACAGCTCACCGGGACGCCGCTCGAATCGGCGCAGGTCGACCCGCTCGCCCTCAAATCGCACGCGGCCGGGTTCGAACCCCGAAATCTTCCGGATCGGAACGAAGAGGTCACGTCCACCGATGTTGACCACCAAGCCCACGATCGGGGGATGAGGCTGCTCTCCGACCCGGACAATCAGGTCTTGGACGCGCCCAAGTCGGTCGCCCGCCCGATCGACCAGGGGACGCTTGATGACACTGGAAAGATGGAGGATTTCAATTGTCACGGCTCTCTCAATGTCCTGAATCGGCATCCCGAGCAAACCCTAGTGCCTCGTCAACGACGGGCGAGGCAACTGATGACGACGATGGATGATGGCCGGGTTGTCTTGTCATTCGGCAGCTCAAGTGGCGCGGTTTGCGTCGAAGTGCCGGCGCGGGGGAGGCTTGCCCCCTTATGCGCTCATATGCAGGGGGATTCCGTGCCTAGTTTCGGTCGTCGCCGAGCCAAGGCAAAGGGCCCGAAACGGCCACCCCCGGTTCCGGAGCGGATACCGGCCCGCCCTCCGGGCCCGGGTGGTCTTCGGATCGCCTTTCTCGTCTACCGGGGGAATCCCCGGTGTGGTGGTCAAGGGGTCTATACCCGCCATCTCACCCGGGAGTTGGTGGCCCTTGGCCATTCGGTCGAGGTATTCGCCGGCCAACCCTGGCCCGAAGTCGATGAAGGCGTCGGGTTCACTCCGGTGCCCAGTCTGGACCTGTATCGCGATCCCGACCCGTTTCGGATTCCCCACCCCCGGGAATTCCACACGGGGATCGACGCCCTCGAGTTCGCGGTGATGGGTACGGCTGGTTTTCCTGAACCGTGGACGTTCAGCCTCCGGGCCCGCCGGTTGTTGGCCGCGCGCCGCCACGAATTTGATCTGGTCCATGACAATCAATGCCTGGGCAAGGGGATGCTGGGGATGATCGACGACGGGTGGCCGCTGCTCACCACCTTGCATCATCCGATTACCGTCGATCGCCAGTTGGCCCTCAGCCACGCCACCAACCCATGGCAACGTTTCACCCAACGCCGGTGGTTCGGCTTTCTGCGGATGCAGGTGCGGGTGGCCCGGGCCCTTCCCCGGGTGATGACGGTGTCGGAGTCGTCGAAGACCGATATCGCCGCGCAGTTGGGGGTGGCGACGGAGCGGATGACCGTCGTCCCAGTGGGCGTCGACCATTCAGTCTTTCGACCACGACCCGATGTGACGCCCGTCCCCGGTCGCATCATGGTCACCTCGTCTTCCGATGTCCCCATGAAGGGATTGGTGCCGCTGTTGGAGGCGGTGGCCAAGCTCCGTACCGAGCGGGAGGTCGAATTGGTGGTGGTGGGTAACCCTCGGCCGGAGGGCCGGGTCGCGCGGGCTATCGAACGACTCGACCTGGCGTCCATCGTCCATTGCGTGTCAGGGATCAGCGACGACGAGTTGGCCTGCAACTACGCCCAGGCCCAAGTGGCGGTGGTGCCCTCTCTCTACGAGGGCTTCTCGCTGCCGGCCATCGAAGCCATGGCCTGTGGAGTGGCCCTGGTCGCCACCACCGGGGGAGCCCTTCCCGAGGTGGTGGGTGAGGACGGGGTGACCGGACTTCTGGTTCCACCCGATGATCCCGGTGCCCTGGCCGGGGCCATCAAACGGTTGCTTGACGATGCCGAATTGCGGGAACGGCTGGGTACTGCCGGGCGTGAGCGGGTACTCGGTCGGTTCACCTGGCAGGTGACTGCCACCGGAACCGCGGCGGAGTACCGCCGGCTTCTCGATGATCACCGATCCGGCCCGGGCGCGGTGACTGAACCTATGGAGACGTTGACATGTTGACAGTTGACTATCGAAAACTCGGAGTACAGCCTGGCGATCGGCTGCTGGATTTGGGCTGTGGATTCGGTCGCCACGCCTACCAGGCGGCCCGTCTCGGTGCTCAGGTGGTGGCGTTCGACGCCGGCGCCGACGAGGTCCGCCAGGTGCTCGATACGTTCGGGGCGATGGCCGATGCCGGAGAACTCGACGCCGAAGAGAGCCGGGTCGGTTCCGTCCAGGGGGATGCCTTGCGCCTCCCCTTTGCCGATGGTTCGTTCGATCGGGTCATCGCGTCCGAGGTACTCGAGCACATCCCCGAGGACGAAACAGCCATGGCAGAGTTGACCCGGGTGCTCCGTCCCGGCGGCTCCATGGCTGTCACCGTGCCCCGGTGTGGACCCGAGTTCGTCAACTGGGCCATTTCCGACGAGTACCACAACGTTCCCGGCGGCCATGTCCGCATCTACCGGCACGCCGAACTTTCGCGGCGTCTCGAAGCTACCGGGTTGACCGAGGTCGGAAGCCACCATGCCCACGGGTTGCACTCGCCCTATTGGTGGCTCCGGTGTTTGGTCGGACCATCCAAGGACGATCATCCGGCGGTCGCCGCCTACCATCGCCTGTTGGCGTGGGACATCATCAAAGCGCCGAAGATCACCCGATATACCGAGCGCGTGCTGAACCCGCTCATCGGCAAGAGCCTGGTGGTGTATCTGCACAAGCCACTGGTGGCTCAGGACAGTTTGGATGACACCATGGTGAGCACCATCAGCCGATTCGACATCAGTCCAGCTGAGTCCGCATCGGTTGCGGCATCGGTTGCGGCATCGGCTTCTGGCCCGATGACGGACGTCGAGATAGAGGCCGGGGTCGGGGCGTGAGGATGATCCCCGAGGTTCCGGGCATTCTCAGCACTGCCCAAGTAATGCAGACTGCACAGTCGATCGCCGATCTCCAGCATCCTGACGGCATGATCCCGTGGTTCCGCGGGGGTCATTGTGACCCTTGGAACCACGTGGAGGCAGCCATGGCCCTTACTACCTGCGGCTTCGATGCCGAGGCGGACCGGGCTTATCAGTGGCTGGTCGATACTCAGCTTCCCGACGGCAGTTGGTTCAACTACTACGTGGCCAGCGGGGTCAAAGACGCCCGTCTCGACACCAATGTCTGTGCATATCTGGCTACCGGTGCCTGGCACCGCTATATCTCGACCGGAGAGATCGAGGGACTCGAGGAGCTGTGGCCGGCGGTGGAGGCGGGCGTGGACTTCGTCTTGCGTTGGCAGCGGAACGACGGTTCCGTCCGCTGGTCGCTCGACGCGTCGGGCTTTGCCGAGGAGTATGCGCTGCTCACCGGTTCATCATCGATCTACCACAGCCTCCGTTGTGCCATTGCCTGCGCCGAACGGCTCGGTCACGAACGACCCGATTGGGAGTTCGCCGCCGGTCGCCTGGCCCATGCTGTTGCCCATGACCCGTCAGCATTCGCTCCCAAGGTGGAGTTCGCCATGGATTGGTACTACCCGGTGTTGTCAGGCGCCCTCACCGGCCATGCCGCACGACGCTGCATCGAGGGGTCGTGGTCCACGTTTGTGATGGAGGGTTTCGGAGTCCGGTGCGTGTCTACCGGCGAATGGGTCACTGCCGCCGAAACGGCTGAGTGCGTGCTGGCGTTGGATGCCGCCGGCATGAGCGATGCCGCCCGCCGCCTCTTCACCTGGGTCCAAGCACTGCGAAACGAGGACGGTTCGTACTGGACCGGCATGGTGTATCCCGAAGAGGCGACGTATCCACCGCTCGAACGGTCGACCTACACGGCGGGGGCCATTGTCTTGGCCGCCGACGCTCTCAGCCGGACCACCCTGGCATCGGGGTTGTTCCGTGGCGAGGGTTTGCCGACCCACCTCGACCTGACCGAGCCAGCGCCTGAGGCGCCGGTGGAACCGGCCTATCCGTTGCCGGGGTCGGCGTCCTAACCGAAGCCTCTGGAAGGTTCTCTCGGCCGAGAGATGGCCGCAGAGGTTCTCTCGCCCACGAGACCGCGGTGCTTCCGCGACTGTGTTCTCGCACCACGATCTGTGTCCCGATGGGTTGGCCGTATTTATTGCCGACAATGAGGCCTCGTGCTGATTCACCATGATCCGGCCGTTGGGAATGACCCACCTGTGAGTTACGAGTACTCGGCGAGCGATGCCCACGCCGCGGCGCGCCCGTTCAACGGCTTGACGGGCGGTGCCGAGGGCGATGTCGGGCGGTTCGCAATCCGCCTTCGGCATGAGGCCCACCCGACGACCAAGATCCCTGGCCAACGCCACGTCGGTGGGACCGTGCGCTCGGAGCAACTCAACGGCCTGACTGTGTGCGTCACCGGCAGAACGGGTCCCGGGTCCTATGACCAGCACCACATCCGGTGCATTGATCCCAGTGTGGACGGCCGAGCTGGTACCAGCAATCATCGACGTCGGGAAGGATTCGCGGCGTCTGGGCGACGCTGAGGCCCGAGAG
>JADGOI010000070.1 GCA_017883075.1 Acidimicrobiales bacterium
GGTAGGTGTCAGTGGTCTCTTCCTGGATCCCCACCCTTGTCCTGATTGGTTGCATCGCGGTGATCTCACCGATTCTGGCCGAGATGACCGGGAAGCTCGGGATCCCCGGTGTCGTCCTCGAACTCGGACTGGGAATCATCGTGGGACCCGACGTATTGAAGTTGGCCCACACCGGTGATGTGGTCAATGGGTTCTCCGACATGGGCCTGGCCTTTCTCATGTTCCTGGCCGGCTTCGAGCTGGATCTCCTGCGAATTCGGGGGCGTCCATTGCGCCTGGCTTCTCTGGGATGGGTTGCCTCAGCCGGTCTGGCCGTGGCCATTGCCTTGGCGGTGGTGTCGACGGGCCTGGTACACGACCCGGTGGTGTTGGGTTTGTGTCTCACCACCACGGCACTCGGGACCTTGTTGCCGGTGCTTCGCGATGCCAGCGTCTTCGACACCGAATTCGGTCGATATGTGATGGCAGTCGGCACTGTCGGTGAGTTCGCCCCGATCGTGGCGGTTGGCGTATTCCTTACCCAACGAGATCCACTGATCACAATTGCCCTGTTGTCCTTCTTTGTCGCCACTGCGGTCGGGGCTGCCCTGTTGGCCACCCGTACCCAACAACCTCGGGTGGTGGCCATGCTCAGCCGCAATCTCCACTCCAGTGCGCAACTGCCGGTCCGGGTATCGGTGCTCCTCATCCTTCTGCTGGTCTATTTGGCATTCGAGCTCGGCCTTGACGTGCTGTTGGGGGCATTTGCCGCCGGGATCGTGGTGCGTCTGTTCTCCGCCGGCGAAGACAGCGTGGTGATCCGCGAAAAGCTCGAGGCCATTGGATTCGGGTTTCTGGTGCCGATCTTCTTTGTAGTGAGTGGAATGCAATTTGATCTCCATTCCCTTATCCACAAACCGAGCGCTCTCCTTCGGATCCCAGTCTTCCTGCTCCTCATCTTGGTGATCAGGGGATTGCCGGCCCTGTTTGTGTACCGCAAGCACCTACCCAAGGGTCAGTTGATCCCCCTGGCACTCTTTTCGGCCACCGGCCTGCCTCTCATCGTGGTGATTGCGGACATCGGGGTCTCCGCCCACCGGATGGCGCCCGAGAACGCCGCAGCTCTCATCGCCGTCGGCATCCTTTCGGTGCTCATGTTTCCCGCCACCGGCTTGCGCGGCCTGCAGCGGTATGCGGCCAGGTTGGAGCCGGGAGGCTCCGCCGGCACCGCGCCGGCCGAACCGCAAACGCCGGCCCATCATGACGAGATTCCACCCCCGGCAACGGATCCTTCAGGAATGTCTCCGGAATGAGTCCCGTCCCGTGCAAGAGCGGGTTCCCGATCACGAGAGTTCCCGGCAATGGCGCCCTCGCGAGTGGGGGTGCGAACCGCTGTGGCTCTGGCCGACTTGCTATTCACCGTAATTGCTCGGTACGGGGTGACCTATGCGGTCGTAGACCACAATGTGAGCTGCGGCTCGTCGACCTCGGATAGTCGGTGATACCCCGGCAGTTCGTCCATGGGTGTATCGAGGTAGATCTTGGCTTCGGGGGGCTGGGCGAAACGCCCGTGGCTCCACCGGATCTCAATGTGTCCGGCGACCGTGCGCGGCTGATGGGGCCCGGGTTGGCGAGGACGGTAGCGACATGTCCAGTCGACGCGGGGTTGGCCAGCCGCCCCGGCAGTCACCACGAACTCGAGAACCTCGAACTCATCGCGCCAGTCCCATGGGCTGGCGATCCGGTACTGCACGGGTAGCCCGGTATGCCGGTCAAGTCCGAGTACGAAGTACGGAGCACTGCCGATCCGGAGCAGGCGCCACACCATGAGCTCGGATCCGGTATCAGTTTCCCGCAACCGACTCTCCCAGCGTTGGGCGGACACGGTGCTCACTGTCCGGCACAGCGTGCGGTACGCGGCCCTGGTCTCTTCGTTCGGGTAGGTGCGACCGGTGAGCGCGTCCCGGAGCTCCCGGTGCTGCTCCCGGGTGCAGAGACCAGGGGTGGCGGGGAAATGGATCAGTCCGGTAGCCGCCAGGCAACCGGCATAGAGCGCCTTGAGCTCATCGAACGCAACCACCTCGAACCAGTCATCGCGATTCCACGTCCCCGACATCGCCAGTAAGCCCTCAAACAGGCGGGCGGGGGAGGTATTGGCCAGAATGTCGGATTCGTACTTGCAACTGATCAAATACACGTGGTCGATGCGGAGATCAATCGGAGCAACTTCGTCACCCGGGGCACGGCGACCGCCGGTCCATTCGATGATCCTGGGCTTGCGACCCCGTAAGCCATCAGGCGCCGCCAACAGTGCCTGCCCGTTTTCGAAGGCAACGCCGAATTCAACCGCGAATCCCTTTCCGGCGTGGACAGTCTCGAGCCGATCCCACGTCTCGTTTCCGATCCTCAGTTCGTGAGGTCGCCCGGCCAATGCGCTGGAGAGGTCGGGAAACCCGAGGGTGCCGAGCGCGGTCCCGAGTTCAGTGACCATGGTCCGGTCATCAGACACGGGTTCGCGCCCACGGTGGTCGCCCCGGCATGTGTCCGGCCGAACCGATCACGCCCCGCTCAGGCTCTCGATGATCGACTCTCCGACTGCCACACAGTGCGACGTGGAGATGCAGGTGACCCCTAAGAGAGGTTCCGGTGAGGTGATGGTGGTCGTATGTTTCCAGGCCTTGGTAATCGGTCCGGTGAAGAGCAGGACCCCGGCCGCCGGTGAGGTGGTGATGGTGCTTCCCACTGTTACGCACGTGTAGTCGGCGACACACGAGACGCTGGAGAGTCCCGCTATCGAGGCGGGTATCGGCTGGCTGGCCCAGGTCCGACCCCCGTTGTCGGTGGTGAAGACCAGTCCGTGGCCGGTGCGAGCCACACCCTGGGTATTGGCGGTGGTGCCGACCACCGTGCAGCGAACTCCGGTCACTCCGAACGTCGGCAGGCTGGTCGGGGGTGTCGTGGGTGGCGCATGTGTCGTGGGTGCGGTCGTGGGGACAGTGATCTGACCGCCGGGCAATGAACCGACGCTGTCGGCCGGTCCCTGGACACACGAGACTGCATTCAGAAAGCCCGATCCAACCGGAATCGGTAGGGAGACCCACGTGATGCCACCGTTCGATGTGCCGACCAACGCACCGGTCACCTGGCCAGTGCCCACGGCGGTGTGACCTGTGACCCAGCAATGTCGATCGTCGATGCACGAAACACCACTGGCGCCGACGGTGCCATCCGGCAAGGTGCCAACCTGATTCCACGTTGCACCTGTCGACATCGAGACGAGTGCAGCATTGCCGGTGATGAGGGCCCCGATGACCATGCACCGGCGATCGGAATTGCACGACACCGCGGTCATGTCGGTGATGGCGGGCGGCACCGGAGACTGGACCCAGGTGGCACCACCGTTGGTCGTGAAGATGCTGACGCCCTGGTTGCCCTGACCCTGTCCCACTGCCACGCATTGGAGCTGGCTGCTGCAGGCAATGTCGGCGAGGTACCCGGCAGTGGCCGGGATGGATTGATTGAACCAGCTCTTTCCTCCGTTGGTGGTGGCGATGACTGCGGCACCGTTGGGTGCGCCGCCACTCCCGACGGTTGAGCCGACCCCCCAACATTTTGAGGCCGTGACACAGGTGACCGCCACAATTGAATTGACGGGGGTCGGTGCCGCCACCGGTAGCAACGAGCCGCTCCACGGCGATCCGGAGGCGAACGCGATGGTGGCTTGGGTGGTCGACGGTCTTCCCACCACGGCAGGGCTCTTCGAGCAAGCGGTGGCACCGAACGTCAGCAAGATTATCAACCCAATTGAACTGAACGATCGATGCAATGACGGAAGCGGACGCGGGTGCGCACGAGGACGCTGGCGTAGGTGCAACTCAGATGTCATGGTGATCCGTCGGTTTCAGAATGTATGGTCGGCTCCACCGGAGCCATCGGCGAACGTGGGTCCACGATGCGTCGAACCCTCAATCAGGACTGCCAGTCAGCGCACCTTGATGACATCAGTCTTTGCCACTTTGTCGTGGAAACCCTGACGCCGGTTGTCCCAGAGGGGTGACAGTGCAGCTACCAACGTATACACCGATGCGATAAACCCGATAATCGGGATCCAATTCAAGATGATCCCCGGCTCCAGGACGAGAATGCGGAGTCCGGCGCGCTGCGGACCAATGGCCCCACCAGTGGACTCATCTCGAACGGTGATCCCGAGCGCCATCTGGCCGACAGTCTGGCCCTTTTCGCTGCCATTGAGAATCGCAAAGTAGCCGATGTCGATGACCGTGAAGGCCAACCCGATCAAGATGACCGAGATACTGAAACCGGTCGAATAGAAGCCCCCGCCCCCAATGGTTGAGCTGAAGGCAGCAGCAATGATGATTGCCTTCGGGACAAAGAGGATGATGCCGTCGATGATGATGGCCACCGCACGCTGCCACCATTCGGCCAGGGGACGGCCCTGGCCGTCAACCGGTCCTGGCATATAGCCGTAAGGAGCGCCTGCCGGTGGCTGACCGTACGGAGGAGCGCCTGCCGGTGGCTGACCGTACGGAGGGGCGCCTGCCGGGGGCTGGGCCGGGGGTGGTGGTGCTGCCGGGGGCGGTGGCGGCTGACCATACGGAGGGGCGCCTGCCGGCGGCGGAGGCGGTGGTACGGGTGGCTGGGGTGGCTGGTCGCTGGGGGGAGGAGGACTGGCGTCGGGCACGTGAAGTCCGATCTCTTGGGGTTTCGGTCCGGTCGATAGGCGATACGGGCCATCTACTGGGCTCGTTGCCCGTGATCTTGCCACGCATGTGCCACATGTGCAGGATTTCTGCGAGTGTCGATTTCACCGCGGGTGGTTCGCCGTCTACCGTGGTCCGTCGGTGATCGAACTTCCCTGGCATGCTCCTGCCACTTCTGGACCTGAGGAGGAGTGGACGGCATGAATGTAGTTGACCTGGTGATACTCGCCGTCGTGGCGATCGCCGCGATTCAGGGACTTCGCCTTGGTGGTCTGATGCAGGTGCTTTCGTTCGGGGGCTTCTGGATCGGCCTGTACCTGGGGGCGTTGCTGGCATCGGTGACCGCCACTTGGGTGCACTCGTCTACGAGTCGGGCTGCAGTTGCACTCGTCACCATGTTGGGTCTTGCCATCTTGGGCGGCGGTGCCGGGCGATTGGTCGGGGAAATGCTCTTCAAACGGATCCACCGGGGACGTCTGGGCGGCCTCGACTCCGGATTCGGAGTGGTGGTGGCCGTGATCGCGTCTCTGTTGGCCACCTGGTTGGTGGCCAGCACCCTGGTCAACAGTTCCTATCTCCGGCTCAATGCCTCCATCTCCGGCTCCCAGATCATCCGGTCACTCGACCGCGTGTTGCCGGCGCCGCCGTCGGTCTTTTCGCGGGTACAGGGGTTTCTCTCCGCCGAGGGCTTCCCGCCGGTCTTCGCCCAACTTGCTCCGGCCACTGCGGGTCCTGTGACGCTCCCGGGCGATGCCCAGATGCAGGCAGCCTTGAATATCGCCGGACCATCCACCGTGAGGATCGTCGGGACGGGATGCGGTGACATCCAAGAGGGATCCGGATTCGTGGTGGCACCCGGGGTGGTGGTGACCAATGCGCACGTGGTGGCCGGGATCCAGCACCCCTCGGTGGAAGATGCCTCGGGCACGCACGCCACCACGGTCGTGTTCTTCGACCCTTCCTACGACCTCGCCGTGATGAGAGTCCCGGGTCTGCGCGAGCAACCGCTGGTTCTCAAACCGAGCGACGTGACCCGCGGGGTGCAGGCCCTGGTCCTCGGATACCCGGGTGGTGGCCCATTCACGGTGGCACCGGCCGGTGTGATGGCCGTGTTCTCCGCCCAGGGCAGGGATATCTACGGCCAGGGGCTCACCGTGCGTGACGTGTACGAAATCCAGGCCGTGGTGCGTCCCGGGAATTCGGGAGGGCCGTTGGTCGAAGCCGACGGTCAGGTGGTCGGCGTGGTCTTCTCCCGGTCCACCACAAACGGCAACATCGGATACGCCCTCACCTCCCCTGGGGTACTGGCTCGGGTCCAACGGGCCGAGTCCACCGCCGGCGCGGTCGGTACCGGAGCGTGCACAAACGGCTGAATGCCGACGTTGCGCCACTCGGTTCGGCCCCGGCCTGAGCGGCACACGGAGACTCGCCCGACTAGACATAGAACCGTGAGCCTGCCCTTGGAGGACTACGGAATCATCGGTGATCTCCACACGGCCGCACTGGTGGGACGGGATGGCTCTATCGATTGGCTGTGTCTGCCCCGCTTCGACTCGGCTGCCTGCTTTTCAAAGCTGCTCGGAGCCGAGGAGCACGGTTATTGGAAGTTGGCCCCCGTCGGTTCGAGCCGCGCTACCCATCGTCGTTACCGGGGCGATTCGCTGGTACTCGAGTCGGAGTTCGTGACCGAGGAGGGGACTGTCCGAGTGATCGACTGTATGCCGATCCGCCAGCAGCACCCCGAGGTGGTGCGCTTGGTCGAGGGTGTGCGCGGCAAGGTCACCATGGAGATGAACCTCGTCATCCGCTACGGGTACGGCCAGATCGTCCCGTGGGTGCGGAGGCTCGGCGGCATCCTGACCGCCATCGCCGGTCCTGATGGGTTGTCACTGTGGACGCCGGTGCATACCAAGGGCAAGGACATGTCGACGGTGTCCCGATTCACCGTGTCGGAGGGCCAGCAGGTCCCGTTCTCACTGGCGTGGTTTGACGCCTCCGAAGAACCTCCCCGCCCGGTCGACGCGGCCTACGCCATCGAAGACACCGAGACCTGGTGGCGCGACTGGGCATCCCAATGCACCTATCAGGGTCCTGACAAAGAGGCGGTGGTGCGTTCCCTCATCACTCTCAAGGCGCTGACCTACCTGCCGACCGGGGGGATTGTCGCCGCCGCAACCAGCTCGCTGCCCGAGACGCTGGGTGGCAATAGGAACTGGGACTACCGATTCTGCTGGTTGCGGGATGCCACGCTCACTCTTGAGTCACTGATGCGAGGTGGCTTCTATGCGGAAGCCATGGCATGGCGCGACTGGCTGCTGCGAGCTATCGCCGGTGACCCTTCGCAGATGCAGATCATGTACGGAGCCGCCGGCGAACGCCGCCTCGATGAGTGGGAGGTCGATTGGCTCCCGGGCTATGAGGGCTCAATTCCGGTCCGCATCGGCAACGCCGCCGCCGGACAGTTCCAACTGGACGTCTACGGCGAAGTGATGTCGGCGCTCTATGAAGCGTTGAAGTCGGGCGACACCATTGAATCGCCGGCATGGGAACTGCAGCGCACACTGATGGAGTACCTCGAGGCGGGGTGGAGGGATCCCGACGACGGCATCTGGGAGGTCCGGGGCCCGAGGCGACACTTCACCCACTCGAAGGTCATGGCATGGGTGGCCATCGATCGGGCCATCAAGACGGTGGAGGAGTGCGGGATGGAAGGTCCGGTGGACCGATGGAGGAAGGTCCGCTCCGAGATCCATGATCAGGTCTGCCGTGAGGGGTTCAACGCCGACAAGGGTTCGTTTACCCAGTACTACGGATCGGATCAACTCGACGCCAGCCTGTTGATGATCCCGTTGGTCGGTTTCCTCCCCGCCAACGACCCACGGGTGCAGGGAACCATCGAAGCCGTGGAGAGGGAACTGCTCGACGGCGGTTTTGTGCTTCGGTACCGGACGGTCGACTCCGGCGATGTCGACGGTCTGGCCGGTAGGGAGGGTGCTTTCTTGGCCTGCTCGTTCTGGTTGGTGGACTGCCTGGCCCTGCTGGGCCGCACCGATGATGCCCGCCAGATGCTCGACCGGCTGCTCTCCCTGCGAAACGATCTGGGGTTGCTCTCCGAGGAGTATGACCCGGTAGCCGGTCGCCTGATCGGAAACTTCCCTCAGGCCTTCTCGCATGTGTCGCTGGTGAACTCGGTGTCCAAACTGAATGGGCACCCCAAGCCAGTGGCCGCCAAGCACACCCTCGCCCCGATTCGTCGCAGCATGAACCGCTCGAAGACCGGTACCGGGCGGATGCACCTCGGTGGCCACACCGACCATCGCCCGTCCACCCGGAGGGGGATCCGTGCCGATGGCGGCACATCTGACCCGGTGGGCGGTGAAGCCACGGCGGCGGACGCCGGATCCACCTCGGGGTGAACCGCCCATCTGGACGTCGTCCGGATCACTCCTATCATCGTTGTTCCGGAAGGGAAATCCATGAAAGCACTGACAGTCATTCCGCTGACCAAGGACTCTGCCCGACTCGACGATATCGACGAGGCTCCCGAGTCCGACGGCCCGGTGTTGGTCCAGACCTTGGCGGTCGGAATCTGCGGCACCGACATCGAGATCCTGTCGGGCGAATACGGATGGGCTCCCCCCGGGCGTGACCGGCTGGTACTCGGTCACGAGTCGCTGGGCCGGGTGCTCGAGGCACCCGCCGGAGGGGACCTGGCCAAGGGCGACTACGTGGTGGGGATCGTCCGCCGACCCGACCCGGTGCCGTGCGCCAACTGCGCGGTCAACGAATGGGATTTCTGCCGCAACGGGCTCTACACCGAGCGGGGCATCAAAGAGCACGACGGCTATCTGTCCGAGCGCTACCGGATCCAACCGGAGTTCGTGGTGAAGGTCGACCCCAAACTGGGCTTTCTCGGAGTCCTGCTCGAACCGACGAGTGTGGTGGCCAAGGCATGGGAGCAGGTTGACCGCATCGGCGGGCGGGCCCATTGGGATCCGAAGACGGTGGTGGTGACCGGTGCCGGCCCTATCGGGCTGTTGGCGGCGATGCTCGGCGTGCAGCGAGGCCTCGACGTACACGTCTTCGACCAGGTCACCGAGGGTCTCAAGCCGCAATTGGTCGCCGAAGTGGGTGCCACCTACCACACCGGTGCCATCGAGACTCTGGTGAAAGACCCCGACGTGATCATCGAGTGCACCGGGGTGTCTTCGCTGGTCCTCGATGCCATGGAACATGTGGGCCCGGGCGGTGTGGTGTGCCTGACCGGAGTGTCGACGGGGGGGCGCACCATTGACATAGACGAGGGAGCGTTGAATCGGTCGATGGTCCTGCAAAACGAAGTGGTGGTCGGCTCGGTCAACGCCAACCGCCGCCATTATCAGGCTGCCGCCGACAGCCTGGCCAAGGCCGATCCGGACTGGCTGGGGAAGCTCGTCACCCGGCGGGTTCCGCTCGAATCGTGGCAGCAGGCGCTCGACCGATCGCCTGACGACGTGAAAGTGGTGATCGAGGTCACCCCATCGTGACCGACTCCCATCTACCCGGAGACGGTGGGGGAGGCCCGCATCACCATCACATCCATCCCTACGATCCGGATGCCGTCGGAGTGCCGGGAGCGGGACGGACGATCGCCGATGGGGTCATCGAGCTCGATACCCTCCTGGGCGGGTGGGAGCGGGTCACTGCCGGATATTTGATCGAAGGGCCGAACCCGGTGCTGGTCGAGACGGGAAGCCAAAGCTCGGTGCCGGTGCTGCTGGCCCAGCTCGATGCGCTGGGGCTCGGCCCCGAGGATCTGGCCGGGGTAGTCGTCACCCACATCCATCTCGATCATGCCGGCGGAGTGGGAAACGTGGCCCGGGCCTTCCCCAAGGCCACCGTGTACGTGCACCCGAAGGGGGCGAGGCACCTGGCCGACCCGACCAAGCTGGTCGACTCGGCGGCTCGGGTCTATGGCCCGTTGCTCGACACGCTGTACGGCCGGCTCGATCCCACACCAACCGAACGGCTCCATGTGCTGGAGGACGGCGAGGCCATCCAGGTGGGCCCGAACCGGGTACTCACCGCGGTGGACTCGCCGGGGCACGCCAAACACCACGTCGCCCTGCACGACTCCCTGAGTGGGGTGCTGTTCGCCGGCGATGCGGTGGGGGTAAAACTGCCCGACGCCGGTGTGCTGCGCCCCTCGACCCCTCCTCCTGACTTCGATCTCCACCAGGCACTGCATTCGCTGAAGCGGTTCGCCGATCGCCGACCTACCGGCATTGCGCTGGCCCACTACGGCCTGCTCCGAGACCCGGGAGACGTATTGGAGGAAGCGGACGGCACCCTGAGGCGGTGGGCCGAGGTGGCCGAGGCCGCATTCCGCCAGGGCGAGGACATCGCCGCAGCGCTCGCCATCGAGTTCGAGAGCGACATGGCCGGTGTCTCCGACGAACATCGAGAGAAGCTCGACATCATGAATGGCGTGCACTCCAATGCCGCCGGTCTGCGTCGATGGTTGTCGACCCGCCAGGCGGCAGGTGACGCCAAGGACTGACCGTCCGAGGTGTCTGGCACGGTGAGACTCCGAATCGGCACCAGAAGGACCGGGCACCGATTCGGTGCCCATCGCCGTCAGTCTCGACCAGACGTGTCCGGATGTCCGTCGGCGCCTGCCTCACTCCCACCGAGGAAACATTCGGTCAGCGACTATCAGAGAACAGCGCTCTTGGGCTTTTCTGGATTCCTGAAGGCTCAGGGTTGCTTGAAGATCGCGTGGGCTCCGACTTGGCGCCAGATGACGTGCGACGCGCCCGGTACTACTGGGTCGCCGTATTCAGAGGTCGCGCGCCCGTCAGTCGCCCAGGTCACCTCGTAGATCCCCGTGCCGCCTTTGACGCTGCTGTTGCAACGCCGATCCGGCCGCACCGCCAGGCCTCCCTTGGCTGTGGACCGCGAACATGAACGGCGAGACCGTGACAAGACGGTTGACCGTCGGAGAGGCCCAGCTCTACCGGGGTTGTATCGGCAACAACCGCCGCATTCGTGCCTTGGTCGCCCGGATGCGGACAGTTGAGCCAAAGGCTGCCGAGCTCATCTCGACAGAAGGCGCCAGCGGATAGGACCGACGTTGAATCGCAGGCTGGCGCATCGTCCGGGCCATGGCAGAAACCTACCCGGCGGCAGGCTTGTGAGGGACTTGTGGGGGATGGTCCCCGGTCCGAACCCGCAGGCCCGAACCGGAAGACCACTCCTGACCTGGCGGAGGGAGTGGGATTCGAACCCACGGTGCCTTGCGACACAACGGTTTTCGAGACCGTCCGATTCGGCCACTCTCGCATCCCTCCGGACGAGAGGCTAGTCGCGGCGGCGACGGCCAAAGAACCCGGTCAAGAGGGCTGACGCCTGGTCGGCTCGCACACCGGCGGTGACGGCCACCTCATGATTCAGTCTCGGGTCGGCACACAGGTTGTAGAGGGAACCACACGCCCCGGCCTTGGGGTCAGCCGCCCCGAACACCACCCGGCCCACCCGGGCGGCCACCAACCCTCCGGCGCACATCGGGCACGGCTCAAGGGTCACCACCAGGGTCACGTCGGTCAGCCGCCACCTACCGAGTGCCGCGGCGGTGTCGGCGAGGACGAGCAGTTCGGCGTGGGCAGTCGGGTCGCCCCTCAGCTCGCGCTCATTGTGCCGAGCTGCGATGACCCGACCATCGATCAGGGTCACCGCACCTACCGGGACGTCGTCGTGAGTGTCGGCCATCTCAGCCTCGGCCAGAGCCATCCCCATGGCGGCGTCATCGTCGAGTCGCCCTGCCGGCGCGTTGATCCCCATGTGGCGGAGGCGGTGGGATTTGAACCCACGGTGAGTTTCCCCACACACGATTTCCAATCGTGCCGATTCGGCCGCTCTCGCACGCCTCCGTTTGGAACGCCCCGCCAAGGATCGAGGTTCCCGAGGCGGAGGCGTGTACAGCCCCGACAGGCTACTCCGCCCCCCCGGCACTCCCCACCCCGCCACCTGACCCAGAATGCCGGAGCCGGCACCTTCCGTGTCCATCGGGCACTACGCTGTCCCCGGTCCCGACGTTCAGTGCGGCGGCCGGGTCCTACGCAACGGTCCCCTGTGAATCGAGTCAGGGTCGGAAGGCAGCAGCTCTCAGCGGGTCAGGCCGTGTGCCGTAGTCAACTTGGCCGCCGCACTGAACGCCGGGGCTTGTCGGGCCCGTCGCCCGATATGCTCGCCGACGTGGCTGCCCTCCGAGACGACGCTGGCGACGCAACCCCTGAAGAAACCCCGTATCAGTCGCTCTACCGGCGGTTCCGCCCCTCGACGTTCGCGGAGGTCAAAGGTCAGGATCATGTGGTCCTCGCCCTCCGGAATGCGGTCCGGGACGGCCGGGTGGCCCACGCCTACCTATTCAGCGGGCCGCGGGGCACCGGGAAGACCTCCACTGCCCGTATTCTGGCCAAGGCGCTCAACTGCACCGATCTCCATGAGGGCGAACCGTGTGGTCAGTGCTCCTCGTGTACCGAGATCGCCAAAGGCACCTCCCTCGACGTCCACGAGCTCGATGCAGCCTCCAACAACGGGGTCGACGCCATGCGCGACCTGGTGTCACGGGCCGCCCTCGGCACTCCGGGACGCCAGAAGGTGTACATCGTCGACGAGGTCCACATGTTGTCGACCGCCGCATCCAACGCCTTGTTGAAGACGCTGGAGGAGCCGCCCGCCCACGTGATCTTCGTGTTGGCCACCACCGATCCCCAAAAAGTGCTTCCCACCATCCGCAGCCGAACCCAGCACTACGAATTCCGTCTGCTGGGGGCCGACACTCTTGGAGAGCTGCTCAAGCAAGTGCGACGGGATGCTCATCTCGAGGTACCGGACGAGGCACTCGATGTGGCGGTCCGACGGGGTCGCGGTTCGGCCCGGGACGCGCTCTCCGTGCTCGACCAGGCCGCCGCGTCCGAAACCGTGGAGGATGACCTCCCCGAATTGGACGAAATTGTCGAAGCGTTGGCTGAACGCGATGCGGGTCGGGCCCTGGTGGCCGTGGCCCACCTCACCTCGGCCGGTTTCAGCCCTCAGCAGCTCACCGGAGACCTCATCGATGTGCTCCGCCAGGGTTTTCTGGCCATGGTCGCCCCCGAGTTGGTGGGGATGGTCGTCACCGAACGTGAAACCATCGGGGAGGTGACCGAGCGTCTGGGTCTACCCGCACTGGTGCGGGCGGTCGAGGTGCTGGGTCGGGCCCAAGCCGGCATGCGGGACGCACTCGACCCTCGGGTGAGCCTCGAGGTGGCATTGGTGCGTCTCGCCCACCCCGAAGCCGACGAGTCGCCCGAAGCAATGTTGGTGCGGATCGAGCACCTCGAACGGCGGGGGGGAGCCGCCAGTTCGACCTCTGCC
>JADGOI010000071.1 GCA_017883075.1 Acidimicrobiales bacterium
AGCGACCCGATCGACGGCCGACAACCGATCCTCTCGACCCTCCTCTCGACTGCTCCCACCGACGACTCGGGCATCGGTGAGTAGCGTGCCGGCCATGGAATTCTCCGAAGCCGTCCGGCGGCGGCGCATGACGCGGCATGAGCGGTCCGGCCAACCTTCTCTAGTCCCCCGACGTGACCGCTGCACGAATCCAGCGACACCCTCCCCCGGCTCCGGCTGGGGGGTTTTCTCGTTCAGGGTCGCACGATGGCTGGAGTAGGTCCAGGGGGGTTCGTCATATGGACTTATGCGGATGGGATCTTTGTCACGGCCTGGTTCACAAAGCCTTGCATCGTCGGCGCATCAAGAGAGCCGATGTCCCCGAGGGCAATGAGGGTGATGTAGTTGCCCTTGCGGACCATCACAAAGCCCTGGTTCACGTCAACGCCCTGAATGGTAAGAGTCGCATCGTAGGCGGCACTCTGATCGCCGTAAGTGGGTGACGACATTGGCCCCATCACCCCATTGACCACCTGCCCCTTAGATGTCTCGGTGAATGTCTTGCAGGTGTTGAGCGTCTTGGTCACGGTGGCGAACGCCGATGGACCCGACGCATATAGCCCTAGTTCCTGGGCGAGTTCGGGAAGACTTCCGCCCTGTGCGAAGTTGATGTTTGCATAGGCGGTCGACGCAACCTGCTTCAAGGGGTTGGTGTAGCAACTGGTCGACGCGGATTGCGGCGTATTGTCAACCGCCCAACCCGTCGGAAGATCGCTGACCGCCAACAGAAGCGGCCGTAGATCGGGAGCGGGTGCCGTCGTCGTCGTCACCGAGGCCCCAACCTTGGCCTGGGTCGCTGATTTGGCCGAGCACCCGGCCAGAGCGAACACCACGATGGATAGGGCGACGATGCGTTTCATGGTTGCTCATTGGGGGGTTCGGGTAGAACGGTGACGCTATTAGGCGCTCGCTCCGCCGAATCGCTCTCACCCCACTCGCCAGTGATGTAGGTCCACGCGGCAGCGACGACGCCCACAATTGCTCCGATGACACAGAGCCACAGTCCGGTCCCGACGTCGACCGAGACATACTGGGCCGCATCAGCCGAAGGGACCGGGAGACTGGACATGTCGTGTATCCCGATGATGGTGACGATGACGAAGAGCACGAAGACGAGGATGACCCACCATCGGCTAGGGCGCGCCAGAAACGCCAGGGCAACGCACACGGCGAGCCCTGCGAGAATGAGGGTGAGCACCCCATCGCCCGATGTGCCGTTCTTGCTGGCCGACCCGAAGCCGGAAGTGATGGTCGCCCACGGCAGGATTGATCCGATGACTACGACGATGGCCGCCAGGATGATAGTGACAATCGGCCAGGACGGGAGCGAGACCTGCACCGTCGTGTGCTTGATTTCCGGTTCGGTGGTCACGGCACGATCCATTCACCGAAGTCGGCGGTAAATCCCGAGTTCGGCGAGTACTTGACCTTGCTCACCGTCACCCCTGTCGGCACCTGGAACGCAACACACCCCGTAGAGCTTTCACCGGTGCCGAGCTGGTACTGGCCATGGGCGAAGTTGGTACACCCGTCCAGGGTGTCGAAGTCGGCGGTGTAGGTCTGACCGTCCGATCCGATCAGAGTGGCATCGTTATTGGCGTAGCCCGTCATCGGATCGCCGGTATTCTGAATGGTGAAGGTCGCACCGACGAAGCGTTTGCCTGCGTCGGGCTGCATGTACTGGCTGCCAGTCTGAGCGGGGTCCGTGACCGCCACCAGTGTGACGTTGGCCGTTGCTCCTGATTGGCCGACAAGTGACAACATGGCCCCGACGTGAGCGACCGCTGGCGCTGTCGTCGCAGTCGTCCCGACCGTCGCTGTCGGTGGGAGTGGCCTTCAGTTCTTCCGCCCGCTCGCGGAGCTTCTTCCGCGCCCGAATCGCCCGATCCTGGCTTGCCTTGCTGGTGCCTTTGATCGTTTCCGTCAGCCATCGGCGCTTGCCCGTCACTGGGTCCGTACCGGCGCTGACCCGGACTTGAAGGGCCTTCCCCCGAACCAGAATCAAACTTGCCACGGTGGTCCCCTTTTGCCGTTGGTGTGATCAAACTGTGATCAACTGTCAACGGCAAGGTACGACGAAGGGGGTAGGACCTGTGGACTTCCCGCCTGACCTGCACTTTCTTTCGAGCGGACGACGGGATTCGAACCCGCGACCCCAACCTTGGCAAGGTTGTGCTCTACCAACTGAGCCACGTCCGCGTAAGGCACTCACTCTAGCAGTCGCCCCAGGCTGACCTGGGCCGGACCTCATCATCGCGCCTCACCTGGGCCCGATCCCACCGTCGAACCGAATCTCCACCGGAGACCCTCTACGTGTGGGGGTCGGTGTGCCACCAGGGGACCGGTCGGTCCCGACGGTTGGCCTCCTTGACCAAGTCGCTCAACGAGTCAACCATGCCGTTGGCAATGACATCCACGTCGGGCACCAGGTCCCAACACCCCTGCACGCCGACATACATGGTGTCGACATAGGAGAACACCGTCACGTTCACCCCGACCCCCTCGGTAACCGGCCCGAAGGGGTACATCGCCACCATCCGGGCCCCGGCCATGAACAGAGGTACGTCGGGGCCAGGAATGTTGGAGGCGATCACGTTGAACAGGGGCGGGATGTGGTCGAACACCCGCAGGTTGGTGACCAGCCGCGACACCCGAGTGGCCACCATGGGGAAGAGCGCTTGTGCCCACGAGGAGAACACGTCCGAACCGACGGTCCGCTGTTGTGCTTTGGCCACCTGCATCCCGCTGCTGATGGCCCGCAGTCGCGTCGCCGGGTCCTCCACGCCAGTAGCCAGCGATACCAACAGCGCCGACACCCGGTTGCCCAAGGCATCTCGATCCTTCTCGCTCCGCACCGAGATGGGAACCATGGCCACCAATGAGCTCTCGAGCACCTCGCCCCGTTCGGAGAAGAACGTGCGCAAGGCGCCGGACACGGTGGCCAGGACCACGTCGTTCACGGTGCCACCGAGCACCTCTCGAACCCGGCGGATGTCGTCGAGAGGCATCTCCGCCAATGCCACCCGCCGGTGGGATGAGATGGCCCGGTTGATCGAGGTGCGCGGCGCTTCGAACAGCGACGGGGGCAGCGAGCCCGGTATTTGGCGATTGCGACCGCTGAGGTTCCGAACCGTCTGGACCGTCTTGCCGAGGGTGCGGGCCACCCTGTCGGTCTGGCGAGGAAGTGATCCGAGTGCATCTCTCAATCGGTCGACGTCGCCGGGGACCGGATCCGGCGCCCACACTTCCGACTCGGCGTCTTCGGTCCCCCGGTCGCCGGTGGCCGGGTGCGGCCCTGACCCGGGCGTCGACCCGGCTGGATCGGCCTCGAGGTCGAAGAATGCCGCCATCACCTCGGCACCCGACACCCCGTCGATGATCGAGTGATGAACCTTCGACACCAGGGCCACGTGGCCATGCTCGAGACCTTCGACGACATGGAATTCCCACAGGGGTCGACGGCGATCCAAGGGCCGGCCCACAATGCCGCCGACCAGGGAAGCCAGCTCGTCAGGGCCGCCGGGCCGAGGGATGCTGGCTCTACGCACGTGGAAGTCGATGTCGAAATCGGGGTCGTCCACCATTGTCGGGTGCTGGAGACCGAACGGCACCTCGGCTATCCGGGCCCGGAACGGTGGCACCCGCGACACCCGAGCGGCTACCAGGTCGCGGATCTGGTGGAACCCGACACCACCGGGTACCCCCGTCGGGTCGAACACGAGGACCCCGGCAATGTGGAGGTGGGTGGTCGGTGATTCGAAGGCCAGGAACGCCCCGTCGAGCCCATTGAGCCGTTGCACGCCGGCCCTACCGCCCGGTCGACCCGAAGCCACCCAGGCCCCGCTGGCTCGATGGCAACTCATCGACTTCGGTGAAGTCCGCCTGCTCCACCTGCTGGATCACCAGTTGGGCGATCCTGTCCCCGCGCCGGACCTCATAGTCCACCTCGGGATCCGTATTGATCAACAACACCGCCACTTCATCGCGATAGCCGGAATCGATGAGCCCGGGGGTGTTGAGACATGTCACCCCGTGGCGCAGAGCCAGCCCGCTCCGGGGTTGCACAAACCCGGCATATCCGGGCGGCAGCGCCAACGCGATCCCGGTCGGGACCGCCGCTCGTCCCCCACCCGCGGCCAGGGTCACCGCCGACCGGGCCACCAGGTCCGCACCAGCGTCCCCATCCCGGGCATAGGCCACCAGGGGCAGATCGGCATCCAGGCGGAGAACGGGAACCCGAAGCGCTCGGGCGGCCGTCCCGCCCGCCTCGCCGCCCTTTTCGCCTGCCTCGGTCAACGTCAATTCCACCACTTCCCTCGATACGGGTTTACCCGGAATGACCCTGCCTCCGTACCCCGATATTACAGTCCCCGGTGGGCCCAACTCTATCTGACGGACCGTCAGATTGGATGAGCGCCTTCTACCCGGTAGCGTCACCGAGCGTGCTCGTCTGGATGGACCTCGAAATGACCGGACTCGATGTCGGTCGGAACGTGATCGTGGAGGTGGCCACCCTGGTCACCGACGACGACCTGCACATTGTGGCCGAGGGTCCCGACCTGGTGATCGCCACCGCCACCGATGCACTCGACCAGATGGACGACTTCGTGCGGGACATGCACACCAAGAGCGGTCTCCTCGCCGAGATGGCCGCTTCGACCATCACCCTCGAAGAGGCGGGAAGCGCCACCCTCGACTTCATCCGCACCCACGTCCCCAAGCCCCGGACGGTTCCCCTGGCCGGCAACTCGATCGGGACCGACCGCCGCTTTCTGGCTGCCCACCTGCCCGAGATCGAGAACTACCTTCACTACCGTTCGGTCGATGTCTCCACCATCAAGGAACTGGCCATCCGATGGTTTCCCGAGTACCTGTCCGCTGTGCCCACCAAGACAGGAGGCCATCGGGCCATGAACGACATCCGTGAAAGTGTGGCCGAGTTGGCCTATTACCGAACAGCCGTCTTTCGGGAGGGTCGCCCGGTCATATCTCCGGATGGCGGGGGGCACGACGGGCACGACGGAACCGCCAGGCACGACGGAACCGCGGGACACGACCGAATCGACGGGCAACCAAGAGGGGACCATCCATGACCGAGATCGCCGAGGGAACCGAGATCGCCGAGGGAACCGAGATCGCCGAGGGAACCGAGATCGCCGCTCCTTCCCTGGCCGAGGCCACTGCCACCCTCACCGCTCCGGGCCAGATGTTCGAGATCGAAGAGCTGACCATCAGAGGGATTCCCACCCGCACATGGAAGAGCGCACCTCCCACCCTCCGGACCGTGCTGGAGCTCTCGGCCATGCACGGCGACAAGGACTTCCTGGTCTACGAAGATGAGCGGGTCACCTTCGCCGAGCACTTCCGCATCGCCGCCTCCCTGGGAAATGCGCTGGCAGACCGATTCGGAATCACCAAAGGGGACCGGGTGGCCATCGCCATGCGGAATCTGCCCGAGTGGGTCATGGCATTCTGGGCCTCCATTGCCGTCGGCGCGGTGGTAGTACCCCTCAATGCCTGGTGGACAGGACCGGAGCTGACCTACGGGCTCCTCGATTCGGGTAGCTCGATGGTCTTCGTGGATGAGGAACGCGAAGCCCGCCTGCGCCCCCACCTCGATGAGCTCCCCGACCTCCGGGCCATCGTCCTCACCAGTGAGGTGCACCTCGAGACGGGCGGACGGCGAACACCCACCGGCTCGGTGGTGGAGCGGAACGGCCTCGAGCCGGTGCCGGTCGTCCCGTTCTCCGAAGCGGTCGGTACCCCGACCGAAGGAGCCCAACTTCCGGCTTCTGACATCGAACCTGATGACGATGCCACCATCTTCTACACCTCTGGCACCACCGGACACCCCAAAGGTGCAGTGGGAACCCACCGCAACAGTGCCTCCAACCTGATGAACCTGTTCTTCGTCGCCACCGTGGGATCCCTCCGCCGCACCGGTGGGATCGGAGACATCAGCAGCGGAACCCAGAACGCCAACCTGTTGTCGGTACCCCTCTTCCATGCCACCGGGTGCCACGCCGTTCTGGTGTCCAATACCACCGCCGGCGGCAAGTTGGTGATGATGCACCATTTCGATCCGGAGAGGGCGCTCGAGCTCATCGAACGGGAGCAGGTCACCATCTTCGGCGGGGTCCCCACCATGGTGATACAGGTGATCGACTCACCGGACTTCGCCAAGCGGGATACCTCGTCGGTACGGTCCATCTCCTATGGTGGCGCACCCTGCCCGCCCGATCTTGTCCGCCGGATCACCGAGCACTTCCCGGCCGGATCTCCGGGCAACGGTTACGGCCTCACCGAAACCTCGGCCATGACCACTATGAATTCCGGCGCCGACTACATCCGCAAACCCACCAGTGTGGGACCGCCGGCTCCGGTATGCGACGTGGCTGTGGTCCCGGAGGGCTACGGCGGCGAGGAGCCGCCGGCCGATCAGCCCACCGACCCTGAGCGTACCGGCGAGCTATGGATCAAGGGCCCCAACGTGGTCCGGGGCTATTGGAACCGACCCGAGGACTCGGCCAACGCCTTCAGCCGTGGATGGCTGCACACTGGCGACGTGGCCCGCATCGACGAGGAGGGATTCGTCCACATCGTCGACCGCGCCAAGGACATGATCATCCGAGGCGGCGAGAACGTCTACTGCGTAGAGGTGGAGTCCGCACTGTTCGAGCACCCGGCGGTGGCCGACTGTGCGGTCATCGGCGTTCCTCACCCGGTGCTGGGCGAAGAGGTCGGAGCGGTCATCGTGTTGCGGCCCGGCCAGGAGATCGGGGCCGAAGAGTTGGGCCGGTTCGTGAGAGAGCGGTTGGCCGGTTTCAGCGTGCCGACCCGGTTCTGGTTCAGGGCTGCGTCGCTCCCCCGCAATGCAGCAGGAAAGGCCCTCAAGCGGGAGCTCCGGACCGAGCTGGTGGGCGATACACCGGCCAACTGACCCCAATGGTTGCTGCCAGCTCGGGTCCGGTCGGGCCGGGTCGGACGGGGCAAGAGGGGTCGATTCGGTTTCGGCTATTCGTCCTGAGCCAGCAAGGTGCGGGTGGCATCGGTGTCTCTGCTTATCTGCTCCACCAACTCCGCCACCGAGTCGAAGGCCAGCTCATCTCGGAGACGGCCGACAAACGACAACCGACCCTCTTCCCCGTAGAGGTCTCCCGAAAAGTCGAGGAGGTAGGCCTCGACCAGTTGGTCCCCATCCTCGCCGTAGAAGGTGGGGCGCTTCCCGACCGAAATCGCCGTGGCCCAGCGGGTGCCGTCGGGCCGCTCGTACCACCCGGCGTAGATTCCGGTAGCCGGAATGGCAATGGTCATCGGGATTTCGAGGTTCGCCGTCGGGAACCCCAGTTCGGTACCACCCCGGTTGTCACCGTGGACCACCGGGCCCCGAAGCTGATGCGGTCGTCCCAGTAGTTCGCCAGCTTCTTCCACCCGCCCGTCGGCGAGCAGACCCCGGACCCGGGTGGACGAGATAGGCCGACCGGTTTCGAGAGACCCGTCGGCAGCCGCCTCGAGCGACACTCCCTCGACGGCAAACCCCGCCTCCACCCCCATCTCCCGCAACAGAGCGACGTTTCCCTTTCGGTCGTGACCGAAGTGGAAGTCCTCGCCCACCACCACCAGTCGGGCATCGAGCCCACGTTCGAGGATCTCGTGGACGAACTCCTCGGCTGTCTCGTTGGCCCGCTTCGTGTCGAAGGGAATAACCACCGTGCGGTCAACGCCGGTCGCGGCCAGGAGCTCGAGTTTCTGGTCGAGGTCACACAGAAGCAGGGGTGCCGATTCCGGGCGCACCACCGCGGCCGGGTGTCGGTCGAACGTCACCACCACGGTGGTCAAACCGTCGGCTTTCGCCCGTGTATGCAACTGTCCGAGCAATGCCTGATGACCCAGATGCACTCCGTCATACGCGCCGATGGTCACCGCCGAGCCCCCCGGTGGGGACTCACATCTCGCTGGATCGGTGATGATCTCCATTACCGGGGAAGGCTAATTTTCGCCGGTCAGGACCACGGCCGGACGTATCCGGTCGGTCCCGGTGGCCTCGTACACAGCCAACAGATTGTGACCGCTGTCGACAAGTCCCCAGGGTCCATCTCCGGAGACACCCAAGGACACCCGGTCGAGGGCCAACCCCCGCCTCACCAGTTTCTCGACGTCGACAGGCACCACCACCTGTTCGAGATCACGCATGCCCTGGGCCGGAGTGAGGACGACCGCCGGGGTCAGCTCATCGACCAGACGGGCATCTTCGGCGGTGAACGATCCGATCCGGGTCCGTCGCAAGTTCCGGAGATGGGCTCCCCCACCCAGGGCAGCACCGAGGTCGGCTGCCAATACTCGGACGTAGGTCCCCGACGAGCACTCGACCTCGATCCGGAACACACCGGGGGTGGTCGAAGGGGAAACGTCGTACCGATACACGGTGACCGGACGGGGTGCCCGTTCCACCTCGATGCCCTCGCGGGCCAGCGCGTGCAGTCGACGCCCACCCACCTTGACGGCCGAGACCATCGGCGGGATCTGTTCGATGGCACCGGTCAACGCCGCTGCCGCCTCCCGCACCTCGGCCAGGGTCACCCCACTCATGTCCCAGGTGCCGATCACCTCGCCACTGGCATCGAGTGTGGTGGTGGCCGTCCCCAATACCACTTCGCCTTCGTAGGTCTTGGGAAGGGCAGTGAGAAACCGCATCAGTCGAGTGGCGCGACCCAGCCCCACCAGGAGTACGCCGGTGGCATCGGGGTCGAGAGTGCCGGCGTGGCCGACCCGGCGTTGACCGAAGATGCGACGACAGCGGGCCACCACGTCGTGGGAGGTCCACTCGGCCTCTTTGTCCACCACCACCAAACCGGTGATCGCCTCGTTTGCCGGGAGACTCATTGGCCGGCCGGCCGGATTCCGCCGGGTTCGGAAGCCGGCGCGAGGTGGGCGGGCTGGGCGGATTCACCGGGAGTCGTGGATGTGGTCGAGTTGGCCGGGATGGTCGGATCCGCCGGATCGCTGGGCGAGTCGACGTCCCCGACGACATCTGGGGTGGCGGCGCGGATGCGCCGTAGGACGTCTTCGACCCGACCTCCGGAGATCACCGCCGGATCGACCTCGAAGGCGAGGAGTGGGGTGCGCTTCAACCGGAGCTGTCGACTCAGTGAGTGCTGGAGTTGGGATCGCCGCTCAGCCAGGGCATCAGCGCCATCGTCGGAGAGTGAGCTCAGAAATACCGTGGCATGGCGGAGATCACGAGCGGTGTCCACCGACGTGACGGTGACCAACCGGAGTCTTTCGTCGGCATCGGCCAAGCGCTCGAGCTCTTCGGCCAACACCTCACGCAGGACCTGATTGACCCGCAGCGACCGCGGATAGGGCGACGCGCCCCGGTTGTCATGACGTCGACCTGACATAGCTTCCGCTCCGTTCGAACCTTTGGTCCTGCTGCGTGAAGAGGCGGCTGAACTTCCTCTCAGGTGCGAGGGATCTCCCGCTCATCGTAGGTCTCGATGATGTCGCCATCCTTGAGATCCTGGTAGTCGGACAGTCCGATTCCGCACTCGAATCCGGCCTGTACTTCCTTGGCATCGTCCTTGAATCGCCGGAGGGAGGTGATGCTGCCCTTCCAGATGACGACGCCCTCGCGAAGGAATCGGACCTTGGAACCACGGGTAATGACACCGTCACGGACCTGACACCCGGCAATGGCCCCGAGCTTCGGAACCCGGAAGATCTGCCGCACTTCGGCTTCGCCGGTGACAACTTCTTCGTACACCGGAGCCAGCATGCCGAGCATGGCTGCCTCGATATCTTCCAGCAGCTTGTAGATGATCTCGTACGTGCGGATCTCGACATGGGACTTCATCGCCAGCTCGCGTGCCCGGCGGTCAGGACGCACATTGAAGCCGATGATCGTGGCACTCGAAGCCAGCCCCAACTGCACGTCGTACTCAGAGATGCCGCCCACTCCCCTGTGCACAAAACTGAGCTTGACGTCTTCGCGCTCGAGCTTGCGAAGGCTCTCGGTCACAGCCTCCAACGACCCGCGCACGTCAGCTTTGAGGATCAGATTGAGGGTGGCTGTCTCTCCGCGCTGAATCTGTTCGAAGAGGTCCTCGAGCTTGGCGCCGCCCAATGCCGAACCGGCGGCTGGGACATGGCCCGCCACCCGGTAACGGTGGGCGCGTGCCTCGCCAATGGTGCGGGCCTGGGCCTGCTCGGGAGCCACCCGGAAGTCGTCACCCGGTTCCGGTGGTTCGGAGAAGCCCAGGACCTGCACCGGAGTGGAGGGGGGAGCTTCCTTGATCTGGTCACCGTGCTCGTCGACCAAGGCCTTCACCTTGCCCCACGCCGCACCGGCCACGATCGGATCGCCGACCCGAAGGGTGCCCTGCTCGACAATGACCGAGGCCACCGGGCCCCGGCCAACCTCGAGTTCGGCCTCGATGACTACACCCCGTGCCCGTCCCTCAGGACTGGCAACCAACTCTTCGACTTCAGCGACCAACACGATCTGTTCGAGGAGGTCTTCGATGCCGAGGTTCTGGAGAGCCGAGATCTCCACGGCGATGGTGTCGCCACCCCAGGCCTCAGGAACCAAGCCGTGCTCGGAAAGCTGTTGCAGTACCCGGGTCGGATCGGCTTCTTCCCGATCAATTTTGTTGACGGCCACGATGATCGGCACGTCGGCCGCCTTGGCGTGGTCGATGGCCTCGATGGTCTGGGGCATGACGCCATCGTCAGCCGCCACCACCAACACCACGATGTCGGTGACCTCGGCTCCTCGGGCACGCATGGCGGTGAAGGCCTCGTGGCCCGGGGTGTCGATGAAGGTGATCGGATTGTCGTTCCAGACCACCTGATACGCACCGATGTGCTGGGTGATGCCTCCGGCTTCGCCGGACACGACATTGGCCGACCGGATTCGGTCGAGGAGCAGTGTCTTGCCATGGTCGACGTGACCCATCACGGTCACGACAGGTGGACGCGGGCGCAGATCGGCCTCGTCCACGTCGTCGTCTTCATCGTCGAGGAACTTGGCCAACAGCTCGGCCTCTCGTTCCTCTCCGGGGTCAACCAGTCGAACCTCGGCTCCGAGCTCGGCAGCGAACAGATCGATCATGTCGTCTGTCAGAGACTGGGTCGCCGTCACCATCTCCCCCTGCAACAGGAGGAAGCGGATCACGTCACCGGCGGAACGATTCAGTTTGGGGCCGAGGTCACGTGCCGTAGATCCGCGCTCGATGATGACCTCAGAGTCGGGCACCGGTGCGGTTGACGGCGTATAGGCGGTGAGTTGGGTCGGCTCGAGCTCTTCGAGATTACGGCGACGACGGCGTGGGCGGCGCTGGTTGGGACGGCCACGACCCATGCCGGGTCCACCGCGTCCACCCGGGCCTCCACCTGGACCTCCGGGGCCGCCACCTGGGCCGCCACCTGGTCGCCCGCTGAAGCCCCCTCCGGGGCCGCCACCTGGGCCGCCGCCCGGACGCGCGCCGAAGCCCCCTCCGGCTCCGGGTCCACCACCCGGACGAGCACCTCCCGGTCCGCTGGGTCGACCGGCCCCACCCGGACCTGGTCGACCTGAGAACCCTCCGGCCCCAGGTCGCGGACTGCCGGCTGGGGGCCGACGGCCTCCTGAACCGGGCGGCGGAGGAATGGGCTTGCCGGTACCTGAGCGAGGCGGACCTCCAGGGGGAGGAATGGCCTTCCCGGACGCGCTGGTGGGCGGGTGAGAAGGTGCAGACGGAGGTGCGGCGGGTGCGACCGAAGCCGCCGGAGCGAGCGGAGCGATCGGAGTCGTCGAAGGGACCGGCGAAGTCGTAGAGGGCGCGGCGGGGGCTGCCGAGGCTGCAGGCGCGGCGGGGACTATGGGGGCGGCGGGCTGATCGAGAGCCCCTGGCGCAGCGGCAGCCGGTACCACCACTGATTCAACGGGGGTATGAGCGGGAGGCACTGTGGCCGCAGGTGCGGGTGCGGGTGCGGCCACCCCTGCGGCAGCCGGAGTAGGTGCGGCGACCGGGGCTGCGGCAGGTGCGGCAGGTGCGGCGGCAGCAGGGACAACTGGGGTGATGGGCGAAACCGAAGCGGCCGGTGCGACAACCGGCCGGCTTGCGGGCGCTGCTGGCGGTTTTTCAGCGGCTGGACGACTGGTGACGAGCCTTGCTCCGGTCCTCTTGATCGGAGTGGGATGAGCCGGGGCCGGAACATCCACATCGTCGGTGCCCGGTGCTCCATCGACGACAGTCGGCCCGGACGAAGAACGCTCGCCGTCAGCGTCATCGCCCTCATTCGTGCTGGTCAGCCGGGTGGCTGCCGCTGCCTTCTTGGCCGCGGCCTTCTTCGTGGCCGCCGCCTTCTTCGCCGGGGGTACCGGCTCTTCGGGCTGCACCTCTCGGCGGAGCCCATCACGATCAGCCTTACGACGGGCGCGATCCGCCTGCGCGTCCTCGATGGACGATGAGTGACTCTTCACGCCCATCCCAAGGGATAGGCACAGGTCAAGCGCCTCTTTGTTGGTCAGCCCGAGCTCATGAGCGAGCTCGTAGACGCGGATCTTCTTCGACAACCTCTGTTACTGCCCTTCATTCACGTCGTATGCGCCGATACGCACATACGACCCCTATCCTCGCACATCGCAGCGCCAGAGCCTCCTAGCCCTACCCAAGCGCTGGTCCGGACCCCACCTTCAGGGCATTTCGGACCTCTTCCATCTGCGCCGTACTCACCGGGCCACGGAGGGCCCGTTCGAACGATCTACGGCTCACCGCCAGGTCGACACAGGCGGAGGAAGTCCGGCACAACCATGCCCCTCGGCCCGGGACTGACCGGCCCAACACCAGGGATCCATCCGAAAGTCGCACAACTCGCACCATTTCGCCCACAACACCTGTCCGCCGGCAACCGATGCAGGTGCGAATGGGGGCTATACCACTCCCTCGCCAACTGGGGCCTCGTCGGCGGTGGCTGGGGCCTCGTCGGCGGTGGCTGGGGCCTCGTCGGCGGTGGCTGGGGCCTCGTCGGCGGTGGCTGGGGCCTC
>JADGOI010000180.1 GCA_017883075.1 Acidimicrobiales bacterium
GAAGCATCAGATGGGCCGAAAATCTCGTATTGAGATGCATCGTGAATACATGGGCGCCACGGGATTGACGTTCAGCCATGGCGCCGATGGATGCGGGTTCAGCGTCGTTCGCCCTCAATGCAACAGTGCCCCCCGAGTTCACCACCGCTGGCAAGGCAGTCTCAGTCGAGCAACAGGCGACACCAGGCGTCGGCCAGCCAGCGCTCGTACCGATCGGGCGACCAACCCCGTTCACTGGTGAGCATCACATACAGTTCTGGGCTGTTGGTCACCCACACAACGTCGGCGGCCTCATCGATCGACAGACCCTTGCGAACTCGCCCTGCGCCACCCAGGTCACGAACGAGCTTTCGCATGTTCGTAGCTCGGCGATCGCTGATCTCTTGCCATATCGCGCGCGCTTCCGGCTCGGTGGACGAGGCATCTCGCAGTGCCAGGAAGAGCGGTGCGATGCGCTCCTGGGTCTCTCGTATGGCGTGCGCGTAGATGGCCAGTTTCTTCACCGGGTCGGGCTCCGCCCGCATCGCTCTGACATGGTCGCGTTCCTCAGCGACCACGGCGTGGTCAGCCCCGGAGATCGCCTGCTCGATCAGCTCACGTAGCAAGACGGGCTTGCGACCCACCAGCTCATAGACCGTATCGACGTTGACGCCAGCTCGCAGAGCGACATCGGCAATCGTCGTTGCCCGGTAGCCGCGCTCCAACATGAGGTCTCGAGCTGCCTCGACAATTCGCTGCCTGGTGTCGGCCGAACGCGCCCTGCGGAGGGTGGCGTCGTAGGAGCGTCGCTTGACTTCTCTGCCCATCTGGTCGATTATTGTTCCGAATCCCATTCGGATCAAGTCTCGGAGGCTTCTGCCATGACCTATGCATTCACCCAGGACGTTCCGATCGACTCCACCTTCTACCAGCGCATCGTGGCAGGGCTCGGCGACGAACCGCCGAAGGGACTCATCACGCACATCGCCATCGAGCGCCCAGAGGGCGGGCTCCGGTACATCGACGTGTGGGAGTCAGAGGAGGACTGTGACAGCTTCGGCGAGGAACGCCTTCACCCGGTAGTCCACGGACTTCTCGCCGAGATCTTCGGCGACGATCTGCCCGCAGAACCCGAGCGCATCCCGCTTTCGGTGATCCACGTCTGGGGCCCATAGACCCACCATCCCGGTCACAACGACGGCACACAGCCGGAAGCCGCGGTGGCTGTTGTCGGGTGAGTAGTGATTGAAATGGGATGCCCCCGGCAGCACCGTGCCACCACGGCCCGAGAATGCTTTCTCTGACGCCGGTCGGACGGCTGCAGTTCTGACGATAAGCGGCAGTATGGAGGTGCCGGCCCTCTGCCTCTGTGGACTGACTCAGATCTTCCCGACTCGCTTGCCGAAGACGTGCTCGGTGAACATGGCGACGGCGTCGTCGATGAGGCGAATGTATCGGCTGCCGTCTGGATCATTGGCGAGCTGCTGGCTGGCCAGCCCGGCAACGAGAGCCGTCCACAGGTCGAAGTCAGCGTCATCGCCGAACCCGACGGCGGCGAGGGCAGACCGGCCCCTGGCAAAGACCTCGACGGCGATGGCGTAGGACTCCGGCGATGGCTCGAAGTCGGGGATCGTGCGCATGAACAGCAGTTCGTAGCGCGCCCGGTCCTCGGCGGCGAAGCTCACAAAGAAACGGGCCAGTGCAGAGAGCACTTGGGAGGGGTCGTCGCTGACCTCGATTCGTTCGAAGCGGGTCAGTAACTGGCGGTTACCGTCGGCGAAGAGGTGGTCATAGACGGCGTGCTTCGAGGCGAAGTACGTATAGAGCGACTGGGGCTCCATATCCACGGCACGTCCGAGCGCCCGTAGGGACAATCCATTGAGGCCGTCCGCCCGCACCATCTTCCATGCGGCGTCAAGGATCTCGTGCTTGGTCGCTTCATGGCGCACATGCCGGCGATCGCGGCGGACGGTGTCGGTGGGAATCGCGGAAGTCACCCCTTGATCTTACACTGCGATGGCGCGATAATCCTGATAGTGTGCGGATACCCGATGCATACACGGTTAGTTGAGAGGCTCTGCCATGGAGACGGTCACGATTGACGCAGGCGTCACAGCTGCCCTCGGGCACCGCGAGGCGATGAAGTTGGCAGAGGGCGAGTTCGCCCAGATGATTGCCCAGTTGCGGAGCCTGTCCGCAGACGACTGGGGCCTGCCCACCGTGTGCGAGCTGTGGGACGTGCGCACCATGGCCAGCCACGTGCTTGCCATGGCCGAGGCACAAGCCTCGTTGCGCCAGTTCGCCCATGACTTCCGAGCCGCGAGCAGGAGGTCGGGCGGGAAGATGATCGACGCCATGACCGCCACCCAGGTCAGCGAGCGCTCATCCCTGACTCCCGAGGCCATCATCAGTCGGCTGCAAGCTGTCGCCCCCCGGTCCGTGCGGGCGCGGCGGCGCACACCCGCTCCTCTGCGTTGGGGTGTGCGCATGAGGCAAGATCCGCCCTTCGACGCCGAACGGTGGCCATTCGGCTATCTGGTCGACACCATCTTCACCCGGGATACCTGGATGCACCGTCTCGACATCAGCCGAGCCACCGGTCATCAAATGACACTTACGGCCGACCACGATGGACGGCTGGTTGACGACGTCGTCGGCGACTGGGCTCGCCGACATGGCCAGCCGTTCACCCTCACCCTCACCGGCCCGGCAGGTGGTGGGTGGCAAGTGGGCGGTGGCGGCGAGCAACTCGACCTCGACGCCCTCGACTTCTGCTGGTTTGTCGGCTCCCGGCGACAGGGCACCGGCCTCCTCGCCACCGAAGTACCCTTCTGACGAGGATCGAGCCTTGCTACCTCCAAAGGACGTCGCCATGAGTCTCACCGCAGTCACCCGCTTCCACTCCGCGGCCGGCCAAGAAGCCGCACTGGTCGAGCTACTCACTGAGGGACGCAACCGAATGCGATCTGCCGAGGGCTGCAAGTCTTTCGACGTGTTCCGGGACGAGGCCGAGGGCCAATCGTTCATGTTCGTTCAGCAATGGTCATCCCACGAGGCCCACGATGCTGCCTTCGCCGAATTGATTCTGCAAAGTGGCCATCTCGAAAAGGTCATCGCAGCACTCGACGAACCCATCGTCCAGAACATCTATGAAGTTGTTCCATAGGCGCTTCACCCAACCACAGGAGCCCAACCATGACCACGAATCTCGACGAGATCGCGCCCGATATCTACCGGCTGTCCACCCTTGTCCCCGACATCGGGCCGACCGGGTTCACCTTCAACCAGTTCCTGCTCGACGACGACGAGCCGCTCCTGTTCCACACCGGCCACCGTTCGATGTTCCCGTCGATCACCGAGGCCATCGAGCGTGTCATGCCAGTGGATCGCCTCCGGTGGATCACGTTCGGCCATGTCGAGTCCGACGAGTGTGGCGCGATGAACGAGTTGCTCGCAGCCGCGCCGAACGCCCAGGTCGCTCATGGGGCACTCGGGTGCATGGTCTCGGTGAACGAAATGGCCGACCGACCTCCGCGCCCATTGGCAGACGGTGAGATCATCGAGCTGGGCACGAAGCGAGTGCGTCACATCGATACCCCCCATGTCCCGCACGGCTGGGACGCCCGGGTCCTCTATGAGGAGACGACGGGCACCCTGTTGTGCGGCGACCTCTTCACCCACCTGGGAGATGGACCCGCGCTCACCACCGACGACATCGTCGAACCGGCCATGGAAGCCGAAATGATGTTCCGAAGCACCTCTCTCGCTCCCGACACGGCAATCGTCATGCGCCGCCTCGGCGACCTTGCTCCGAACACCCTGGCCTTGATGCATGGCTCGTCATTCGGCGGCGACGGTGCCAAGGCGTTGTACGACCTTGCCGCCGCGTACGAGTCGCAGTTCCTCTCGCCCTCCTGACACGTACCCGGACTGGAGATGACTGACGATCGTCGGCAGGCACTCATCGCGGGCACTCTCATCCAGTATCGACCTCTGCGCTACACGGATCGTTCGCCGACAACGGGATGAACCCGGCGCCACTCGGAACCGGCGGAACGGGTGGCGTACATGATCGGTGCCCGCACCGAGGTGATGTCGACGTTCCGAATGGCCCAACAGAATCTCACGCCGGGACTCCGAGGTCGCGCAGCCAACCACACCTCGCGCACAGGCGATGCCCGTCTTGCTCAGCAATCAGTTACACCAGGGTTTCTGCCGGGTGCCGGAGGCCTGGCTTGGGGCCTTGAATCCCCAGGTCAGAGCTCCACATGGCGGATTCTGCTCCGGTTCACTGAAGCAGGCACCGGCGGGTGC
>JADGOI010000181.1 GCA_017883075.1 Acidimicrobiales bacterium
GGAGGCTGGTCGGATGCGCCTCGGCATCTTCGTCAGTCAGAGTAGATCCCGTCAACACACGCCACATCCTCTCTCCATCTCTCAACTGACCACATTCAAACCGAGTGCCGGTGATGTTTACCCCGTCCGCGACAGTGCCCCTCCGAAGAGGGGCACTGTCGATTGGTGGACGCCAAGTCGGCCGGTAATTCCGGTAGTGAACCGAGCCACGTTGCCCGATTCACCCGGAGGTCACTGTGCCGACGGAAACGCAGTGGTGCTGACGGTCGATAGGGCGGTGGCAAGGGTACCTGTGTCGCAGGTGCCACCGGTGGCCAGCTTGTAAACGCCGTAGAAGATTCCCTGTGCCACCGGGACCCCCGCATGACCTGAGGCTTCGAGACCGGTGGAGGTCGCTGTAGAACTCCAGGGAGCACCGACTGTCGCAGGCGTGATAGTAGTCATCAAGGCGGTGTTGTCAGCGACCCACCAACACTCATTGGTCTTCTTCGCCAGGGAAAAGAGCAAGGCCGCGTTCGGATTGAAGGTCGTGCCCTGGTCCGTGTACGCGCCGACTTTTCCGGAGGTCACGCTGGTGCCGGTGGTCATCGGGAGCGATGGCTCATAGGAGCTAATGCTTGAGGCAAGCTGCGACGCCGCAGTCGGGTACGCCTGATTGCTTTGCTGATAGATGGTCTTCGCATTGGTCAGCGCCGTGTTCAGGTTGGACTGAGCCGCCCGGTCGTTGGCCGAACCCGTCACACCGAGGAACGTCGGAATGGCGATGGCAAGCAGAATGGCCAGAATGAGCAGCACGACCATCAGCTCGATGAGGGTGAAACCGGCTTCAGCCGATCCTTCTGCCTCGAACTCAGCGGCACGCCGCTCGTTCAAGCGCCGCATAAGGCTTGACAACATGATGTCCTCCTGTGTTGGTTTTCGGTCAATGGACCTGAGCCCCGCATCCGAGTTGGCCACGGGGGCAATTCATTTTGGTTCTATCCATACCTTCGGCACTTACATGTCAGAACTTTAGGAGAAGTTCAACGCTCCTGCCAGCATTTTCGTAGAAATCTGCTGCCGAAACGCGACAGTTGCCCATACGACGAGTGAGCCCCACCCCGCCGACAGCTCCCGGGCTAATGGACCAGCTTGATGTAGCTGAACATGGGCAGATAGAGACAGATGACCATGGTGCCCACGCCGGCACCCATGAAGACCGTGAGCAGCGGCTCGAGCAGAGACGTCAGGTTGTTCACCGTCGCCTCGACCTCTTGGTCGTAGAACTCGGCCACCTTGCTCAGCATGGCGTCGAGTGCACCTGTCTGCTCCCCCACTTCGATCATCTGGACGACAAGCGAAGGGATGACGTCCTCGTGTTCACGAAGTGGATCGGCCAGGGGACGGCCGGCGCGGACACCATCCTTCGCCTTACGGAGTACATCGCCGACCGTTCGGTTCCCGGCCGTGTCGGCACAGATGTCCAAGGATTCGAGAATGGGCACACCCGAGCTCATCAACGAGGCCAATGTCGAGGTGACTCGGGCCAGGGCCACCTTGTGGAACAGCGGCCCGAAGATCGGAGGGCGCAACATCAGCCGGTCCCACTTGACTCTTCCCTCATCTGTGGCGATCCACTTCCGCAGACCGTAGATGCCCCCGATGATGGCAGCGATGATCACCAGTACCCACGGGCTGGCAACGATCGTCGACACATCGATGAGGATTTGGGTCGGCAAAGGCAGCTTCCCGCCCAGGCTCTTGAAGAGATTCTGGAACACCGGCACGATGAAGAGGATCATGGCGGTGAAGATGACCACCATCACTGACAGCACCACCGCCGGGTAGGTCATCGCCGAGCGGATCATGCGATTGAGATTGGCCTGCTTCTCGATGGTGGTGGCCAAGTTGCCCAACACCTCATCGAGATTGCCTCCGACTTCCCCGGCGTGGACAAGGGTGCAGAACAGTTCAGAGAACACCTTGGGGTGTTCAGCACACGCCACCGAAAGTGCGGAGCCGTGCTCGACGTCGAGACGCACCGCCAACAGGATGCGTGACAATTCCTTGTTCTCCACCTGGCCGCCCAAAATCCCGAGGGAACGAACCACCGACAGTCCCGAATCGACCATGGTCGATAGCTGACGGGTGGCGACGGCCACTTCCTTCAGCTTGACCCGGTCGGAGATCCCCGGGATCTTGATCTCGGTTCTCAAGTTGACGTTGGATTTCGGAGTGACAGAGATGGGCATGTAGCCCATCTCGCGCAGTTTCCGAACCACCAACGCCATGCTGTCGCCCTCGAGCTGCCCCTCGACCAGGCTTCCCGATTGGTCCCGAACCTTGTATTCGAACGTGAGTGACACAGTTCCCCATTCCGGAGGGTTGTTGTTTCGGTTCAGGCGTTGAGATGGGCCCGAAGGTCGTCTTCATTATGAGAGCGATCAAACGCCACGCTCTCGGAGATCAGCCCGCTCCGTACCGATTTGGCCAGGCCCTGGTCCATCGTCTGCATCCCATACGTACTACCCGTCTGCATCAGCGAGTAGATCTGATGCGTCTTGACCGTGCGGATGAGGTTCCGGATCCCGGTGGTGCAGACCAATACCTCACAGCAGGCTGTCCGTCCGGTCCCCTCCTTGTTCACCAGAAGCTGCTGAGTGACCACACCTTCGAGGGTTGCCGCCAACATCACCCGGATCTGCTCTTGTTGAGACGTGGGAAACACGTCGATGATCCGGTCCACCGTCGAGGCGGCATCTTGGGTATGGAGGGTGGCGAACACCAGGTGACCGGTTTCCGCCGCCGTCAGGGCCGTCGAAATCGTCTCGAGGTCACGGAGCTCCCCCACCAGAATGACATCGGGGTCCTGACGCAATACCCGACGAAGGGCCTCGGAGAATGAATCGGTGTCCTCGCCGATCTCTCGCTGGTCGATGATCGACCGCTTGTGGGAATGGAGGAACTCGATCGGGTCCTCGATGGTGACGATGTGCAACGGCTTGGTGCGGTTGATGATGTCGACCAGGGACGCCAGGGTGGTGGACTTTCCCGAACCGGTGGGCCCGGTGACCAGCACCAGACCTCTCCGAAGTTCAGCGAAGGCCCGGACCGGTTCGGGGATCCCGAGAGAATCGAATGACGGTATTTCGTGGGGGATCGGTCGCATGGCGACAGCCACCGTGCCCCGTTGCATCGAGACATTCATCCGGAAGCGGCCGACGCCGGCAATCGAATGCGAGGTATCCAACTCGTGCTCGGCTTCGAATCGCTCGCGCAGCGACGCCGGGAGGATCCCGAACACCATGTCGCGAATGCCTTCGCTCCCCAACATTGGACAACCCTCGATCGGGCGGATGGCACCGTTCAGTCGGATGCAAGCGGGCATTTCGGCGGTCAGGTGCAGATCCGATGCTCCCACCGAGACCGCGTAGCGCAGCAGGTCGTCGATGTGAAGGGGCATTGCGTTATCGACCGCCATCGGCAGCATCCCCTGGGTGGGCTCATCTTCCTCGTCCGACTCCACCCCGGAGATTCCGCTTTCGGTTGCCACCCGAACTGGTCCCGATGACAACACCCGGGCGATGACAGTCGGATCGGCCAGCATCGGCACGACCCGATAGCCGATGAGGGTCGAGAGGGCATCGACGGTCTCCGGCGTCGGGGGCTCGGCAAAGCCGACGACCAACTGGGTCCCGTCTCGCTTGAGCGCCACCGCTTCGTACTCGCGGCTGAGGGCCTCGGGAATGAGGGCGAATACATGCGGCTCGGGTGCCGCCGACAGCAGATCGACCGCCGGCAGTTGGGCCAGTTGGGCCAGGGCACCCACCACCACCCCCGGGGTTGCCACCTGCCTTTCGATCAGAATGGTGGCCAAAGGTCGGCCGGTCAGCTCCGCCTCGGCCAACAGCGGCGACAGGTCGGACTCGACGGCATAGCCACCGTCGACCAGCGATTCTGCCAATCTGGTCGACCATTCGGCCCGGGTGTCCGACGAGACGGGGCTCACGCCACCACCCGGAGTACTTCCTCGAGGGTCGTTTCGCCCTCGATCGCTTTACGTAGGCCACTCTGGCGCAAGGTGACCATACCCTGGGAAACGGCCATCCGATGGATGTCGTCCACGGTTCCTCCTTCAATAATCAAGCGGTTGATCTCTTCGGACATCGGCATCAATTCCGCCAAGGCCTTCCGGCCGCGGAAACCCGTATTCGCACAGGCGGAGCATCCTTTTGCCCGGTAGAAGTGGGGTCTTCCACTGATCTCCTCGAGGTCCTTCATCTCCTC
>JADGOI010000182.1 GCA_017883075.1 Acidimicrobiales bacterium
TCTCTGATCACTCGCGCCCTTTCGGGCTCGGGGTTCTGAGACCAGCTCAAGACGATGAGGTCGGTGTCGTGCTCGTGGAACACCTCGGACACCCGAGTGGCAACCGAACCCGTTCGGAACTCGATGTCACTCGCATGAGGAAAGTGGCGGGAGGGGAACTCTTTTCCCAAGGTTTCGAGGTCGCGCCCGGGGTGATCCAACATGCGGGCAAGGTGGTGTCGGTGAACACGTGGATGACCACAAGCGCGACATCGGCGACCAGCAGCGGAAGCATGCGCGAGCACCATTCGTGAGGACACCTCAGTGCCTTCGAGTGGCACCAGCAGTCGCTGGATGAGACGAGGGGAGACCATCTCAAGAGGCACAAACGCGACCGGTTCTTGTACATCCCCGGGGATGTGGCGCGCCGTATGTCCGACCGGACGATGACCGGCGGGCGTAGCCCGGGCTCCGATGACGACAGCGATCACGTCTGGCGCACCGGCCGCGGTGAGCAGGGCGGGTTCCACGGGATCATCGAGCACTTTGAACGGTGCCCCGCTATGCGCGGCGAGCGCCTCAGGTGCATCGACCGACTTCAACGGACCGGCGCGCACATGGACCGCCCACGCATCCGCCCCGGTCAACTGGCCGATTCGCAGGCCGTCTCCATCATTGGCCGGTGGGCAGCAGGGGTGTCGAGCCCGGCAAGGAAGATGCTCATCGTTGGCTCTGCTGGGTGGGGGACGTCTTCAGGGGGAACGTGGTGGCACCGGGCTCGCACGACGCCGGCGGCCGATCGGCGACCCGCACGAGAAGCGGTGTTTGGCAGGTAATGGTGACCCGTTCGTGCTCGGCTCGAATGCCAATGGGCTGCCCGCCGAAGCGAAACTTGAGGCCGAGAGCAAGCCATGCGTCCGGGAGGCAGGGGTTGATGGTGAGCATGCCCCCCTCTGCCCGCAAGCCCAGGAAGCCGAATGCGAGTGCTTGCCATACCCCTCCCATGGTCGCCAGGTGGAGTCCTTCCGCGGTTGTTCCAGTCAGATCGTCGAGGTCGAGGCGGACGGCCAGGCGGAAGAGCTCGACCGCCCGCTGCGGCTTACCGGCACGCGCAAGCAGCGACGCGTGGATGGCGGGGGAGAGCGAGCTGCCATGAGCCGTCCGGGCCCCATAGAAGGCCAGGCACGACTCGAGTGACCCATCCACCACTTCTTCTGGCACGAGGTGGTGGAGCATGAGCACGTCGGCCTGCTTGATGAGCTGGGAGCCGGCTACTCGCTCGGCGCCGAGGAGCATGTCGGCCGCGACCGGCGGTGGGCCGACCTGGGACATGAGCAGAGGCTCCAACTCGAAGTAGCCGGCGAACTGCTCGTAGAGTCCTCGCTCAGGGCTCCACCCGTCGACCAATCCGTCAGCCAGTGCCCGCCATGTCGTTGCCGTGTCCGTGTCGCCGGACCGGAAGAGGAGTTCGGCACCGCGACGAAGGTTCCATCGGGCCATGACGTTGGTGTACGCGTTGTCATCGACGACCTGGTGGTACTCGTCGGGACCCATCACCCCGTAGAGGTGACCGTTTCCATCGGCGTCGGTCCGGATGAGGCTGGCCCAGTAGCGAGCCGTGTCAGTGAGAAGCTCACGACCTGCTCCCGGGAGGAAGCCGGTATCGCCCGTCCAGGCTGCGAAGTGGGCTGCCGCCCAGGCAACGTCGGCCACGATGTGTTTTTCGTGCGAGCCGGTGGCGATCGGGATGAGCTGGTTGTGCTTTCCCCGGACCGAAGCTGGCGTGACGTCTCTACCGTCGCCGGCCGACTCCCAGGGAAAGCGAGCGCCACGTAAACCCCGAGCCTCTGCTGCTGCGCGTGCTGTGGGGAGACGCCGGATGCGGTACTCGAGCATGGCGCGGGCAGCTGCGGGGCGGATGGCTGCCAGAACCGGCAGCACGAAGACATCCGCATCCCAAAAGACGTGTCCTCTGTAGGCGTTGCCGGTCAATCCACGGGCACCGACCGCAGACTCGCCGATGTCGGCAGCCGCGTTCAGGAGGTGGAATACCGCGAAGCGAGCCGCAAGCTCTGCTTCGGGGTCTCCTTCGATGACCACCTCGGCGTCGTCCCAACGGCATGCCCACGCCGCCCGATGGTCAGCGAGCAACGTGTCGAAGCCGGTGGCTTCTACTTGTGCGAGCCGATCGTAGGCGTCGTCCAAGCGGTTCTTCGCGGTGGGAGCCACGACCCAGGCGGCCAGCCGCTCGACTACTCGACGATCTGCCGTCGTGACCACCCGGTCCCGGGCAGCCAAGGCGATCTCGGCACCCGCCCGACCGGTTCTGGCGCCGAACATGCTTCCGTGTTCTTCACCTACGAAGTCGGTGGCATCCCGAGGTGGCCGGAGGGGGTCGCCGGGTTGGAGATGGGCCTCGGGTGCCTCGGCTCGGAGCGCCAGGGCGTGTGGCGAAGACACGGAGACGAAACGCATGGACCGTTCACCGAAGCCCTCGTTGCCGAAACGGACAAGGGTGCCGCCCCGCAGGTCGAGCAGGCGCCGCTCGGTATGTCGACGGTCCACGCCGGGTCGCTCGAGGCTGGTCCAGTTCGGGCCGGGGATGAGGTCTCCGTCTTGGGTGTAGGCACCGTTCACAAGAAACAGAGGGCCGGTGTCTCGGCCGTCCTCCTCCCGGGAGCCTCGCGTGCCCACAAATCCGTTGCCTAATGCTCCGAGCGCCTCGGCGACGCGCTCCTTGGCGCGGGTGGTGGGCAGTGGAACCACCCAGGCCGGGTCAAGATCGATGTTCGGCACCCGCAACGCTGCCCGGCGCGAGAGCTGTCCGTCGAGCAGTTCGATGAAACGCTTTGGACCATTCCCGAGGTGCACAACCTGATGGGGCACCCCTCCCGGTTCAACCCCGACTGAGACGACCACGGCGCGGGTGAAGGCATCCACCATCATCAGAGAGTCGCTGCCGGCCACTTCGCCGATCGACCCGAATTCGTCGCCACCGATCAGTACCAGTCCACCGGCGACTCCCTGGTGGGATAGCCAGTCAGCCGCCCAGTGTGCCGAGTCGGACTTGTCGGTCAGCCCGATCTCGATGTGCTTCACATCACTGGTGATTCGTGGATCGGCCAGGCCGGAACTTCGGGAGAGCTCGGCGGCGAGCGCGATGACTTCAGCCAGGTTCGCAATTCCTGCGGAGGCCAGCCGCGCCGCCACCGCTTCAGCGAGTTGGGCGATGTCGGCCTTCTTGGGATCGGCCCATGCTGGGACAGGAATAAGATCGATCTTGCGGCGATTGATCCGCTCGGACACCACGTTCGCCTCGATACCTCGCTTTCGGAGGCGCTCTACGGTCCGCTCGGCCGCTTGATCCAGCGCACGGTCTTCCTCCGGGCTGGCGGTGCGCCGCAGCACGAGCTTCGGTCCGGTGCCGGTCACCGCGAAGACCTCGGAGCCCCGGTTGCAGCAAATGTACAACCGACCCCTACCCTGAGGCCTCGCCCCGAGTTGGCTGTCGATGTTCCCAACGTGGGTGCCGGTCACGATGATCACGTGTACACCGGCAGCAGAGAGCGCCTCGATGCGTCCTCGCACCTCGGAGGCATCGGCTTGTCGATCCGGCACCGCAGTGCCGTCCCAGTCGAACACGATCGCCTCAAAGGTCTCGTCGAGAGCCACAGTCGTTCCAAGTTCACTATGGGTTGAACGTCGAGCCGGGTCAGACACAGTCAGTCGTCCGATATTTGAGGCAGCTCGACTACGTTCGATGAGCTGTTGCATGTCGTCATCGTCCATGGTGACGATGGAGCCCGGCTTGGGATCAAGGTTACCGGAACGGCTCTACCGGGACGTTGAGCGATGCCGAGTTGCAGTGCGGACCGTGCCGAACCGGACAGGTTCGGACCGTTGCGCCAACCCGGGGCAATGTCGAAATCCGACACCACTACTCCGAGTCCGCCGCGGCCGCGTCCCATCGCCACCGGGCGATCTCCCGCGGGTCCTCGCCGTGCTCCCGCCCGTAGCGGCGGGCATCGAGCCGGGCGTCGACCATCTCCTGGCGTAACGTCGCGGTGCGGGGTTCGAGCCCGGGGACCCGATCGAGCACGTCGATGACCAGGCGAAACCGGTCGGGATCGTTGAGCATCACCATGTCGAAGGGGGTGGTCGTCGTTCCTTCCTCCATGGCCAATACCAGGTCGACGACGTTCACCACCCGCACCTTCAGCTCCGGTAGGTGCCGGCGCAG
>JADGOI010000072.1 GCA_017883075.1 Acidimicrobiales bacterium
TCCCTTCGACATCCCGAGAGGGGAGCAATCGCTCGCCTCCGGCAAGGGTAGGTTCTGTACTCGGGTGCGGCCGCAATCACAACGTGGCAGCGGCGAGAAAGGGTTTCTGGCCGGGACCGAGCGGCGCGATCGAGGTTTTGGTGCCCTTCATCTCGGAGCGGGGGTGGACCAAGGTACAAAAGTCCTGGTCAGGGTGGGCGCTGAGGTGGGCGCTGAGGGACTCGAACCCACGACCTGCTGCTTGTAAGGCAGCTGCTCTAACCAACTGAGCTAAACGCCCGAAGGCACAACGCTACCCGCCGAGGCGTTGCCCAATTCCGCCAGCAGTTCGGGTGTCGCTGCGGCCAGCGGAGTGCGCCGATCGACATGGGACAGCGTGACCAACTCCCGGTCCTGCGATTCTCGAACGACGGCACCCGCCTCGACACACACCAACATGCCGCCCAGGTAGTCCCAACTTCCAAGCGAAGAACCCCCGACCACCGCGTAACCGTCGAGGACCCCCTCGGCCACCGCACAGAGATCAAGCGCGGCCGCCCCCAATCCCCGATACTGGTACCAGCCGAAATAGGAGGGCGGGTAGCCAGAAAACCCGATGATCGCCTCCCCCAGCGACCTGCACCCCGAGGGTTGAATGGGGTCTCCGTCACGCCGGGCTCCGCCGCCCCGGGAAGCTTCGAAGCGCACACCCGACGCCTGGTTCACCACCACCGCCGCCCTCATCCCATCGCCATCCACTGCGGACAGACTCGTCGCGTACCAGGGGATCCCACGCGACGCATTGGTGGAGCCATCCACCGGATCCAGCACGACCACGACATCGCGATCACCCCCGTGCAGGCCCGACTCTTCGGACATCACACCCAGGCCGGCCTTTTCGAGGACGGCCACCGCGGCGGCATCGGCGGCCAGATCCGACCGGTACTGGCCGTCTCTGGTTCCGGCCAGACCCCAGTCTCCCAACCCGGCCAAGGCCTCAGCTACTGCAGTGCCGGCGTCATGGAGTACGGACAGGAGCATTTCATCGTTCACAAGCCGACGCTACTGGAGGCGAACCAGGACCGGTAGGCTGGCGGTCCTGTGGCAGTTATCGATGTGGCCGGATACGTGGCCGACCTCAAGGATCACTCCGTTGACCATGGTTTCCATGTTCACGACGAGCGCCATTTCGTTGAGACCTACTCCCTTCGTCAAGTCTGGGAAGTCGAGCTCCACCCTGAGGATGGCTGCGGAGGCCCTCTCGACCTTCACCTCGCCCTTGAGGTCGATCCCCGCACCCTGCTCTCGTTCGAGGATGCCGTATTCGGACTCGCTGAGGACGAGGATCCTCCCGATGAGTTCCATTTTCCGCTGACCTTCACCTGGGCCCTCCCACCCCTTCCCCATGGTCCTGACCTTCTGCGCCTGGCCATCGACCTGGCTGGGATAGGCGGGATCGAACTTCCACTAGAAGTGTCCGCCATTGATTCCTACGCCTCGGCCACCGATGCCGCTGAGCGCCGGCTCACCATCGTGGCCCGCTCCCCTGTCTCGTTGACCCGGGTCTTGGCCGGTGAAGAGATGATGTGCGATGTCTTCGACAGGTGCCTGGCCGTCAGCCGCTACCTCCTCGACTCAGCCGGCGGCTGGTTGGAGTGAGCGTCCGTCGAATCGGTCGGGCGCTACCCCGCTGGGCCACCGGGCTCATCATCATCGTTGGGTGCGGGATCGGACTAGCGGCATGCAGTGGCGGCGGCGTATCACTGGCGCGATCCGCGTGTGTCCATATCGATCGATCGATCAGCCTCTACAAACAGGCGTCGTCGGAATCGGGCGCCGCCCGCTCGGCAGAGCTCATGCAACAGGCGTATATCCAGCTCCAGGATGCCCTTCCACTCGCCGCCCGGGCCGCCGGGAAGGACGCACAATGGCAAGCCCTGATGACCACGGTGTCAGAGAACAGCCGGGTCCCCGAGTCCGCCTTGATCTCCGCGCTGACCGACCAGTGTGTGGTGGCCAAACAATCCAGTCCATTCCAGCCACTCCCGCCTTCGTCCATTCCCCCGCCAGCCACCGCCCCAGCCCCGGCCACCGTTCCTGGCAACTCGTCAACCGGATGAGCGGAAGCTCAACCCGGCCCCATCATCCGAAGCATTCAGCAGAAGACTGACCCGACCGGCCCGTCCACCCGATCCGGTCACCCCGCCCGGATGGAGGACGACGCCGAGGAACGCTGTCCCTCGCGCTCCATCTGCAGCCGACCCAGGCGGACTACTTCGGGCAACAAACGCGCGTCCAGCCACTGTCCCGCTGCCGCGGTCGGCACGATGTGAATGCCGTCGGCGTCGCGGATCTGAACCCCGTCGAGAGATAGGACGAAGCGCCCACCGGGACACAGTTGGGCTCCAAAATCGTCGACCTCCACGGTGGCGGGATGTTCGGCCGCAACCTGACGAAGGATGGTGTTGTATTCGGTCAATCGGGTGGCCGAGTCTTCGGGCCATGATCGGCCATTGGCCTGTTCGCCCGAGTCGAAGCACGGAGCCGTCATCAGCATCATCGACGCGCCTGTCGACGTACCGACAGCGACAGCCCGTTCCAACGACTGCTTGAGGACGGCGTCGAAGGTCGGCTCGCCGATATGCATCCAGCGCCCGTCGATGAGCCGGTCACTGATCTCCCAACGACCCACCAAGACAGCCACCACATTGGGTTGGAACCGCCGGAGGTCCCCGGCCCACTCAGCGGGCCACTGCTGGGACACCGGAGAAGTTGAATTGCACGGTGCATCCATCGGATCCGCGACCCCGTGGCTGATGTATTGGGTACTGCGAACGACGCCACAGCCGATCAGGGCCCCATTGTCGAGATTGACGTCGTAACTCTGCTGGAGATTGCTCAGCGACATCGCCGATGCCAGTCGGGAAGCCACCGAATCGCCGAAGATGGCCAGTCTCACCGGAGGGCCGCTGTACTGTGCCCCCTGCGGCCGTGTGATCGAAGTGGGGGCGGCGTCAGCCGCTGATGGCAGCGTGGCCACCACTGTGGCCGCCACCACCCCAAGGACGGCACCCGACGTCATCAACCATGCCCGCCATTCGGTGAGCGAGCGCATCCTGCCCCGACGGATGGGCTCCTCCACCAGATTGAACGAGATGGTGGCGACCAATAGGGTGACACCGACCCGGATGACCAGGAGTGGGTAGCCGATCAGATGCAGGTTCGAAGCCGACAGCATCGCGAACAGTGGAAAGTGCCACAGGTAGGCGCCATAGGAGATCTTTCCCACGTACTGGAGAACCGAGTTCCCGAGCGCTCGTGACACCGATCCGAGCTGGTTGGTCACCGCGGTGAAGATGACGATGGCCACCCCCACCGCCACCACGAAGAAGCCCCCCCGGTATAGAAATGCGGTGGGTTCCGAAAGATGGGACCAAAGGTAGGCGAAGGCGGCGATGGTGACCCACCCCACAACTCCCAGAGCCGTTCGCCAACGGCTATCCGTGATCTCCCAGGCCGCGATCGGTGTGACCCCGGCAATCCGCCGGCGACGGAGTTCACGGCGGTGGATCGGGGCCGGCGATCCTTCCAACCCACCACGTGGGTCCTCACCCTCGGGGAGGGTTCGGCGGTGCTGGGCCCACATGGCCATGCCAACGGCCAGTGCCGCGCCGACCAGGAGATCCTGGGAACGGGTGTCGGTACCTTCATAGACACGCATGACCGACGCCGGCCCGTGATAGAGGAGGCCCATGTCGACCGCTGACCCGATGGCCCCCACCACCGCGGTGACGAACAACGGCCACAACCGCCGTGAGGCCCGCAGCTTGTTGCCCACATACAGCATGGCAAGCACCACCGGAGGCCAAGCAATATAGAACTGCTCCTCGATCGAGAGCGACCACATGTGTTGGAGCGGTGACTGGTGAGCGGTGAGGTTGAAATAGTTGGTTCCGGCGAATATGAAGTGCCAGTTCGCCACGTAGAACAAGGCGGACAGGGAGTCGAGGCGGAGATTGGCGAACTCTCCTGAAGGAGCGAAGACCTTGGCGTAGATGGCCACCCCGATCAACATCACGAACAGGGCCGGAAGCAGACGCCGGGCCCGGCGGGCCCAGAACTTCCCGAGCTGGATCGTCAGCTTCTTCCGCCACTCCCCGATCAACAGAGAAGTGATCAGGAATCCCGAAAGGACGAAGAATACGTCGATGGTGAGGAACGCACCCCCGAGAACAGGGACTCCCCCGTGATACATCATCACCCCGAGGACAGCCAGGGCCCGCAGCCCGTCGAGGGCGGGAATGAATCCGAAGGTGATGGTTCGACCACGGGCCACGGTGGAAATCACCGCATCCTTGGGTGGCTTGTTGCCAGCCGCGTAGGCAGCATGACTCATCTGGGCAGACGCCTCCGGACTCGATCGAGAACCGGTCTGGTCAGGCCGGCGGGTTGACCGCCACAGTTTCGCAGACCTACCAGTGAAGCGGGTAGCGGCTCATCCCGGCGACGGTCAGGACTCGACCTGCTGGCCGGTCGCCGGCTCCACCACTAAATCGAACAGGCGCAGGGTATCCGCCTCGAGGTGCTTCCGGGCCGCAATCAGCAAGGCGGATCCCCCACAGGTCACCGGGAGCACTATCAAGAATGCAGTTCACGGGTTGTCCCCGTGTTGCTTGGTGAACAACGACGTCACCAGGGTGGGCGGCACCGATCAGCAATGGGCCAGGTCGACCGCATCGACCGGGCAGGCGAAGGCGATGACCACATCGGCCACGGCGATATGGGACCCGGGACCGTGGTGCGAGCCGGTTCGTTCATGTGAGGATCACGATGGCGGCACATACGAGCACGCCTTCACGATGCGTCCCCGGCTCGGTTCCCCCCACCACCGGTACCGCCGATTCCGTCCCGATCAGACTGTCGGGTAATAGCCCGCCGGGAGGGTGATGGTCTTCTTCTCGAGGAACAACTCGAGGCCGTCCTCACCGAACTCACGACCCACCCCTGATGCCTTGTAACCACCGAAGGGGGACGAGAAGTCGATGGGGATGTTGGAGTTCACCATGTAGGTGCCGGTGCGAACCTGTCGGGCCACACCGAGACCACGGTCATTGTCGCGGCTATAGACCGCGCCGCACAGGCCGTAGTCGGAGTCGTTGGCGATCCGCACGGCGTCAGCCTCGTCGTCATAGGGGATGACCGACAGGACCGGACCGAAGATCTCCTCCTGGGCGATGCGCATGGAGTTGTCGACATCGACAAAGACGGTTGGCTCAACGAACCATCCTTTGTCGAATCCCTCGGGGCGGCCGCCTCCGATGGCGATCTTCGCTCCCTCTTCCTGTCCGATGCGGATGTAGCTCTCCACCCGCTCGCGCTGGCGTTCGGCGACCAGCGGTCCGACCTCGGTGGTGGGATCGAGGGCGTCCCCCACCTTCATGGCTCGGACCTGCTCGACCAGCGCTTCACTCACCTCTGCATATCGGTCGCGAGGTGCGAGGATACGGGTGAGGGAGATGCAGGCTTCGCCATTGTTCATAATGGCATTGGGCATCATGAGGGGCAGCGTGACATCGAGGTCCACGTCGTCCAGCAGGATGGCGGCCGATTTCCCACCGAGTTCGAGGCTGACCCGCTTGAGGTTGGCCCCGCAGGCTGCGCCGATCTTGCGTCCGGCAACCGAGGAGCCGGTAAAGGACACCTTGTCCACCCCGGGATGATTCACCAGGTACTCGCCGACTTCCCGGCCGGCCGGCACCACACTCAGGACGCCCTTGGGCAGCCCGGCCTCGGCCAGAATCTCGGCCAACACGTTGGCGTCGAGGGGGGTCTCGGGTGCCGGTTTGAATACCACCGCGCAACCAGCCAGCAACGCCGGGGACAGTTTGGCCGCGGCCAGAAACAGCGGCACGTTCCACGGGGTGATGGCCGCCACCACACCGACCGGCTCCTTGGTCACCATCACCGGACCGAGAAGTCCGTCCTTCACCGTGTCGAAGGCGAAGGTGGAACCGAGCCCGGCGTAGTAATCCATGATCATGGTCGGGGCAAACACCTGGGCCAAGGTGCCCCATGCCACCGGCGAGCCCATCTCGTTGGAGATCAGCTCGGCGATACCTTGCATGTCGTTGCGGATGGCATCCGCCGCCTTGGTCAGGACCACTGCACGCTCAGCGGGGGTCATGTGCGGCCAGGGGCCGTGGTCGAAGGCTTCACGTGCAGCCGATACCGCCCGGTCGATATCGGCATTCTGCGCCTCGGGAACCCGGCCCACCAGCTCCTCGTTGGAGGGCGACACCACGTCGAACGTGGATGACGAGGACGGTTCGACCCATTCCCCCCCGATGAACAGACGATCGTACGACTTCATGGGCCCTCCCTCGATGGAACCGGTTCTACTCCGGTGCCCCGATCGTAGCCAGGAGGGGACCGGCAGGGACAACCGGGGGTGCCGGCCGATCCGACTCGGCCTCGCCGAGGCCAGTACGCTCCCGATTGTGCTCTCTCCCCTTGACGACTACCCGGTGCACCAGATTTCCGAGCCGATGCGCTTCGTGCAGACATCGGACCGGAACTTCTACGATCGCTATTACTTCAATATCCACGGCACCGGCGACGTCCACGGCACCGACCAGGAGCTGTTTGCGGTCATCGGCGTCGGTCACTACCCGAACCTCAGTGTCGCCGACGCCTTCGTTTCGGTGCTGTGGGGGGACAACCACCGGGTGATCCGCTCGTCGAGGACCCTGGGAATCGACCGGATGGACGCCTCGGTGGGGCCGATCCGGGTGGAGGTCCAAGAGGGTCTGAAGCGGGTCCGGGTGGTGGTGGAGCCCAATGAGCATGGCATCGAACTCGATGCCGTCTACGACGGTTTCTCCGAAGCGCTCCTCGAGTCACGCCACTTCGATCGTCAGTTCAGCCGGGTGACGTTCGACTCCACCCGATTCGCGCAAACCGGCTCGTGGACCGGGATGTTGAAAGTCGGTGGTCGCGAGATCACCCTCACCCCTGACCGCTGGTGGGGATCGCGTGACCGCTCGTGGGGAATCCGGCCGGTAGGAGAGTCGGAGCACCCCGGAATTCGGGTGACCGACGCCGCCGGTGGGTTCTTTTGGATCTATGCACCGGTCCGATTCGAGGATCACGCGTTGGTCACCATCATCCAGGAGCGACCGGACGGAGAACGCGTCATGAGCGACGCCCACCGAGCCTTCCCGGTGGGCTCAGGTCGGGAGCCTGAGTGGCTGGGGCGCCCCGAGCACGATCTCCGCTTTGAGCCCGGCACCCGTAAGGTCATCGGCGCCACTCTTTCCTACTTCGGCGCCCGAGGGAAGAAGACGGCAGAAGTCGAGGTCGAGACGTTGCTGGCGTTCCCCCTGCTACTGGGGACGGGATATGGGCTCGAGCCCGATTGGAAACACGGGATGTACCAGGGCGACCTGGTGGTCCAGGGACAGGAGATCCCCGCCACCGACGCGTCGTACATGGACTGGGGCCTGACCGAGTACGCGGCCAAGTTCACCTACCAGGGGCAGGTCGGCTACGGGATGTTCGAATGCGCGGTGATGGGACCCCACCATCAGTACGGGTTCACCAGCTAGCCCGGAGACCGGCATCGAGACTGAGGCGCTAGGTGATGGAGCGGACGGCGTCGGCCTCCCAATAGGCCCGCAGCGCGCCGATCTTCCCATCGAGCGAGCAGCGGTAGGTGTAGACGCCGTCCACCTCCACCGCGGAGCCACCGGCGAAGGTGATCCGGATCACCCCGACATTGGCGACTTCGTCGCCACAGAGAAACGACTGGCGAATGGTGAACTTGATCGATTCGTTGGCGGCAATCACATTGTCATAGAAGGCGGCGATGGCCTCGGGGCCACGGTGGCCCTTTCCCTCGGGGTCGAACACCGACGGGCCGATGGGATCCTCGACGACAGCGTCGTCGGCGAAGAGGGCGAGCCATCCCGCCCGGTCGTGTGCCTCCACCGCCGCCATGGATGCCTTCCCCAGGTCCCGGGCTGTCGTCATGCATCCACTTTGCTGATCACTTGGTCGGCGAAGCGACGAAGATTGTCCAGCTTCGTCTGCAGGGTCTCGGTATCCGGCCCGACCGAGTACGGCCACCGGAAGCCGACAATCACATCGGTGACCCCTTGCTCTTCGAGACGGCGAACACCGTCGATGGAGTATGCATCCATCGAGATCACGTGCACCTCGAACGGCCGATCAGCGGTGCCTTCCTCTTGGCGGATCCGACCCAGCTTTTCGAGCAGCACAGGCAGATCGGCCGGGTCACCCCCACCGTGCAGCCATCCGTCGGCTCGAGCGGAACGGCGCAGCGCAGCGGGAGCATGCCCACCTATGAGAATCGGGATGGGCTCGCTCGGAGTGGGCGAGATCTTCACCGAGGGGAGGTCGTAGGCCTCGCCGTGGTGGCTGAAATAACCACCGGCTGACAGGCCGCGCACGATAGCTATGGCCTCATCCATACGACGCCCACGCCCTTCCCAGGGCACACCACACAACTCATAGTCCTCCGGCCATGGGCTGGAGCCCACCCCCAGCGACAATCGGTTCTGGGTCATCACTGCCACCGAGGTGGCCTGCTTGGCCACCAACAAGGGGTGGCGCATGGGGAGCTTCAGTACAAAGGTGATGAACCGGATCCGCTCGGTCACCGCCCCCATGGCCGGGATCAGCGAGAACGGTTCGATGAACGGTTTGTCCTCCAAGAACTCGCGGGTGTGATCGGGCGAGAACGGATAGGTCGAATCGGACACCTTCGGGTAGCAGATGCTGTCCGGCACCACCACGGAGTCGTAGCCGGCGTCTTCGACGGCTCGGGCCAGCGGCAGATACATGGTGGGGTCGATCATCGACTCCGCGTAAGAGAATCGCATCAGGCATCACTCCATTCGATATGCGCAGCCATGGCGCCGTCGCCGGCGATCCAACCCTTGGAGGCGGCGAACTCGAGCATCGACGCGAAGTTGGTCTCCCATTCGGCCGGGAGTTGGCCGCCTACGTTCGACGCAGCTTGAGCCGCCAAGGCCCTCACCGCGTCAGGAGGGATGAAGACGGTCCCATCGGGATCCACCCGGCCGATGTCGTGCTCTCGCAGTGCGGCGGCGAGGGAGTCGAGGGCTGTCGTGGCCTGTCCCTCGACGGCTCCATCATCGGTTCGGTGGGATACCGCCCGCACCGCGAACCGCTCCAGGTCGTCGGGTTGATGGAGGGCAACTCCTGCCGTACCCAGGTCGACAACCACCTCCATTGCTGCTCCCCGATCCGAATCCGCTGTCCGACCCATGGGACCCTACAACGCCCGGCCCGCTGCGGCGCTCGCCCTTTCGGACAGATCATCTGCATCTGTTGTGCAATCGTAGGTCCATGGCCCGAAGAATCGGCCCTCGTCGACTGACGAAACTGGCAGCCCTCTATGACTCCCCGGTAGACGTCGGCATGGCTACCGCCTGCGGACGGATGCCGCCGCCATGCCCGCCGGGTTGATCATTTCGAAGGCCTCGAGGACATGGTGGAGGTGGTTGGAGTTTGAATCCGACCGAAGTTCCCGCTGACGACCGTTGGCGTGTGCCACCATCGGTGGTGCAAGGGTTACTGGAGCGGACGCTTCCCTTTCGGACAGGCCATACTTTCCGCATGCCTGAGACCACCCACCGTGACCCAGCCGAGACCTGCGTCACCTTGGCGGCATGGGTGAAAACCCACATCGCCGGGATCGCCAATGTTCAGGTCAGCAATCTCGAGTCGCCACCGACCAATGGATTCTCGAGCGAGACCATCCTGTTCGATGCCACCTGGGATGAACCAGGGACGGCATCTACCGACCATCGCCTGGTGGCCCGGGTGGCCCCGACCGGCTATACGGTCTTTCTCGACCCTGACTTCGTTGGACAGTGTCGGGTGATGCGCACCGTCGCTGAGCAGACCGATGTTCCCATGCCGTCGGTAGTGGGCATCGAAGAGGACGCCTCACTCCTCGGAGCACCATTCGCGGTCATGGAGTGCATCGACGGGAAGGTGCCAACGGACAATCCTCCCTATGCGTCGGGTGGATGGCTGGTGGATGCTTCGCCAGAAGAGCAGGAACGACTTTGGTGGAGCGGGTTGGACGCCATGGCCAAGGTGCACGCCACCGATTGGAAGGGTCTCGGGCTCGGATTCCTCGACAACCCCCGCCGAGGCTCGACCGGACTCGACCAACAGTTGTCGTACTACCGGGAATTCTACTCGTGGGCCGCCGAAGGGCGACCCATCCCTGTGGCATCGGCCACCCTCGAGTGGTTGGAGACCAACCGCCCCACCGAAGATGCACCGATGGCGCTGCTGTGGGGAGACAGCCGCATCGGCAACATGATCTTCGACAATTTCAGATGTGTGGCCGTGCTCGATTGGGAGATGACCTGCTTGGGTCAACCGGAGATGGATCTCGGGTGGTGGCTCTACTTCGACCGTCAGTTCACCGACACCATCAACCTGGATCGACCCGCGGGGTTCCCCAGCCGCGAAGCCACCATTACCCGTTACGGCGAGCTGCTGGGACGCGACATGGAGAACATCGAGTACTACGAAGTCTTCGCCGGCTTCCGGTTCGCCCTCATCTTGGCTCGGCTGGGGGGCCTGTTGAAGGACTCGGACATCCTGCCGATCGATTCGGACTTCGAAACCAACAACTTGGCCACACAGCTACTGGCCACCATGCTCGACCTGCCCGCTCCTGGGAGCTGAACGGTCCGGTAGTCGCCGACATGCGGCGGCATGGCGGTGCGGCGGCGCGGCGGTACGCCAACCGAGTTAGCCCGCCGGGGTCGGTGCCGTGCCGGGCACACCGTGCTGACGGAGGCGATCTGCGACCCAGGTGATCCCGTCCGGTTTGGCCATTTCGGCATCCCACCCGGCCAGCACTTTCTCCACCTCGTCGCGAGTGGCGATGTAACCGATGATCGTGACGATCACCTCGTCAACCGAGAGGTTCTCCACCTCGACATCCCCGAACGGCGTATATGAGCCGGCCTCGGGAACCATCTCGAGCATGGCGTACAACTCCCCGGTGTCCTCCACCCAGCTCAGCTCGTACCGGTTTCCGCTGGCGTCATACCAGTTCGTCCCCAGCTCGATCTCGGCTGACTGTCGGCGCCGCTCATCGGCACTGTAGAACTCCTCGATATTCATCAGACTCCTGTCAGATTGTGGCAACGGCGTGGCTGGATGGTACGTCGGTTGGTCGATAGGTGATGGAGCAGGTCAAGATCGAACCATGTCTACCGACCAGAGCTGGGGGGAAGTGGGAAGCCAGTGGCCTGGGCCCACGTCGGATCGATGACGTAATTGCCGGCGGGGTCGATTCCGAGCACCACCACCGGGGCGTCGACCCGGTTCCCGGTGCCCGGATCGATGGTGATCTTCCCAGTGATACCAGTCATATCGACGGTATGGGAGAGAGCGGCGCGAGTGGCAGTTTGCTTCCAGCCGCCGGCCGCCATCACCGCTTTCGCCAACAGCTCCACCGAGTCATAGGTGAAAGTGCCCCAGGTACCTGGGGCGGCATGGAAATCGGCCTGGTACTGGGATACGTAGGCCGTCGCCCCCGTAAATTGCTGAGCGGAGGGTACTCCGCTGTTCAGGCATGTTTGAGCCACAGGGCCGGTGGCGGCGGCGACAAAGTCGGGACCCTGCGCAGCCAGGTCCACGAAACACCTGCCCCCCACGCCGAGTTGGGCTGCCTGTTCGGCTATCTGGCCCGCCACTGTGCCGTAGGCGGCGATATACAGCACGTCGGGATGTGCCTCCTTGACCGTGGCCAGGACAGTGTTGAAGTTCGTCTGGCTCTCATGTACCGGCACGACCGTGATCGGGGCGTGCCCGGCCACCGTCAACAGTCCCTCGAGCTGGGTGGCGATGCTGGCCGTATAGGCAGAGGTGTCGTAGATGATGGCAACCCGGGTGGCGTGGAGTTGATCGGTGAGCTCTTTTGCTTCCACCGGTGCCACCTGGACGTCCATCGGTTGGGTGGTAACTCCGAAACCCTGGGTCTGGTGGGCACTGGTGAGACGCACGATCGCTGTGCCGGCCGAGCGGTAGATGGAGAGATTTTCCACTCCGACTCCAGAGTTGAACGGTCCCACCACGCCGAATACGCCTTGTTGCACCATGTGCTTGGCTACGGTGACCCCGGTACCCGGAAGCGCCGCATCGTCGGCTCGCACCAGCAGTAACTTCACCCCGTCGACCCCGCCGGCTGCGTTGATCTGGTCAATCGCAAGTTGAGCGCCGCGATACATATCCACACCAGTAGCCGACTGAGGCCCGGTCATCGGACCCTCGATGGCAATGCGCCCTGGCACCGGGTTGCCAGATGACGGTGTCGGTGACGACGAAAAAGAGGAACACCCTGGTGCCGCGACGCCGGCCGCCAGCATGGCGACAATGGCAAACGGAAGGGGGTAAAAGGGGGCCATCCGCCAGACGCTAGTGGTAGCAGATCAACCCTGCCGTCAGGCTGGCTGATCCCGAGCCTTCGACAAGTGAGCGCCGAGGAGGTAGAGGTCAACGTCCGTTGGCGTCGATCAGGCCGTAACGATGGCGCACTGCCAGATCGATCCTGTTGAAAGCGGTATTGACGACGATGCCGACAATCACGATCACGGTCATCAACGCCACGACCACCGCGAAGTAACCCTGAGTCTGGGCGTTCTCGGTCCGTCCACCCAACCCGACCTGTCCGGCCACCTGAATGAGGAACTCGCCCGCCAT
>JADGOI010000017.1 GCA_017883075.1 Acidimicrobiales bacterium
CGGTGGGGTCGAAATCATTGAGCGAGGCATAGGTGGTGAAGAACGACCAGATGTTCCACAGGGTAAGGAGGGAGTCCCTCATGGCGGTATCGATCACTTCGAAACTGACCCGTGTCGGCGTCCACGGGGAGCCCTGCGAGAACATCCACCAACGGAGGGGGTCGGCACCTCGGGTATCGAGGATCTCCCAGGGATCGATGACGTTGCCGACGGATTTGGACATCTTCCGTCCGTCAGCATCCACGATATGACCGAGGCACAGCACGTTCTTGTACGGCGTCGAGCCCCGCACCAGCGTGTTGACAGCCAAGAGCGAGTAGAACCAGCCGCGGGTCTGGTCGATGGCCTCGCAAATGAAGTCGGCCGGGTAGACGAATCTCTGGTCCGATCCCTGAGCCACCGGATAGCCCCATTGGCCCGAGGGCATCGAGCCCGAGTCGAACCAGGCATCGATCACCGGCTCCACCCTCCTCATCTCCGGCGAAGGCCTCTCGGTGTCGCCGGCACAGTCGGGGCACGAGAAGATCACCTCGTCGATGGCCGGGCGGTGAGGATCAATGTCACTCACATCCCGTCCCACCAGCTGAGACAAGTCGGACAGGGAACCGACACACCGGAGGTGCCCGTTGTCGCACCTCCAGATAGGGAGTGGGGTGCCCCAGAAGCGATCTCGCGACAGGGCCCAATCCACATTGTTGGATAACCACTCCCCCATCCGTCCGTCACGGATGTGCTCAGGATGCCAGCCGATGGTCTGGTTTTCCGCCACCATCTCCGCCTTTCGGGCAGATGTGCGGATATACCAACTTGGCTTTCCCCAGTAGATGAGGGCGGTGCCGCAGCGCCAGCAATGGGGGTACGAGTGCTGGTACGACTCCCTCCGGAAAAGGAGCCCGGCCACCTCGAGCCGGTCGTTCACGGCAGAGTTGGTGGCCCGCACCGGCTGGGCTTGGAGCCATGGCACCTGTTCAGTGAAGGTGCCGTCCGGGCCCACCGGGTTGATGGTGGGCAGACCCTCCTGGCGGCCTACTTGCCTATCGATCTCGCCGAAAGCGGGGGCCAGATGGACGATCCCGGTTCCCTCGTCCGCCTCGACGAAATCCCCGGGAACCACTCGCCACCCGTCTCCGTCATCTCCGGGCGTTACGTCGAGATCATCGAAGGGGCGTACATAGCGGAGGCCGACCAGGTCCCGCCCGGTGATCCGACGGTCGGCGCCCACTCCTTCGCCGAATACGTTCTCGACCAACTCGACCGCCACTATCGAATCGCCCACCACCGCGTAGTCGAGGTCCGGTCCCACTGCGGCGCCGGTGTTGGAGAGCAACGTCCAGGGGGTGGTGGTCCATACCACCAGCGACAGGCCGGTGAGGGTGGACAGTCCGAGCGAGCCGCGCAGTGCCTCGGCGGCATCACCCTCGTCGGTCAGAGGGAACCGCACGTAGGCCGACTCGTCCACCACGTCCCGGTAGACATCGGGTTGGCCCAGCTCGTGACTGCTGAGGGCGGTCCCACATCGCGGGCAGTAGGGCACCACCTTGATGTCCTCGTAGAGCAGGCCCTGATCCCAGATGTTCTTGAGGTTCCACCACACCGACTCCACATAGTCCGAAGAGAAGGTCCAATAAGCATCATCAAAGTCGAGCCAATACCCGACGCGCCCGGAGAGGGCCTTCCATTCATCGACGTAGTTGCGGACCGACTGGCGGCAAAGCCGGGTGAACTCGGCGATCCCGATCTCTTCTTCGATCTGGCGCTTGGCCGTTATGCCGAGCTGTTTTTCCACTTCGACCTCGACCGGAAGCCCGTGGGTATCCCAGCCGGCCTTCCGGGGCACAGCAAACCCGCGCATGGTTCGGTAGCGGCAGAACAGGTCCTTGTAGGCCCGGGCCCAGACGTGATGGAGCCCGGGACGCCCATTGGCGGTCGGCGGGCCCTCGTAGAACACCCAGGGCTCAGCCCCTTCCCGCAATTCCACCGAACGCTCGAAGACGCGGTGCTCCTTCCATCGGGCCAGCTCTTCGGCTTCGATGGCGGTGAAATCTGCGTCGGTGGGAACCGAGCGGAACAACGGGGACTCCCTCTCGGGTTGGGCGGGCGCGGGTGAGGACCAGATACTACGGGCGCTCAGAGTCCACAATGGACCTGTGCCCGAGCTTCCCGAAGTAGAAGCCCTTACGACCCTCCTGGCAGAGAAGATGACCGGTCAGCCGATACGCCGATGTGAGCTGGCGTCCTTTTCGGCGCTGAAGACGGTGTCCCCGTCGCTCGACGAGCTGATCGGGCGGCTCTCGGCGGGATGCAGTCGCCGCGGCAAGTACGTCTGCTTCGATCTCGACGGAGTGTGGCTGGTGGCCCATCTGGCTCGGGCCGGATGGATTCGTTGGTATGACAAGGTGCCGGCCACCATCGCCCGCCCGGCCAAGTCGCCGTTGGCACTACGGGTAGGGCTCGACAACGGGTCCGGATTCGATATCAGCGAGATGGGCACGGAAAAGAACCTGGCCCTGTGGATCGTGGACTCACCCGATCAGGTCGAGGGTATCGCCGACCTCGGGATCGACCCGATGAGCTCGACGTTCACCCCATCCGAACTAGCCAGGCTGCTCGGCGGCATTTCGGCCACCATCAAGACTGCCCTCACCACCCAATCGCTGATCGCCGGGGTGGGCAATGCCTACTCCGACGAGGCCCTTCACGCCGCCGGCCTGTCGCCGTACAAGTTGGCGGCGAAGCTCGACCGGGCCGAAATCCTCGGCCTGCACCATGCCCTTGTCGAGGTATTGCGAGAGGGGGTGGTCCGATCCCGAGGTCTCAGTGCCGCCGAGTTGAAAGGGGACAAGAAACGATCCATGCGGGTCCACGGGCGGACCGGGGAGGCGTGCCCAGTCTGCGGAGACACAGTTCACCAGGTGTCATTTGCCACCAAATCAATGCAGTACTGCCCCACCTGCCAGACAGGGGGTCGTCAGTTGGCCGATCGCCGGCTGTCCCGGTTGCTCAAATAGGCTGCTCAACTAGGCACCCGGCCCCACCACCCGGGTTCTGGCCGGGCGACTGGGTGGGACTAATCCTTTGGCACGACACGGTTCCGGCCACCACCGGCCGCCCCGGGCCACCACCGGCCGCTCCGGCAACGCACCGTTGCACTACGGGTGGGACTCGACAACGGGCCGGAATTCGATCAACTTCATGATTGGACAGTGTCGGAGTAACGGGAACTTTGGGTCTCTAGAGTCTCCCGGAGGTCCAATCGCTCCACCTCTCGGCGAATTGGCACCGGTTCCAATTGCTGCGTTCGCGACAACACCGACACCCCGAGTGCCATGTTGCCCGGCGAAGGAGCTGCTTTCGCCGAGAGGTGGAATAGAAGTGATGTGCCGACGTTCCCGTCTGTGGTCCGACCCGAACCCGTTCGCGTGACCCCTCCATCATGTGCGTTACGTCGGCTGCCAGCGGGGCGACGGGATCCGTCGACGATAATGGGACATGCCCGAGCTCTTCTCGCTGCCAGGCCGCTACGTCCATCTCGAGCCCATGGAGATGGACCACGTCGGCGAACTGATGGCGGCTGCCGCCGGTGACCGATCGACGTTCGCATTCACCCACGTGCCGTCCACATTGGAAACGATGGCCGTCTACGTGACGCGGGCAATCGAGGCTCGTGGCCTGGGCCAGCACTATCCGTTCGTTACCCGAGACATCCGAACCGGCCGCATCGTCGGAGCCACCCGCTTCTACGACATGACGCCGTGGGACTGGTCGACCGGGCCAGCCAAAGCCAACCAGCGTCACGGTAGGCCCGACACCGTCCGCATCGGTGCAACCTGGCTGGCGGCATCGGCACAGCGGTCGCCGATCAATTCCGAGGCAAAACTGTTGATGCTGACTCATGCTTTCGAAACGTGGGGTGTGTGGGCGGTGAGATTCGAGACCGATGAACGGAACTCCCGTTCCCGCCAAGCCATCGAGCGGTTGGGTTGTCAGTTGGACGGAATACTGCGGGCGGAACGCCCGGCCGCCGATGGCACAGTACGGAATACGGCCACATTCTCGATGTTGGCCGACGAATGGCCGGTCCACCGCCACCGCCTGGTCGACCACCCGACCAGCGGTTGACCCCCGGGTCACCGGTGGTTTATGTTACTAACCCTGGTTGATTACTAGGTTTAGTAGATACAAGGTCTGACGTGACCACGGCCCGAGGTAGTAATGCATATTGATCCCTTTATTGTCCTCGGTAGCGCGGTCGTCGGGTTTTTGGTTGGGGTGACCGGGGCCGGTGGTGGGGCCCTGATGACGCCCATGCTCATCCTGCTCTTCGGGATCAGGCCCTCTACCGCAATCTCGAGCGACCTAGTGGCGGCAGTGCTCATGCGGCCCTTCGGCGCCGCCGTGCATCTGCGCAACCGAACAGTGAACCTGACACTGGTGGGATGGATGGTGTTGGGCTCGGTGCCAATGGCTTTCCTCGGGGCATACCTCCTGCACCTCATGGGCCACAGCCCTTCGGCGGAGAAGAACATCCAGACCGCCCTGGGGGCTGCACTGCTGTTGGGGGCAGCCGCCATGATCCTGCGGTACGCCCTCGACCGCCGGTCCGGCAAGGTTGGAAAGGCCGTGGTCCATCACCTGACCATCCGGCCGGTGCCCTCGGTGATCATCGGAATGGTCGGAGGAATCATCGTGGGCATCACCTCGGTGGGCTCGGGCTCGTTGATGATCGTCTTCCTGCTGTTTCTCTACCCGATGATTGGTGCGAAACAACTGGTGGGCACCGATCTCACCCAGGCCGTCCCCCTGACCCTCGCCGCCGCACTCGGAGCCCTTGCCTTCGGTCATGTGGAATTGCCGGTGACCACTTCCTTGGTCATCGGCAGCGTCCCCGCCGTGGTGATCGGGTCGTTCCTGTCCTCGAGGGCCCCGGACCGCTACATCCGGCCGGTGATCACCTTCGTCATATTGGCATCGGGCCTCAAATATGTGGGGGTCAGCACCACTGCGCTGGGATGGATTCTGTGCGCCGTGCTACTCGCCGCCGCCGGCGTCTGGCTGGTCCGGACCCGTCCGTGGCAGACCCGGGACGGGCAAGGTGAGGGAGCGCCCGGGCCGGACACCGAGGCGGACACCGAGCCGGCCGTCGCCCACGGTGAGAAGTACGACTAGGGATTGGGGACCTACGCCCATGGCAGACTCCTGGATGTGTATATCTCCGCCAAGGTCGACTACGCCGTTCGGGCCATGTGCGCAGTGGCCGATGCCGGCGATCGCCCGGTGACCGCAGAGGCGTTGGCCTCGTCCCAAGGCCTGCCCCCAAAATTTCTCGAGAGCATCCTCAACGACCTGCGGAGGGCCGGGCTCCTCCGTAGCCAACGCGGAGCCGAAGGTGGATACCGCCTGGCCCGGGCGGCCAAGGAGATAACGGTGGCCGACATCATCCGGCCTCTCGACGGCCCGTTGGCCGAGGTCCGAGGGCTACGTCCCGAAGCCACCAATTACGAAGGAGCCGCCGCCCATCTGCAAGACGTCTGGGTGGCGGTGAGGTCGAGCCTGCGCTCGGTGCTCGAGGTGGTCACCTTGGCCGACATCGTGGCCGGCAAACTTCCCACTTCTGTGGTGAGGTTGACCACCAAGGCCGACGCCTGGGTGTCACGCTGATTCTCCTACGGTGCCAACCGTTCCCTCCGCTTGGCCATCACCGCGGACCCGGTGAAGGGATCGCGGCCAGAGGTTCCGACTCACTACCGAGTTGAGCTCTGCCCCATAGACAGAGATGGTGGCTCCGAGCGCCAGCCACCAGATGAGACCGAGCACGGTGGCGAACGTGCCGTAGAGATTCGAGAGGTGTTTCAGCTGATGGGCAACCAGTTGGGCGCCGGCAAACTGCAATGCCGTCCAGATGGAACCGGCAAAGAGTGCACCCGGCCACAGGACCCGGTGCTGTGGAGGGAGGTGCACCAGAATCCGATATGCGCACCAGTACATGGCGATATTGACGGCAAGGGATGCGAACGATCCGATCCACACCGAGTACCCGCCGAAACCACCGAAGGCTCCCAACCCGGCCAGTGCTCCCGCCCCGATGAATCCGACCCCGATCACGAGCAGAAAACCGGCGGCACGAGGCAGCCAGGGCCAAAAGCCGGGGAGATCTTCTCTATCGATATCCCAGACCCTCGCCATCATCACCTGTGCACTCCGGCTCAGACGCAGTACGCCGTACATCAGCCAGATCAGGCCGAGGTAGAGCCCGAAGGTGCCGCCGGCCGACAGTTGGTGCACGTTCATCGAGATGTCGGATCCAACCACAGGGAACTGCCTGAGCGCCGAATTCACGATGTCTTCCTGTAGGTGTGGATCGCCGTGCAGCACCACCCCCAGCCCGGTCAACAGGACGATCAGCATGGGGAACACGGCCATGAACGACGCATAGGATATCTGTCCGGCCAGTCGACCACCCTGGTCATCGGAGAACTTCCGGACCACCGCCACGGGGACAGCTGTGGCCGTACGACGCTGCTGAACTTCGTCGAACCAAGCGACGAGCTCAGTGATCTGTCCCTCGAGGATCACCCACCACTTGGCGAAGGTCCGTCCCAGTCGGCTGAACGCCTCACCCATGGCGTCTCGGATCAACCATGGCGTGTCACGGTGTTCCGGAACGCACGGTAATCATGGGTCGTATCCACCGTCACCGGTCACGTGATGGGCTCGACGAGCAGGCTCTGCATGGCTCGGCCGATCCGCCCCTGGCGATCCCACATCACCGATTCCGCATTGCCGATTCCCGGAGTGCCGAAGCGGGTACGCCCGTCGAGACAGATCCACTCGCCCACCGGGGGACGGTACAAGGACACCGAGACATCAGGATTGATGAAGATATTCGAGGCGAAGTCGAGCTCGGCGGAGATCCCGTTGCCGAAGTCGCCAACCGCCACCGCCCGTTGCCACGGCGAAGGGTCTTCGCCCGCCACCACCGGGTACCGCAACCTGAACCATGCTGTGGCTGGCCCCAGGCTGTTGAACCGTCCCTTGACAAAGCGGACCTCGACACCTTGGTTGTGAAAGGCCCGATAGCCGTCGGTCATATGTGGGGAAGTGATTCCCTCCTCGGGGGGAGGCGGAGCATCATCCTCGGGAACGGTCGGCAACGCCCGGTGATCGTCGGGACCCACCCGGATGCGCAGAGCCCGGGCCCACGCCATCTCGACACCGCCCGATTCCACCACGGCGTCCACCAACTGGACCTTCCGCCCCGGCCTGACCAGAAAGGCGGTGACGTTGAGCCGGGACGAGGGTATCGGGCGGAGCAATTCGAGGGTCAGGCGAACCAATTGTTGCCCACCCTCGGGTGAGCATTGCTCGATGGCGCGGGCTACCAACGCCGCAACCGGGCCGCCGTGGAGCGCCTTTGGCGTCCACGGCCCCCTAGCCAGATCTGTGGGGAGGAAGCTGTTGCCGTCCGGGATGAAGAGGGCGGCATCGGGTTCGTCCGCTCCTCCGGTGCCAGCCATTTCCGATTGCGTCGTCATCTCCCCCTCGATGCCAGCCTCGTGGGTCACCGCTTCGGAAGGGCCGCTGCAATGAGCGTGGCGATTTCCGTGTATCCGACAGTACGTGGGTGGATGTCACCGTACTGACAGAAGAAGGTCAGCTCGCAGACACGAGCCACCGCGATCGGAACGGTGCCGTACCCGGAGAGGCCGGTGGTCTGGGTGAACGGCGTGTAGGCGCCGGTGGCGGAAGTCACGTCGACAAAGGTGGCGCCGATGGCCTGATACTGCTGCTGAAGGGCCGGGTTGATCAGGGACTGGAACGCGTCGACCGACAGTGTCGCCAGGCTCTTGGTGGCAGCGTTCGTTGACAGGTAGTCGCCCAGGATGACGTCGGGGTAGGTGATCCCGATGATCGGCACCGCGGGGCCGGCGGCAGCTCTCACTGCCGGCAGCAGCACGGCGAGATTCGTCTTGATGGTGCCAACGGCAGCTGCCACGCAGCTGATCAGATCAGAACTGGAGATGCAATTGGTGACGTCGTTCACGCCGATCGAGACAGTGACCAGCCCGATCCTCCCTTGGTGCTGGGAGAGGAACTGGTCAGCAGCGGTGGCTTGCGACTGGCCGCCATAGGTCGGCGCACCCGGTCCCAGTCCCCCCCAACACCCCAACGCGTGCAGAATCGAGGTGGTGGTGGCAGCAGCGCATCCAAAATTCACCAGGGTGAGGTTGTAGCCGCGGGAAGCGGCCAGCTTGGGCAGTTGGTAGGCGAAGCCGTTGGTGGTGGTGTGGCCCACAGTCTGGCCCACATCCGCGCCTGTCGGCTGATACCCAGCCGCATACGAATCACCCAGCGACACGTAGTACTGGTTGGCCCGCGCCTTCGGCTTCGTCGCCGATAACAAGCTGCAGGCGGATACTCCCACAGCCAGCAACACCAGCGCGCCGGCCAGAGAAGCTGTGCGGTAGCTGACCGGGCCGCTCATGGGGAGCAACCTAGTCCCTGCTTCTTCTCTGCGTCCTCGTTACCCATCGATTCGGATTACTTGACGCGGCGCCGCTAGCATCAGCGGCACTATCTGAACCAGTGGAACATCAATCATCCAGGGGGAACCATGGGACATGGAAACGCAACAATCGACATCGACGGATCAGCCGACAAAGTGTGGGCAGTGATCGGTGACTTCGGCGGAATCGGCGACTGGATGCCCGGTGTCGAATCCTGTCGGGTCGAGGGCGAGGACAGAATCCTGGTCACCATGGGAATGGAGATCACCGAAAGGTTGGTATCGAAGGACGATGCCGCACGAGTCCTGACCTACTCCATCACCAACGGCGCCCCGGTGGAGAGCCACCAGGGCGTCATCACCGTCACCCCGACCGGTGAGACCTCTCATGTGACGTGGGACGTCGACGCCACCCCCGATGAGATGGCCGAGGTCATGACCTCCATCTACCAGCAGTCCCTGGCGGCACTCAAAACTCACGTCGAAGGCTGAGTCGGGAACCGGAAGGGCCGATGGCGAACCGACACACCGGCAGGGCACCCGGCGGAGGTCACCACAACGGGGGGCGATGGTCGTTCACTCAGGTATCCCATTCACGGGCTCCAATCGAAGACGTCTGGTCCCTGGTCGGGGAAGCCGGGCGATGGAAGGAGTGGTCCTTCCTGACCCGCAGTGACCTCGAGCGCCAAGGCATTCCGGCTCCTGATGGGGTGGGGGCGGTCCGGCGGTTCACCGCCTTCGGTGTCGGCTCGCGGGAAGAAGTGCTGGCATGGGAGCCACCCACCCATCTCAGCTACGCCATACTCAGCGGATTTCCGGTCCGCGATTACCGAGCCGATGTCGACCTCTCACCCGAGAGCGGAGGTACCACCATCACCTGGTCGGTCAGCTTCACGCCCAAACTGCCCGGGACCGGGGCTGCCATGTGGGTGATACTCCGACTCCTCATCTTCCGGTTCACCACCGCTGCGGGTCGTTTCGCCGATCGCCAACTGACCTGAAGCACCCTGAGCCCCGACCTCCGAGAGCCCGGCCCGACGGGTCTCGCAGCCAATCTCAGCCGGCCAGCAGGCGACGGGACCGGTCCTCGACCTGCCGGCGGGCCTCACCCACGTCAACTGTCAGGCAGCGGCCACCGGCGACGACCTGTCGGCCCGCCACCCACACATCGGTCACCAATCGGCTCGACGCCGACCACACAACGTGCTCCACCACATGGGCGTCCTCATGGATCGGACCGAAGGCCGGGTCCTCCATGTCGACCAGCACCATGTCGGCCTTGGACCCGGCGGCCAGGGTGCCCAGATCGGGGCGGCCGAGGACTGCACCACCCCCGCGTGTGGCCAGGTCGAGGGCGGTCGCGGCCGGAATGGCCGCCGCATCGCGGTCGTGGATTCGGGCCACCAGGGCGGCGAAGCGCATCTCCTCCCATAGGCCAAGGTTGTTGTTGGATGCCGGGCCGTCGGTACCCAGGCCGACCCGAATCCCCTCTGCCAACAAGCGGGAAAGCGGGGCAACCCCCGAGGCCAGCTTTGCATTGCTCTGCGGACAGTGGGCAACGGCCACATCATGAAGGCGGTAGAGGGCTATGTCGGTTTCCGATAGCCAAATGCTGTGGGCGGCGATGACCCGTCCATCGAGGGCGCCGACATCGGCCAGTGCCTCCGGCACCGACCGCCCGTGCTCGGCGGCATAGCTCTCCACCTCACCCTCGGTCTCGGCCACGTGAATATGGAAAATGGCGTCGAGCCCTTGGGCCACCTCGGCAATATCCGCCAGCACCTCGATGGGAACCGTATAGGCGGCATGAGGCCCGAATCCGACCTCGATGCGACCGCTCTCGCCGTGGCGGCGGGCATGGAAGTCGGAGACTTCCTCGAGGCGTTCCGCCCACCAGGCATCGCCGACGGCCGCGGCGTCCTCGGGCCGGGCCAGGGACAATGCCGCCGGCGTGATGACGGCCCGAGAACCGGCGGCCAGCACCGCATCGGCCACTGCGTCCTCAAAGAAATACATCTCGCAGCTGGTCGTCACCCCGAGTTGCAGGAGTTCAGCCGAAGCCAGGGTCATTCCCCAGAACACATCGTCGGAGGTCAACCGGGCCTCTCGCGGCCACAACACTTCGCGGAGCCAGCGGAGTAAGGGCAGGTTCTCACCCGACCCCCGGAAGAGGGACATCGGCGAGTGGCAGTGGACGTTGACGAAACCGGGGAGCAGGAGCCCCGAGAGCCGCACCTCCTCGACGTCGCCGGCCGGGGCAGCTCCGTGGGTAGTGGAGGCGTGGGGGCCACCGTGGCCACCGTCACGCGGGAATCCCACATAGGTGACCGAATCCCCCGAGATCTCCACCTCGCCAGGCCGGAACACCTGGCCGGTGCCATCGCAGGGGAGGACGGCGTCGGCCCGATACCTGGTCACCTCGGGAGCCCGGTTCATGCGGTGGGCGACCGCGGGGCTCCTTCACCCTCGTGGCCCCTGATACCACGATCCTCTTCGGCTTCGATGACCGCCAACTCCTCGACTCGGGCCATGTGGCGGCCACCAGCGAATCCCGTTTTGAGAAAGACCTCGATGATGTCGAGCGCCAACTCGGTGGCAACCACCCGGGCACCGAGCGACAACACATTGGCATCGTTGTGGCGTCGGGCCAGGCGCGAGGTGTACTCGTCGTGGCAGAGGGCCGCTCGCGCACCATGGACCTTATTGGCGGCCATGGCCTCACCCTGGCCGCTTCCCCCGATGATGATGCCAAGCGCCCCTTCACCTCGCACCACACGGCGGGCGACGTCAGCACAGATAGGCGGATAGTCCACCGAGACCTCGGACTCGGTCCCGACGTCGGTCACGTCGTGACCTTCGATCTGCAGGCGTTGGATCACCAAGCCCTTCAGGAGAAAACCAGCATGGTCGGAGCCGATCACGATACGCATCTACGTCCTCCACTCAAAATTGTCCAACCGGTCAGGTCGAATGTACCCGGCGTCGGCGAACCACCGTGCCGCCCGGGCCAGGGCCTCGCCGGCCGGCCGCGACCCATACCCCAGCTCGCGGCGGGCACGAGCGTCGTCGAAGGACATGTGGGTGGTGGACATCCGGGCAGCCTCGAGTGGAATCGACGGCTCCCGATGGAGAAGACGGCCCTCGACCACATCGGAGACCCACGCGGCCCCCAAAGCCAGGGAGTTCGGAAACCGTCGGGTCGGTGCCGGGAGTCCGGTGGTCTCCGCCAGCGAAGCCAGGACCTGTTGGAGCGAGAGGTTCTCGCCCCCGAGGATGTAGCTCCGGCCGACCGATCCTCGTTCGGCCGCCAGGATGTGGCCACGGGCGACATCCTCCACGTCGACGATATTCAGAGTGGTGTCGACGAAACCAGGAATGCGCCCGTTGAGGAACTCAAGGACAGTTCTGCCCGTCGGCGTGGGGCCGCGATCACCGGGGCCGACCGGGGTGGTGGGCTGGACGAGTACCACCGGTAGGCCTTCGGCCCCGGCCCGCAGCACCTCATGTTCGGCCACGTATTTCGACTGCTTGTACAGGCCGAACAGATGATCGATATGGGCGAAGGAGGTCTCGTCCACCGGGGCTTCTGCGGTGGCACCGCGAAGACCGAGCGTACCAACCGTCGACGTAAAGACGACCCGTCCGACTGCCGATTCCCTGGCCGCGGTGAGCACGTTACGGGTGCCGACCACATTCACGTCGTAGAAGGAGTGAGGATCGGTTGACCAAAAACGGTAGAGCGCAGCCAGATGGAAGACGGTCCGGGCCCCGTCGATCGCCTTGGCCACGCCATCGGCGTCACGGAGGTCGACAGTGACCCGCTCCACCACCAGGTCGTCGAGGTTTCGGGTATCCCCGTCCGGCTCCACCAGTGCCACCACGTGCGTGTGTCGGGCCAGCAGCTCTCGGGTCACAGCGGAGCCGATGAATCCGGCGGCGCCGGTGACCACCACCCGGTCCCCCGGCTCCACAGCATAGGTATCCGGATTCGTCACCGGTGGCGCACTGGCTTGCGCCGTCGCAGAGTGTTCATGGTCATGGTCTTGCCCACCTCCACCAGCAATCCCGAGCTCCGTTCGGCGTCGCTCAGGACATCGTCGAGGGCGGCCACGAACAGACTGATCTCCGCCTCCCCGATGATGAGGGGTGGCAACAGCTTGATGATGTTCACGTTGTCCGCCGCCACCTGGGTGAGGATGTGGTGCCGGTGGAAAAGGGGGACCACGATCAACTGTGAGAACAGGCCCTTTCGGGCCAGTTCCATCATGCGGAACCGGGTACGGGGGCCGCGCCTGGTGGGGGCAACGAACTCCAGCCCGATCATCAGGCCCTTGCCTCGCACTTCGTGGAGCACCTCGTACTTCTCGACCAAGGGGGCCAGCGCCTCCGCGAAGCGATCACCGTTGAGACGGGAGCGTTCCACGATGTCCTCGTCATCGATGACACCCAGCGTGGCCAACCCGGCCACCATGGCCAACTGGTTCCTCGAGAATGTCGATGAGTGCACCACCGCCCTGTCCATCGAGTCGTAGACGGCATCGAACGTCTTGGCTGAGGTGAGCACCGCTCCCACCGGGATATATCCACCGGACAGCGCTTTGGAGATGGTGATGATGTCGGGCTGCAGATTCCAATGCTCATGACAGAAGAAGCGACCGGTACGACCCAGCCCGGTCTGGACCTCGTCGATAGCCAGCAATGCGCCGTGCTTGCGACACAGTGCCTGCACTTCGGGCCAGTACCCGTCGGGAGCCATGTAGACACCCTTTCCCTGAATCGGCTCCACGACAAAAGAGGCCACGTCTCCCCGCGCCAACTCACGGGCCAAGGTATCGAGGTCTCCGAATGGGATCCGGTCACACTTGGGTAGGAGGGGCTCGAACCCCTTCCGGAATTCACTACCCCCATTGAGCGAGAGCGCGCCGTTGGTGAGCCCATGAAAGGCATGGTCGCAGTAGAGGATTCGGCCTCGACCGGTCGCACACCTGGCGAACTTGATGGCGGCCTCGATCGCTTCCGCACCCGAATTGCAGAAGGTCACCCGCTCGATACCGGGGTGGGCCCTGCCCACCAGGGCCTCGGCCAGCAATCCCGGCAGGACCGCGCAGTCGAGTTGCACCAGATTGGGGAGATCTGCATCCAGCGCCTGATGAAGGGCTTCCTTGATGACCGGGTGGCTCCGGCCCAGTGCATAGACGCCGAATCCCGACAGGAAATCGAGATACCTGTCGCCCTTGTCGTCGATGAGATAGGACCCCTCCCCTCGCACATAATGACGATCGAAGCCAATGGTGCGGAGGACCTTGACGAGTTGCGGGTTCAGAAACTGGGAATGCAGGTCGAAGCTGTCACCTCGGAAGTCCCCCAGCACTGCGTTCAGATCGAACGCCATCGGAGCGCTCCCATTCTGCGGCTCACGCTTCGGTACGGGACGGGGGGGCGGCAATGGACACGATGGTCTGGTTGATGGATGCCATGGCCACCGCGAAGATCATGGCGGTCAGAATCAGATTCTTCCGCCCCTGACCACCAGCCATCGATGCCTCCTCTTGGCGTCATGAGGGTGTTGCCGCCCAGCGGGGCCACACTAACGCCGTCCAACCTGTCGACTCGGATGCCGCTTGCCAGGTGAGTTCATCTCGTCGCCTCGGCGACGGAGAAACCCGACATGGACCAGAACCGGCAAGGCGGCGCCAACATGTTCGTCCTCACCGAAATCGGAGTACTCAACGACACATATGACCCACCCAGCTTCGACAACTCCGGCCACACCAGTCCCCCTCCGGCGGGATTGCCGGTAGCGGCGAAGCGGGCCCAGGCGCCACTGACGGTGGCGGCCAGCTTCTGTTGCGCCGGAGTGAAGGCGATGCTCCCACTCGATTCGACGGGCCCGTCAAAGACGTAGGGAAGCTCACTGGAGTGGAATGCTCCGAGGTCGATCCCCGGCGTTGGCAACACAAACGGGTTGGGGGTCTGGTCGTACTCGTACTCGTAGACCGGGACGTACTTCGAGAGCACCCCTGCACTCGCCACCGCCGGGCAGGCCAGCACGGCATCGCCGATAGCCTGGCCGAATGCCGCACCGGCATCCGGGTAGGCGGAGAGTGGATACTCCTGTTGCACCTTCGCCCCCACCGTGGCACCGAAGTAGGCATCGACCGCAGAGGCCCATTGGGCATCGGTAAGGTTGTCGCCCATCAAGTTGTAATGGAGAGCGACGAACAATCGGCCCTCATCCCGATTGGCCCCGACAATCATCGGGACATGGTGGAAGTGACCACTGTCCAAGGCGGCACCCGGATCGGTGGGCAGGGTCACCCCGTCACCGACCGGGTCCCAGATGGCACCAGAACCGAAGAGAAATGACGGATCCGGCGGCATGGCCAAGGCGACCTGTCGAACCGGTTTCGACCGCATGCAATCCAACAGGTCCGGGCCAGAGGCGCACCCCAGCTTCGATGCCAGTTCGGCTCCCTGGGTTTCCGCCGCGTCCAGAGCCACGATGGGAAGTGTGCAAGGGCCACTTTCGGTGATCCCTTTTTGGAACAGGCCCGCCGACCCAGGCGAAAGGAGCTGCTCGCAGACACTGATGCCGCCGGCCGACTCCCCAAAGATGGTCACGTTGTGAGGATCGCCGCCGAACGCGGCGATATTGGCCTGTACCCATCGCAGCGCCGCCTGCTGGTCGAGCAACCCGAGGTCACCGGTGGAATGGTGAGGGTCCTGCTTGGCCAGTGCCGGCAGTGCCAAGAACCCGAGAGGCCCGAGCCGGTAGTTGAAGCTGACGGTGACCGTGTTGTCGTTGGCGGCAAAGTTCGCCGGGCTGTCGTCAGTGGAACTGCCCACCGTGAAACCTCCGCCGTAGATCCACACCATCACCGGACGAGGTGTTGCCGGTACCGCCTTGGGGGCGAACACGTTGAGATAGAGGCAGTCCTCGTTGCCGGAAAGGACATTGACCACCGGGGTGATCTGAGGACACTCGGCGCTGGTCTTTTTGGCGTCGAGAGTCGACGCCCATGGCGTTGGCGGTTGCGGGGCTTGCCATCGGAGTGCGCCCACCGGCGGCTGGGCGAAGGGGATGCCCAGGAACTGTCGGGTCGCCGCCGCGCTCACCCCGTTGACCAAACCATCGGCCGTCTTGACGAGCAGCGGCTCAGACCGCCCGATGGACTTCGTCCCCGAAGACCCCGACGTGCCCGAAGACCCCGAGGCGCCGCACGCCCCCGACAAGAGCGCACTACAGATCACGATCACGCAAGCGATCCCCCGGCGCATTGTCATGAGGGTAGTACCAGTAGTCCCCTACTGCCCTCAACCGATGGGGCTCTCAGTCCGCCCTCGGGCGCGGCACCGCCCGGATGCCATCTGCACCCGGGCGGTCGCATTGAATTCGATGGGCGTCGGACCGATCTGGATCAGATCCCGCCCAGCCTTGTCTCAGATATCGAACTTCACCACGCCGCGGACATTGACTCCGGCCGCGAGGTCGTCATAGCCGTTCTGCACCTGATCGAGCGTGTATTCCTGGGTGATCAACTTGTCCACCTCAAGCAGGCCGGCCTGGTACAGACGGAGAAGATTGGGGATCTGCACCCGCGGGCTGCACGAGCCGAAGACCGTTCCGAGCAGGGCCTGATTGAACATTGCCAGGTTGAACAGATTGAGCGTTACCTCTTCCTGGGTGATCGGAGCGATGGCGGTCGCCACTACCCGGCCGTCCTTGCTGGCCAACTGCACGGCGGGCCCGATCAGATCACCGGTGAGGACCCCGGGGGTGAGAATGACCACGTCGGCCATGCGTCCCTCGGTGAGCTCAGGGAGCATCATGGCGGCTTCAAGGATGGAAGCCGCGCCATGGGTCGCGCCGATCTGCTTGGCCTTCTCCACCTTGAAGGGCAGCGGGTCGACGGCGACGATGTAACGCGCCCCGCCGATTTTCGCCCCTTGGAGCGCGCCGGAGCCGACACCGCCACAGCCGATGACGACCACCGTCTCTCCCGGCTTCACGGCAGCACGGTCGACGACCGAGCCGAATCCGGTGGCCAGTCCGCAACTGATCAGAGCGGCGGCTTTCATCGACACCCCCGGATCGATCTTGACCAGCGAGTTCTCGTTAGCCAGCAACGAATCGGTGAACGTCCCGAGCTGGGTCATCCGGTTCAGCTTCTGACCATCGAGGTGGTGACGCCATTGGCCGTCGCTCATCATCGGACCGGCCAGAATCGTCATCCCCAGATCGCAGAGATACTGGCGGCCCGACGCGCACCAGTGGCAACGCCCACACGAGGGGATGAATGACATGGCCACATGGTCGCCCTCGACCAGAGTCTCGACGCCCGGCCCGACCTCGGAGACGATGCCGGCACCCTCGTGGCCGCCGACGATCGGGTAAAGGGAGTCGACCCCGAACACCGAGATTATCTCCGGCGGGGGTGCCATATCGCCGGTGCGCAGATGCTCATCGGAGTGACACATGCCCGCATACGCCATCTGAACCCGCACCTCGTGCGGACCAGGGGCGTCGACCTCGATCTCTTCGACTTTCCAGGGTTCGTGGAGTCCTGTACAGACTGCTGCGCGGGTCTTCATGTGAGTGGTCTTCTCCTCTTGGTGGCTCTGACGGCGTGGGTTCGCCGCCAGCTTCGCGCCGACCCGGCCGTCGCGTCGAGTCAGGACCCGGATGACGATGACTGTGGGTCGCCGGTGACCCACAGTCTGAGCGGTTTCTCGTCGAATCCGGTGGCCAAGAGCCGGAACGCCCGATCAACCTCGCCGGTCAGGTCATCGCTGTCGTGGCGGGCCCAACACGCAAACGCCGCCATCGCCGCACCCAGGGCGGCTCGAGCCACCGTTTGTGGCCCCAGGCTCTTTGGAGATCCTCCGACCCGGCGGGCCACGAAGTCGGCGACCACGTCGCACCACTCGGCGTACCTCACCGCGGAGTGGGCCACCAGGGCCGGGACCGTGCTGATGAGGCCCATCCGGATCCGCAATTCGTCGAGCTCCCCGGCCCCGAATCGATTGGTCGCCACCACCGCCCGCCGCAATACTTCCATCATCGGTTCGTCGCGGGGAGCACCCATGAGCTGGTCTCGGAGCCGAACCATCTCGGCGTCGAACTCCCCCCACACCACGTCGCGTTTGGAGTCGTAGTAGCGGAAGAAGGTGCGCCGGCTGATCCCCACGGCCGAGGCGATCTCGTCGACGGTGGTGGCGTCGAACCCACGCCGGTCGAAGAGGTCGAGGGCTTGCCTGGCGATGTGCTCTCGGGTAGTGCTGGGCCGGCGACCGCGGGTTATGTCGGTGGGCGGGCGGACCGCGGGCGCTCCGACCCCCTCGGCCCCGCCAGTGTCCGAATCGGCCATAGGCTTCCATTTTGGCATTGAGTGCTATAAAGTCAACACATCGTCAACCTGCCGGCCCGGGCCGGCCGAATTCGGGAGGTTCCCTTGACTGATCCCACCACCGAGAACCGCGATTCGTCGGCCCCCACCACAGACTCGTTGGCCGGGGGGGCCACCGACGGCGATCAATTCGTCGAAGCAGAACTGCTGGTCGAGGACGTGTCGATCGACGGCATGTGTGGCGTCTACTAAGCCCTACGACGCCCATAACCGCGACAGCCCTGCGCCGCCAATGCCACCAACCGTCCCGACTGGGACCACGTCCTTCGACTCCTCCCTCCCCTGGGCCCTGCACCCGCAGGTGTCTCTCAGGCCGGAGTCGTTCGGCGCACTGGCGTACCACTTCGGCACCCGTCGGCTCTCTTTTTTGAAGAGCCCCACCCTGTTGGCGGTGGTGTCGTCCCTGGCCGCCCAACCCACCGGTCGAGATGCCTGCACGGCGGCGGGAGTGGCGTCCGATGATCTTCCCAACTACGAACGGGCTCTGGCCACCCTGGCCGAGTCCGGCATGATCTGCGAACGGAGAGCGCCATGACCCTGGTCACCACTGAGCGCCCGACCACCGAGCGCCCGACCACCGGGCGATTGGTCGACCAATTCCAATTGGGCCTCGACGCCCCCATCTGCCTGACCTGGGAGCTCACCTACGCCTGCAACTTGGCATGTGTGCACTGCCTCTCGAGCTCGGGACGCCGCGACCCGAGGGAGCTGTCCACCGCCGAGTGCAAGGCGCTCATCGATGAGTTCGAGCGGATGCAGATCTTCTATGTCAACATCGGAGGCGGCGAGCCCACCATCCGTGGCGACTTCTGGGAGTTGGTCGACTATGCCACCAACCACCATGTCGGGGTGAAGTTCTCCACCAATGGATCGAGAATCACCTCCGAGGTGGCCGATCGACTGGCATCGAGCGACTACGTGGACGTGCAGATCTCCCTCGATGGTGCCACCTCCGACGTCAACGACGCGATACGGGGCATCGGTTCCTTCGACACCGCCATCCGGGCCATGGAGCGGATGGCTACGGCCGGCTTCGTCGGATTCAAACTCTCAGTGGTGGTCACCCGCCAGAACGTCTCCCAACTCGACGCCTTCAAGGCACTCGCCGACAAGTACCAAGCCCAACTCCGGCTCACCCGGCTACGCCCCTCGGGGCGCGGTGCCGACGTGTGGGACGAGCTCCATCCGACTGCCGACCAACAGCGGACACTGTATGAATGGCTGCTGGCCCACGGTGAGCAGGTACTGACCGGTGACTCCTTCTTCCATCTGGCCGGCTACGGCGAACCGCTCCCCGGGCTCAACCTGTGTGGCGCTGGTCGGGTGGTCTGCCTGGTCGACCCGGTCGGCGATGTCTACGCCTGCCCCTTCGCCATTCATGACGAGTTTCTGGCCGGGAACGTGCGGTTCCCTGGTGGTTTCGACCGTGTCTGGAAGTCCTCCGACCTCTTCGCCGACCTCCGCCGACCCGATACCGGAGGAGCGTGTCGGTCGTGCGGGAGTTATGACGCCTGCCGGGGCGGATGCATGGCGGCCAAGTTCTTCACAGGGCTTCCCCTGGACGGGCCCGACCCCGAGTGTGTGCTCGGCAACGGTGAGGCGTTGCTGGCCGCAGTGGGTGACACCGTGCTGCCTCAGCCATCGCCCGACCACTCACGCACAAAACCACGCACAAATCCACGCACATCGCCACGCACCGCCCCGGGCGGCCCGGGCGGCCCGGGCCAGTCGAGTCCGTCGGGTCCGTCGGTCACCCCGGTCGCGGTGGCACTCCTCCCCCGCCGTGCTGATCGGGCCTGCGACGAGAATCCCCTCGCCGCCTTCGACCCCCACAGCCACCCGCACTGACAGGTGGCCAGCCTGGTCGACGCCATCACCGTGGCCGGAAGAACCGCCTCTTCGAGGGTGATCTTCGGTCCCCACGAGACCAATTTGGGCGATGACCGTGCCATCAGCCATCGTCACGTGGCCTACTACCAGGCCAGGGCGGCGGGGGGCAGCGGCATCATCGTGACCGAGACGGCCTCGGTGCACACGTCGGACTGGCCCTATGAACGTGCACCGCTGGCCACCGAGTGCGGGCCCGGGTGGGCGGCCACTGCTGCCGCCTGTCACCCGCACGGGACCCTGGTGATCGCTGGACTGGGCCACGCCGGCGGACAGGGATCCAGCGCGTACTCCCAATCGGTGATGTGGGCGCCCTCGCCGGTGGCCGATGCCATCAACCGCGAGATGCCCATGGAGATGGAGCAGGACGAGATCGACCAGCTGGTGGCCGGATTCGCGGACGCCGCCCGATTGGCCACCGCCTCGGGTCTCGACGGTGTGGAGATCGACATCGGTCCCTTCTCGTTGCTGCGCCAGTTCCATTCGGGCCTGACGAACCTGCGGGACGACGGCTACGGGACCGACAGGTTGCGGCTGACGGTCGAGGTGGTGGCCGCGGTGCGCCATGCGATCGGCGACGATCACCTGGTGTCGGTCCGGCTGTGCTGCGATGAGCTGGCCCCGTGGGCGGGGGTCACTCCCGACCACGCCGCCGATCACGTTGCGGCTCTGGCCGACCAGGTGGACCTGGTGGTGGTGGTTCGGGGTGGCCCGTTCTCCGCGTCCGCCTATCGTCCCGCCGGCCATACCCCGGCCACCTTCAATGCTGACCTGTGCCGGCGCATGCGTGGTTCAGCGGAGGGCCGGGTGCCGGTGGTGTTGCAGGGAAGCGTGATCGACCCCGGGGTGGCCCAAGCCGCGTTGGACGACGGCACCGCCGACCTGGTGGAGATGACCCGGGCCCAGATCGCCGACCCGCGGCTCGTCACCCTGTTCCGCAACGGGGCGGCGCAAAGGATTCGCCCCTGCATTCTCTGCAATCAGGCCTGTCACGTGCGCGACAACCGCAATCCCATCGTGAGCTGTGTGGGTGAGCCGCGTAGTGGCCACGAGACCACCGACCCGGATACCTGGGGCACTGACCCGGTAGGCGTCGATGTTCTGGTGGTGGGGGGTGGAGTGGCCGGCCTCGAGTGCGCCCGGGTCCTGGCCGGTCGGGGCCACCGGGTGCGGTTGGTTGAACGGGACCGGCAGCTGGGCGGAGCGGCACGAACTGCGGCGGTGGGCCCGGGCCGCGAGCGGATGGCCGACCTGGCCGAGTGGCTGGCCGGCGAGTGCCGGGTATCGGGGGTGAAGGTGGACCTCGGCACCGAGCTCACCTCCTCTGATCTCGACGGCGCCGCTGAACAGGGCACCGCGGTGGTCATTGCCACCGGCTCCAGGCCGTTGCCGTTCGAGATTCCCGTCGACGAAACCATCACCGTGGTCGATGTGGCCTGGTTGCTGGCGGGAGGCCCGGACCGGCTCCCGGTCGGCCAGGTGGTGATCCACGATCCGGTGGGCGGACCTGTCGCCGTCGGCGCGGCCGAATGGCTGGCGGGCGAGGGGCGCGAGGTGGCGATCGTCACTTCCGATCAGATCGTCGGCACCCAGCTGGCGCTCACCGGAGATCTGGCCGATGCCAATACCCGGTTGCAGCGCGCCGGGGTGAGACGCGAGCTCCGGGCAATCCTCCGAGGGGCGAAGGGTGGCCGGGCCCAGCTCGACGACGTCTGGACCGGGGAGCGTAGGGAGATCGACTGCGCCGTCATCGTCGACTGCAACCATCGACTGCCGGAGGAAGCGTTGTATCTGGAGCGGCCGAGGACGCCGCGGGCCGGGGACTGCGTAGCGCCCCGCACCATGCTCGAAGCGATACTGGAAGGGCGCCGGCGAGCGCTGGAGATCGGGAGCGGCGCCCACGTCGGAGCAGAGAGCGCCAGGTGATCCGGTGAGCGGCAGCAGCCAGTACCGCCATCTCTTCACGCCCCTGCGTATCGGGCCGGTCACGGTCCGCAACCGGATCGTGTTCTCGGCCCACCTCACCAACTACGCCGCCGACGGGCTGCCCACCGAGCAACACGCCGCCTACTACGCCGCCCGGGCGGCCGGGGGGAGCGGTCTGATCATCACCGAGGAACATTCCACCCACGTCACCGACTGGCCGTACGAGAAGCTCATCCACGGCTTCAACCCGGCGGTGATCCCGGGGTACCGGCGCATCACCGACGCGGTACATGCCCACGACGTTCCGATCTTCGCCCAGATCAACCACAATGGCGGGCAGGCATCGAGCATGTACAGCCGCCTGCCGGTATGGGCCCCCAGCCCGGTACCTGACCCGCTGTTCCGCGAGGTGCCCAAGGCGGTCGAACTCCACGAGATCCACGAGATCGTGGCTGGCTACGCCACCGTGGCTGCACGCTGCATCGCCGGGGGCTTCGATGGAATCGAACTGCAGTGCTCCCACTCCTCCATCGTGAGGGGCTTCCTCTCCCCTGTCACCAACCGTCGTACCGACCGCTACGGCGGCCCGTTGGAGAACCGGGCCCGGCTTCTGCTCGAGATCGTCGACGCGGTGCGCGAGGCAATCGGCACCCACCAGGCTCTCGGTGTCCGCATCTGTGGGGACGAGCTCATCGAGGGGGGAACCGGCATTGACGACGCGGTCGAGGTGGCCAAGATGGTGGATGCCACCGGCCAGGTCGACTACATCAACACCTCGATCGGGGTGGCCACCGCCACGCTCTACATGATCGAGGCCAGCATGCAGGTGCCTCCGGGGTACGCCATGTACATTCCCAGTGCCATACGCGAGGCAGTGGGCGTGCCGGTGGTGGGTGTCGGGCGCTTCAAGGACCCACTGCAGGCGGACCGGGCCCTCGACGCGGGGCAGTGCGATCTGGTCGGGGTGGTCCGAGGCCAGATCGCCGACGCCGACTTCGCCGCCAAGGCCCGCTCCGGTCACGCCACCGACATCCGGACCTGCCTGTCGTGCAATCAGGAGTGCGTCGGCCGGATGGGTCTCAACCGGTGGCTCGGATGCATCGAGAATCCCCGGACCGGGCGTGAGTCCATCCCCCTGCGCGTCCCGCAGAAGCGGTCCAAGGTGGTGGTGGTGGGCGGGGGCCCGGGCGGTCTCCAGGCGGCGGTGACCGCGGCCGAGCGCGGGCACCGGGTGACCCTGTTCGAACGTCACGACCGCCTGGGTGGGCAGGTTCTCGTGGCGGCCACCGTCCCCAGCCGGGCCGAGTTCCTCGATATCGCCCGCAACCTCATCGTGCATGTCCGCCGGGCCGGTGTCGAAATCCGCACCGGCACCGAAGCTGACGCCGACTCGATCCGAGCCGAACAACCCGACGCGGTGATCGTGGCCACCGGCGCCCGCCCGTCCCGCCCGTGGTGGGCCGGGGACCACCGCCGGGTGGTCGACATCCGCGACGTGCTCGAGGGCCGGGTATCTCCCGAAGGCGACGTGGTGGTGGTCGACGAACTCGGATTCCATCAGGCCACATCGACGGCCGAGTTGCTGGCCGACCGGGGCTGCCGGGTGGAGATCGTCACCAACGGCATGGTCGTCGGACAGGATCTGGGCATCACCCTCGACATGGAGACCTGGAACGTGAAAGCCCACGCCAAGGGGATCACCCAGAGTGTGGATCTGGTCCCGATGGGAGCCGGTCCCATCGAGGGAGGCCGGCATCCCGGTGGCGTGGACCTATCGCTGCAACACCACCCCACCGGCACCGACCAGCAACGCCACTGTGACTGGGTGGTCTGCTCCGTCCAGCAGCGACCTGATGACGTTCTGTGGTCGGCCCTGCGCCATTCCCCCTTCGACGTCTACCGCATCGGGGACTGCCTCGCCCCCCGGCGGGCCCACGCCGCGGTGATCGAGGGCCACCGGGTGGCGGTGGGGCTGTGAGCGGGCTCGATGCCGGACGACCGGCTGCGGTGGTGGTGGCCCGGGGCGGGCGATTGCCGGTCGGAGGCGACGAAGCGGTGGCGGAAGCCGGGGGGTTGGTGGTGGTGGTCGGCTCGGGAACCAACGAGGCGGCCCGGTCGCTGGCGGCAGCGGAACGGGCGTGGTTCTGCGAGACAGGTCCGGGCTTGCAGCCGGGAGCACTGGCGGCCGCCCTGGCCCCACTCCTCCACGACGTGCCGTTGGTGGTGATGCCCTCGTCGCCGGACGGACGAGATCTTGCTCCGAGGGTCGCGGCGATCCTCGACCGTCCCTTCATTGCCCATGCCGTGTCCGTCTCCTTCCGGCCGGGACCCGGACCGGACGGACGGAACGGCAACAACGAGCACCGGGGCGGTGTGGATGCCGAGGTGTCCCGCCTCGACGACCGGATTTTGGTGACGATCACTGTGGACGGCCCGGCGGTGGCCACCCTGGTTCCCGGTAGCCGCTCGGTGGTGCCGCGGCGACAACCATCACCCTGGGAGCCGGAGCCGGTGACCCTTTCCGGCCCTTCCCCCGAGGGCGCTCCCGGGAGCGGACCTCTCGATCCTCACGTTCTCGAGATCTTGGAGCCGGACCCCGCCACCATGGACCTGGCCGACGCGGTGCGGGTGCTGGGAGGGGGGGCGGGTCTGGCGGCGGGCACATCCGACGATCGGGCCCGGGCCACCTTCGACCTGCTGGTGCAGGTCTCCGCCGCGCTGGGGGCGTCGGCCGGGGCCACCCGGGTTGTCACCGACGCCGGATGGATCGGGTACGAACGTCAGATCGGCACCACCGGTGTCACCGTCGACCCTGACCTCTACATCGCCTTGGGTGTATCAGGTGCCACCCAGCACGTAGGTGGGCTCGGGGCACCCCGTCACGTGGTGAGTGTGAACACCGATCCATCGTGCCCGATGACCGCCATGGCCGATCTGGGTCTCATCACCGACGGACGCGGGCTGTTGATCGAGTTGGCCCGCCGGTTGAACGTAGTAATTCCCACCGGCGTCCTGACCGGCCACGGCCCGGGCGACATCGAGGGTGGCCATGGATAAGGGCGACATGGTTCCCACCCCCGGCGTCTCGTCCGACACTCCTGGCTTCGATGCGGTGGTGGTGGGTGCCGGTCCGGCAGGCTCGGCGGCAGCATTGGCCCTGGCCCGGGCCGGGCGATCGGTCGTCCTGGTCGAACGCGGGCCGTTTCCCGGCTCCAAGAACGTCTATGGCGGGGTGGTCTACGGACGGGTCCTCGACGAGGTGGTTCCCGAGTGGTGGAACGAGGTCCCCGTCGAGCGCTGGGTGGTCCGGCGGTCCACCATGATGATGACCGGCTCCCAATCGGTGTCCGTCGACTACCGGTCAGCGGCGTGGGGTGAGGTGCCCTACAACGGGATGACCACGCTTCGATCCCGCTTCGACAACTGGCTGGCCACCAAGGCTGTCGAGGCCGGTGCCCAACTCGTCACCTCCACGGTCGCCACCGGCCTGTTGCGGGACGCCCATGGGCGTATCGTCGGGGTTCGCACCGATCGGGACCGGGGCGAACTACGGGCCAACGTGGTGGTGGCCTGTGACGGTGTCAATTCGTTTCTGGCCAAAGAGGCCGGGCTGATGCCGCCGGCCGAGGCCTCGCACCACACCCTCGGGGTGAAAGAGGTACTGGACCTGCCCGGACACGTCATCGACGAGCGGTTCGGGCTGCGGAGGAGCGAAGGCGTCGATATCGAGATGTTGGGTTGCACCCGGGGCATTCCCGGGGGCGGGTTCCTCTACACCAACTCGGACACCGTGAGCCTCGGGGTCGTGCTCTCGTTGCCTCACCTGGCCGAGGCCAAGGTCCGGCCCGAGGAGTTGATTGCCGACCTCAAGAACCATCCCTCCGTCGCTCCCTACCTGCGGGGCGCCACCTTGCGCGAGTACGCCGCCCACTTGATCCCCGAGGGGGGCTACGACACCATGCCCACCATGGTCACCGACGGGATGTTGGTGGCCGGCGATGCCGCCGCCATGACACTGGCGGCAGGGCTCTGGCTGGAAGGCGTCAATTTCGCCATCGGCTCCGGTCTTGCCGCCGGGCGGGCGGTCGACCGGGCCATCGCCGCCGGAGACTGCTCGGCTAAGGGACTGGCCTCCTATCGCTCCGATCTGGAAGGTCAATTTGTGCTGGCCGACCACAAACGGTTTCGCAAGGCCCCGGCGCTCGTGCTCTCCGAGCGGATACAGCAGCGCTACCCGGGCCTCATCTGCGACCTTGTCGACGGGATGTTCACCGTGACCAACCCGGTGCCGAAACCGGGAGGCGTGCGGCTGACCCGGTCGGTCGCCGCCAAACACGGTGTCAAACTCCGACAACTGGCAGCCGACACCGTGCGGGCCCTGAAAGTCTTCGGATGAGCGCCGCGGGTGGAGTCCCCGGATCGGGCCACGAGGTGCCGGGGGGAACATGGCGGGGAATCTCCTTTGAGGACCGGATGGCCACTGTCGAATTCAGGGTGGGCGAGCGGGCCCACATCACCGTCGACTCCGAAGTGTGCCGGTCATGCACCACCAAGGCCTGCGTGACTGCCTGTCCGGCCAACCTGTTCGCACCCACGTCGGGGGGAGGGATCCTCTTCAACTATGAGGAGTGCTTCGAGTGTGGGACCTGTTACATGGTGTGCAACCACGAGGGGGCCATCACCTGGACCTATCCCGACGGCGGCCTGGGCGTCGTCTTCCACCAGGGATGAGCCCCATGGATGACATCGGGTCCGGGCCCATGGTGGTCGCCTGCATCCGGATCACCGATCTCCGCCCCCAGATCGAACCATTGTCGGGAACCGTTGTCCGGGAACCATGGAGCACCGGGTTGTCGCCGGCCGACGCCGCCGCCCTCGAGTACTCCTTCCGCATCGCCGAGGCCTGGTCCGGCCACGTGGTGGTGATCACCGCCGCCCCATCCTCTGCCGATGCCGTCCTCCGCGACGCCCGAGCACTCGGAGCCACTGTGCTTCGCATCGCTGGCGGCAGTCCATCCTCGGATCAGGCCTACGTGGACGAACTGGGATCGGATGAACGGGGCATGGCCGGGATGATCGTGGCCGCCCTGGCCCCGTTGGGTCGACCGTCATTGGTGGTATGCGGGGACCGATCCTCCGACCGCGGCACCGGGGCATTGCCGGCATTCTTGGCCCATGAGCTCGGTGCGGCCCAAGCCCTGGGCCTGGTGGCCATCACCACCACCGACCAGGAATCGATGGTGGTGGCCGAACGCCGATTGGACGGGGGGTGGCGAGAACGCCTTCATGTCCCGTGCCCGGCGGTGTGCTCGGTGGAAGGCGCCGGCGTCCGGCTCCGTCGAGCCTCGTTGACCGCCACCCTGGCGGCCCAACGCACCGAGATCCCCCAGGTGACAGCGGCCGGTGGACCCGGCACCACCCGAGGTGCGGATCCCGTCGGGCCGGCCGAGGTTGTGGTGGGGCCGGTGCGTCCATTCCGGCCCCGTACCCGGGCGGTACCGGCGCCCGATAGTGACGACCCCCGGTTGCGACTCCTCACCCTCACCGGCGCACTGGTGGCCCATGACCCGCCCACCGTCGTCGGGCCAATCGACGCCGCCGGTGCCGCTGACGCCTTGTTGGCATTCCTCATCCGCCACGGCTACCTCGATACGGAACCGGTTGGTGAAGAAGCGGCCACCGAGGTGGAGTGGTGACCTCCCTGGCCCAGTTGGCATGGCCAGACATCGCCAGCATCACCGACCGGGGGGCAGTCCTCCTGGTCCCGGTGGGATCCACCGAGCAGCACGGTCCCCACCTCCCGGTCACCACCGACACCGACATTGCCGTGGCCATCGTCTCCCATCGGACCATCGGGATCCGGATCCCCCACGCCGTCATCGCACCGGCGATCCCCTACGGATCGTGCGGCGAGCACGCTGGATTTCCCGGGACCCTCTCCATCGGCCAAGCGGCCACCGAGCTGGTGCTGGTGGAGTTGGTCCGTTCGGCCAGCGCGACGTTCGCCGCCGTGGTGGTGGTCTCCACCCACGGAGGGAACTCCGAACCTGTCGAGCGGGCCATGGCCCTCCTTGGTTCCGAGGGCCGGAACGTGCGGACGTGGAGTCCCCGGTGGCAAGGTGACGCCCATGCCGGCCATACCGAGACCTCGCTGATGTTGGCCATCGCACCCGATCGCGTCCGCCTCGAATCAGCTGCACCGGGTGATACCCGGACCCTTGCCTCGATCCTTCCCGAACTCCGCGCCGGCGGGGTGGCTTCGGTGAGCCCCAACGGCGTCCTCGGGGATCCCACCATGGCCAGCCCGGACGAGGGGAAGCGGCTCCTCACGTCCGCCGTCGACGATCTCATCGGGTTCGTGGAATCATGCGATTTCACCGGGGTGCAACCGTGAACCGGGTCGCGCTTGTCACCGGGGCCGCCCGTGGCATCGGGGCCGCCACCGTACGTGGGCTGGTCGCCTCCGGGTGGTCGGTGGTCGCCGTCGACCTCGCCTCGGACGATCCCCGGCTCCCCTACCCGCTCGGGACCGCCGATGAGCTCCACGCCGTGGTGGACTCGGCGGGAGGCGAAGGGGTGGTCGCCCACGTGGCCGATGCCACTGACCCCGAGGCGCTGGGCGGGGCAGTATCCCGGGCCGAGGAACTCTTCGGTGGGCTCGATGCCGTCATTGCCGCAGCCGGCGTCATCGCCGGCGGAGTGCCGCTGTGGGAGATGCCGGAGGCACAGCTGCGGGCCGTCATGGACGTCGACCTCGGCGGTCCACTGACCGCGGCGCGAGTGGGAATACCCGCCCTTCTCCGGCGTCCGATGCCGAGGGAGGGGCGCTTCATCGCCGTGGTCTCGGCGGCTGCCACCCGCGGACTCCCGGGTCTGGCCGCCTACTGCGCGGCCAAGGCGGGGGTGGCCGGACTGATCAGAGGCCTGGCCCTAGACCTCCGGGCGACCGGTGTGACGGCCGTAGGGGTGAGCCCTGGCTCCACCGCGACCGCCATCCTCGAAGAAAGTGCCCGGCTCTACGGATTGGAGGGTGCTGAGGCGTTTGCGGCTCAGGTGCCGGTGGAACGGCTCCTGGCCCCAGAAGAGGTGGCGGCCGCCCTTGTGTGGTTGGCGGGTCCCGAAACCGGGGGCATCACCGGCACCGTGATCCCGGTGGACGGTGGACTGTCTCTTTGACAGCTCCACCTCCACGGAGCGCCCTGCCCCCGGGATTCCGCCTGGTTCTCGATAGATCGGTCCGGAGTTTCGCCGGAGGAACTGTATTGGTCGGCGGCCGTCCCGGGCGGATCCTCAGGCTCACCGCCCACGGTGCGGCGGCGGTAGCCGCGCTCACCGGCGGCAACTCCTCGACCGACGCCGAACGCATGCTCGGTCGGCGACTGGTCGAAGCGGGCATGGCTCATCCCGTCCCCCCACCGCCAGGCCTGGCGGATATCCGTGACGTGACCGTGGTGATCCCGGTCCACGACCGGAGTGAGCAGGTCGACCGGTGCCTCGCCTCGTTGGACCGGGCAACCCCGGTCGTGGTAGTCGACGACGGGTCAGAGGATCCGGAGTCGGTGGCCGAGGTCTGCCGCCGGCACGGGGCCCGGCTGGTGACCCGCGCAGTGAACGGAGGCCCGGCTGCCGCCCGGAATGACGGTATGGGCCTGGTCGACACGCCGTTGGTGGCGTTCCTCGACAGTGATTGCGTGGCAGGGCCGGGTTGGCTCGCCCCACTGGTCCAGATGTTCGACGACCCGGTCGTGGGGGCGGTGGCGCCCCGAATCCGGCCGAACGGATCTTCCCGCTCGGCCCGGGAACGCTTCAACCACCATCATTCTCCTCTCGACATGGGGCCCGAGGCCAGCGAGGTGGGTCCGAACCGGCTGGTCAGGTACGTCCCCACCGCCGCCCTGGTGGTGCGACGCCAGGCATGGGGTGAAGGGTTCGACGTGGAACTCCGGTTCGGGGAGGACGTGGACCTGGTGTGGTCCCTGGTCGACAACGGATGGCAGGTGAGATACCTGCCGTCCGTTGAGATCGAGCACCACGGGCCGGCATCGTGGGGAGGGTTGCTCCGCAAGCGCTTCTGCTACGGAACCTCCGCCGGTCCCCTTTCCCGACGTCACCCCGGACGACTGGCCCCGGCGGTGCTGCGACCGTGGCCAACGCTGGCCGCCGTCGCCCTCCTGGGCGGCCGTCCCCGGATCGCAGTGGCAGTCACGGCACTGTACGGCGGAGCCATGGCTCGACGGGTGTGGCCACTCGGTGTCCCCCCGACCGTGGCCATGCGGTGGAGCGTGCAGGCGACCGGATGGTCGCTCTTCGGGCTCGGTAGGGCGGCCACCGTGGTAGTAGGCCCCGCCCTGGTGCTGGGCGCCGTGGGGGGACGTCGACTGCGACGAGCGGCAGTGGCTCTGTCCATGGTCCCCCCGGCCGTCGAATGGTGGCGACGTCGCCCCGACCTCGATCTGGTCAGGTGGTCGCTGGCGTCGGTGGCCGATGATGTGGCCTATGGGATCGGGGTGTGGGCCGGATGCATCCGAACCGGGACCCTGGCCCCGCTCCTCCCGGTCGTCGAGGTGAAGCGGCCCGGCCGGGGTGGCGTCGGGGAGACATGAGCCCGTTCCGCCCGCCGGCTCGGCGGTCCCACGTTCCGTGACCGATTCCAATGGTCATGACAGCACCATAAGTCCAGCTCAATGGCCATGATATGACCAGGAGCAAACAATATGTATACTTTAGTTAGCGCCAATTTGCCGGGTCGTCCCGAATCCGAGGAGGACCCCACCAATCGTGAGTAGTGAATCACGCATGGTGGCAGCGACAGATCCGTCCGAACCCCGGATAGATCAGTGCTGCCACGTTGGAGAGCGTGTGGCCCGTGGCCACCCGTCGGCGTGCCAAGACCGATGACGAACAAGGACGAAACCACGAAGCAATCTTGGGCGTAGACCAACCGGCCGCACACCCTACGGCGTAAAGCCAGGACGAACGATGCCTTCCCGCTCGCCGTCCGGGGACCGAATGCAAGGGCCGGAGCCCGCCAACACCGAGCAGAGGAAGGCGCCATCGCGCGCCCTACGAAGGGAGGTGCCATGCGGACCCGCATTGCACTCGTGGCGGTTTTCACCGTCGCATCAATCATTGCCATCAGTACCGCTGTCCTGGTCCGGCCTGTTACCTCACAGGCCGCCGCGACCGCACCCAGTAAGTCCTCGTCGACATCTACGTCGTCGATCACGAATGCCTCCCAGTTGGTGGCGTTCAACTCGTCGAACACGTCGAAAAGCCGTCCCGCCACCATCGCCGGCCTGGGAGCATCGCTCTCGCTGGTCACAGGACTTGTGGTGGCTGCCGATACGGCTGCCACCACTCCGGTGGCGGCCACACCAGCGCCGGCGGTAGTTGCGGTTCAGGTAGCGGCCCCGGCCCCTGTCCCAGTGTCGGATGCAACCAGCACCGCCACCGGGAACTGGGACTGCATCCGCGTCCGCGAATCAGGTGATCGGTACAACGACCCATCGGCTCCTTCCGGAGCCTATGGGATCATTTCGGTCACCTGGCACTCGTATGGGTACAGCGGCTGGCCCTATGAGGCGTCGCCCGCCACCCAGGATGCCCTGGCACTGAAGCTGTACAACCAGTACGGCTGGCAGCCCTGGAGCTCCCGTTACGCCTGCGGGCTCTGACCCGACCATGGCCCGGTCGGCATCGCGCCGACCGGGCCATCCGGACCAGGCCACTGCCCGCGGTCTTGGTGTGCCTGGTACCTCGGACGCAAGCCGCTCGAACGTCGGATCCACCACTGCGGGGACCGGATGCTGCCCGGAAAGCCTGGGTTGGAGGACAAGCACCAGCTTGATGGCTGACGACTCCGCGATGGCCCATGGCTCGACGCCTACAGGCGGAGCACGTGGCGCGACGCAGTTCGGCTTTGGTACAGCCGAAGGGAACTACAAGAAGAATGCCGCCCGAACCATTGGGTTCAGTGGCCGAGCACGCCACCGAGGTGTCGACCCGACGACTACGTACCGGGATCCGGCGAGGTCGTCGGGTCGGCACCCGGTGATCGTCAAATCAGACCTTGCGGACCTGGCTTGCCTGCAGGCCCTTTTGGCCCTGCTTCGTCTCGAACTCCACACGCTGGCCTTCTGCGAGGTCGCGGAAGCCTTCCATCTGGATTTCGGATTGATGGACGAAGAGATCATCCCCGCCGCCGTCGGGCGTGATGAAACCAAAGCCCTTCTCGGCGTTGAACCACTTGACTGCACCTACTGGCATAACTGTCACTCCTTGAGCTGACTTCACGCACTTAAACGCGGGGATCCATTTTGAAGCCCAACCTCCGTCAGCCCGCGTGAATGGGTCGACGATGGCACTACCCTAGGCGCATCCGGAGCCCAGGTGCCGACATTTCGCAATCGGTCGCCCACGCGGTACCGGCCTTACCTGCATACTCCCTGGTGGAGGCCGAAGAAGATAGATCGGAGGGGCACCTGGGAGACAGGACACCACCGACCTCGCCAACGCAGGCACCCGGTACTTACGTCCGTCCGGCCCGCCGAGCCCGTCCAATGTGGTCATGGACCCGAGGACCGTTTCGCCGCGCTGGTCAGCAAGTTCGTCGGTTCCCCCGGATCACACTCCCCGGTGAGTCGGGACGACGTGGGTTTGGCTCGTCGGCACTGAGGGCCGAAGACTCGATCTTCGCCATGCTCTCCTACCGCCGGCTCGTGGTGAAGCTCCGCAAAGACCGGGTCGCCGGCTTGGTTGGAAGTGGTGTCGGTAGACCATTGGATGCCGGGAGGGCCGGTCGATGGAGGAATGGCTCACCCTGGTCACCACTGACGACGAAACCCGGCGGACGTCCGGTGACGACAACAGATCAATGGCGTCCAAGCGGGCTTAGGACCCCGGTGCCCAGGTGGGATCCCCTCGTCC
>JADGOI010000073.1 GCA_017883075.1 Acidimicrobiales bacterium
GTACGCGGACTTCTACGCACTCATGACCCCGGACAACGCAGCAACGGTGGCGCCGGGCACCGACGTGTCCTTTCCTCGGAACGGGCCGACCAGCGCCTCGACGATCACCAGGCTCAGCCCCTCTACCTTCAACCTGTCGGCCATCGGCACCTACCAGGTGTCGTTCGGCGTCTCCATCACCGAACCGGGGCAGCTCATCTTGACGCTCAACGGGGGAGATCTTCCGTACACGGTGGTGGGGCGAGCCACGGGCACCTCGGAGATCACGGGGGACGCGTTGATCAACACGTCGACCATAAACTCCGTGCTCACGGTCCGGAACCCGACCGGGGAATCGACGGCGCTGACCATCACCCCCCTGGCCGGCGGAACGAGGTCGAACAGTGCGTCGTTGGTCATCGAGCAGCTTGGATGATCGTGACCGCGCCCGAGGCTTGTCCGGCGCATTGAGACGGACGGCATCCGGTAGCATCGCCTCGCACTGAGGCGTGCGGGGTAGTTCAGAGGTGGTCAAACGCTTGAGGTGAAGATGGTCACCCGGGCTTCATTCACGTGGTCCTCATCATCAAACCCGGCAAATGTCCGAAAGCCGCATGATCGGTGTGGCAAAGACGGCGGACTCCTTCGAAGTGGGAGCCGGTCTGGCTTCGGCTACCATGACCACTCCACTCCAAATCCGAATCAGAGTTGCTACCCCGATGGCTACTCGACAGATACGGGTAAGGGCCGGGAGCTAGAAACAGAGCCTCTGACCTGGGACTGGAGAGACGGGCTGTGGCGCAGCTTGGTTAGCGCGCTTGACTGGGGGTCAAGAGGTCCCGGGTTCAAATCCCGGCAGCCCGACCACAGAAGGCCCAGGTCGCCCACCTGGGACCTTCACGGCGGGGTCGTGCGACCCGTTCATTCGGCCTACTGGCCATTCGCATAGGGTCACCCCATGGCCATCTACCAATTGGGCGATCTCATCCCGACCATCGACCCAGACGCGTATGTCCATCCCGACGCCGTCATTATCGGGGATGTCACCCTCGGCCCCGAGACGACAGTCTGGCCGTGTGCCGTACTCCGAGGGGACTTCGGGACCATTACCGTGGGAGCCCGCACTTCCATTCAGGACGGAACCGTGATCCATGCGGGACCCGAGTTCCCCACCACGGTGGGCAATGGCTGCGTTATCGGTCATCTGGCCCACCTCGAAGGCTGCACCCTCGAAGACGATTGCCTGGTTGGTTCAGGTTCGGTGGTACTGCACTACGCGGTCATCGGGTCAGGCGCCACCGTGGGAGCCAATGCCGTCGTTACCAACCGGACGGTGGTTCCCCCCGGATCATTGGCGATAGGGGTCCCGGCTGTCATCAAACCCGGAAAGTCGAGTCTGAGGCTGATCCAGCTCTCCTCCGCCGAGTACGTGAAGAATGGCCAGCACTACAGACGGCAACTGACCCGCATCGACTGACCGACGGTCTTGCTGAGGCTCCAACAGAGCCATCCCCACCCAGGGCCGTGAGAGGCGACAGAATCGTTCGATGCAGGGAACCCTCACTCGTGACGGCACAACGGTCACAGCAACCCGGAACCTCATCGACCAGAGCCTCTCCTCGGGGACGTTCTTCTGGCTCGATCTCGACGGTGTCGACAGTGAGGCCCACGATGTCCTCCTCACTACGTTTCACGTCCACCATCTGGCGGTGGACGATACTCAGAACTTCGGCCAGCGTCCGAAGATCGAGGACTACGACAACTTCACCTACCTGGTGGTCCACGGGGCTGGTCTCGATGGAAGAGGAACCCTCGAAGTTCATTTCCTCATCGCCGACCACTTTGTCATCACCGTTCACCGCGGTAGCTGCCCGGCCTTGGATGGTGTGCGTGCTCGGGCGGGGCGGCCCACCGCCCCCAAAAGCGTGGCGCCCCAGATTGCCTTGCTCTATCTGCTTATCGACCTCCTGGTGGATAGCTTCTTTCCATTCCTTGATGCGTTCGACAACCAGATCGATGACCTCGAGGACGCTATTTTGGTGAATCCCACCAACCAGCAATTGGGGACGTTGTTCGACCTCAAACGCAACCTGATCTCGGTGCGGAAAGTGGTCACCCCCCAACGCGACATGTTCGCCGGCATCATCTCCGGAGTCACCCCCATTCCTGGTATGACTGACGAAGGTCAGCGGTATTTGCGCGACATCTACGACCACCTGATCCGAATCAGTGACCTGGTCGACAGTTACCGCGACCTGCTGAGCGGGGCTCTCGATACCCACCTCTCCACGGTTTCGAATCGCCTCAACGTGGTGATGAAGCAACTGACGATCATTGCCACCATCTTCCTTCCCCTCACCTTCGTCACCGGATTCTTCGGCCAGAACTTCGCGTGGTTGGTTACCCGGATCAACACTGGATGGGCGTTCGTCATCTTTGCCATCGGTCTCGAAGTCGCCTGTGCCCTCGGACTGGCGGTCTATTTCCGCAAGAAGGGGTGGCTGGGCGCCGATTCCGGTTAGTCCGATTAGGTGGTTCTGCTACTTCGGCCCATCTCTGAGCACGGCCCTCCATGATCGCCACGACATGATGGAGAGCACCGAGTACGCCGAGAGCAGGGAGGCCGCGCCCAGAAAGCAACCCACCGACGCCACCGATACCGCCGACCCCACCGAACCGATGGAGAGGATCGACCCCACCGAACCGATCGAGAGGATCGACCCTTTCGAGTTGATGGAGAGGATCGAATCCGTCGAATTCACCGACCAGAGTGCGTTGCCCACCGAGTGTTTCGAGCTCGACATGACTTCATTATGCCCGCCGCAGTCCGTACTCACACGCGGAGCCGCTACGGGGTGCGAACGGCGGAGCCGGCAGCATTGACGACGTACCAACGTCCGCCGAGATTGGTAAGGGCCTGGCCGGTGGCCTGGCCCGGGGCAGTGTCTTGCGGCCAGGTGTAAAGCGGCCAACCGTTGTAGGTGATCTGGGTCGACCCATCGGCTCGAATCGAAGTACCGAGCAACGCCGACTTGATGCCGGGCCCGGCGATCGGTGCTCCCGTGCCCGGTTGCAGCGTGAGAGGAGGCCACTGCACCGCGCAGAGACTCACGCACGTCGACGGTGCTCCCCGGTGATCAGCGGCGAACAGGTAGACGGTCAACCCCCTTCCATCCACCAACACCTCGCCGAGCCCCGACACCGCTCCGGTCTTCACTTCGTCGGCCGGGCCATTTTCGAATTTCGGTGTCGAGCCGCCATAGGGAGCGTGTACGGAAACACCCGGGGCAGTGCTGCAGGCACCAAGAAGCCACACGGCGGACAGGACACCACCGGCGATGCTCCGCCGAGGCGACGAAACCGAGCGCACGTTCATCGGGTGGTCGGATCACCGTGAGCCGCTTCGATCACCTCGAGCGTGGGGCTCGGATATGCACCGCGACCCGGTCGCCACCCGGCGGCCATTTTTTGGTCGGCAACTCCACCTTCGGCCCAGATGTGGCAGGTATTTCGGGCCCAGGGGCTATTCGTTCCGGTAATCAGGTCTTCCGATTGCCCGCGAGCGACTGCCAGTGCGCGCTTCGAAGTCACCGCCTGGATGACAACCGGACCCAACGATCGGGCCAGGTGTTCAAGGTGAGAGCACCCTTTCGGCCCTCCGAACAGGTTCTGCACTTCGCGGGTGAAGCCCCGTCCGACCTGCATTCCCGCCAGTTCCCTGAAGGCAACGATGATCCACGGGCATTCGGCGTGGGGAAACACATGCATCAACGCCTCGGACTCGGTGATGATCAGGTCGTCGACTCGAACGGTGACCCGAAGCTCCATGTCGTGGACATGTTGGACCGCGGTGCCATCGGCGGCCCACGGGCGGGTGTCACGCAGACGCCCGACGATGGTCAGGTCATCGTCGGCGTCAAATGCCCGGTACTCGATGGACCGCACGTGGAGCGGAACGGGAGGATTGTCCGAGGGATTGCCGATCATTGGGGCGAAGGCAGATCGACAACGACGTACGACCACAGTTCGCTGTGGACACCTACCGGTGGAGGAGAGTCTGTGCCGGGAGCCTGGCTGCGATCGGTGTCGCCGTGCCCCTGTGGAGTCGCATCTTCACGTTCGGATGGGCCGCGGTGACCATGAGCAAATGCGGGGGACGAAACCCACGCATTGAACGAATCCTCGTCTCTCCACCTGGTGATAACCAGCCACGTGCTTCGGTCGTCGTTCGGCTGCATGAGCTCGAATCCCTCGAAGCCATCCGCGTCGTCGACCGCGCCGGCCCGGCTGGCAAACCTCCGGCCCAGTTCGTCACCCGATCCCTCGCGCACGGTAATGGCGTTGATCTTCACAACTGTCATGACTCGATCATTGCTTCCCCGGCGGGCTGGACCAAATCCGGGGACAGCGGGGCCGAGCGCCATCCCATGCGTGGAGATTGCTGATCCCAGCACCCCTGTGGTCACACCGGCGTAATTACGCCGGTGTGGTATCCTCATCCCCAGGTTGACGGTCATCCGTCAGAATGATGTCAACCTCTTATCGAGGTGGAGGAATCTTGATGGTCCCGAACAGCCGAGATGCCGTCCAAGGGGAGGGCTTCCGAGGTCCTCAGGTGTGCTCCCTGGTGGGAATCACCTATCGCCAACTCGACTACTGGGCCCGTACCGGCTTGTTGCGGCCTTCGATCACCGATGCCAACGGGAGCGGCACACAACGTCGGTATTCGTACGGCGATGTCATCGAGCTCAAAGTCATCAAGCGCCTACTTGATGCCGGGCTCAAACTGCAACAGGCCCGCCAGGCTGTGGAGTGCCTTCGAGAGGACCTGGGGGCGGATCTCACCTCGGCCCAACTGGTGCTGGCCGGCTCCCGTTCCGTTCTGGCCCATTCCAACGGGGAGGTCGTCGACCTACTGGCTGGAGGCCAAGGTGTGTTCAACATTCTTCCGCTTTCCGGGGTGGTGAAGGAACTCGAAGCTGCCATCGTCGAGATAGAGATCCCGACACCGGGCGTCCGGTCGCCTCGCCATCCGGCCGCTGTCTACATGGCATCGGCTGAGGCTGCCGAACGTTGACCGTGGTGGCATCGAGGTCGGAGCATCGGTCACCGATCGATCTGACCCGGTTCTCCCACGAATCCGAACGACGGTTTGCCCGGGTTCTCAACTTCTACGACGTCCCGTGGGAGTACGAGCCGGTCGAGTTCTCTCTCCGGTGGGACGCCAACGGACGCACCGTCGCGGGTTTCCGTCCGGATTTCTGGCTCCCGGAACAACGGTTGTTCGTGGAGGTGACCACGCTCAATCAGCGCCTTGTCACTAAGAAGAACCGAAAGGTTCGGCGGATGGGCGAGCTCTACCCCGATGTGCGGATCAAAATCCTCTACCAGCGCGACACATTGGCATTGCTGGCCAAGTACGGACTGGCCGGAGCCGACTCGGGGGAGTGGGGCTCGGTTCGCTCAGCGTGATCGCACCGGCCGAACCTGCCAGTAGCCTTTCGGCGTGAACGAGGCCTCAGCTGACTCCGGCAATTCCAGTGTTCCTGAACTTGGGCACTCTTTGCGGCAAACGCCCCTGTTCGATGCCCACCGGGGGCTGGGCGCCAAACTGGTGGGTTTCGGGGGCTGGGAGATGCCGCTGGCCTACCCGGGCGGAACGTTGGCCGAACACCGGGCATGCCGTACCGAGGCGGTGGCGTTCGACGTAAGTCACCTGGGAACGGTCCGGGTCTCCGGCACCGACGGGTTCGATCGCCTGCAGGCCGCACTGTCCAACGATCTCCGGCGGGTGGGCCCCGGTCGGGCCCAGTACACCCACCTTCTCTCCGAGGACGACGGCTCGGTGGTCGACGACATCATCGTGTGGTGGGTATCCGACGACGTCTTCGACGTGATGCCCAACGCCTCCAATACCGCCCGGGTGGTCGACGCCATCGGCGGAGAGGACACCACCGAGACCCGTGCCATCATCGCTGTCCAGGGGCCGATGGCCCGGTCCCGGTTGGGGACCATCCTCCCGGGCGCCGCCGCGGTTCCCCGCTTCGGGGTTGCCGGATTCGAGTGGGAGGGCGTTCCGTGCCTGGTGGCCGGCACTGGGTACACCGGTGAGGACGGCGTCGAATGCGCGGTGCCGGCAGACACCGCTGAGTCGCTCTGGGCGGCAATTCTGGGTACCGGCGTACAGCCGGCTGGTCTCGGTGCTCGGGATACCCTTCGTCTCGAGGCCGCGCTTCCCCTGCACGGGCACGAGCTGGGACCAGGGATCACCCCGCTGCAAGCTGGTCTCGGTTGGGTCATCGGTTGGGACAAGCCGGCGTTTCGCGGTCGGGATGCCCTGCTGGCCGAGAAGAATGCGGGACCACGGCGGCTGCTGGTCGGATTGGCCACCGAGGGTCGTCAGCCTCCCAGGGAGGGATCTCCGGTGACAAAGGGCAGCAAGATTGTCGGGACGGTCACCAGCGGCAATTTCTCTCCCATGTTGGAGCATGGGATCGCCCTGGCTCTGGTGGACACCACCGCCGGGGTCAGCCCCGAAACGACACTTGCCATCGAGCAGCGCGGACGGGCAATGACAGCCACCGTGGTGAAGACGCCATTTGTCCGAGCCGGGCAATGGGCCATCGGCAACTAGATCCATGAGCGGCCATCGCCACACACCACCCAAGGAGCAATGAAGAGCGTGGGCACCTACATCCCCCATACTGAAGATGAGATCGCGAGCATGCTCGCCTTCTTGGGACTTTCCACCATCGACGAGCTCTTCGGTGCGGTACCCGAGGCACTCAGGCTCCAGCGAGGCCTGGAGTTGGCCGATGGAGCTGGAGAGCCGGATGTGCTCGCCCACATGGACGCCTACGCCGATCGCAACCTGGCCCGAAACGACCGGCTCCTATGTTTCGCCGGCGGCGGTGCCTATGACCACGAGATCCCGGCGGTGACCCAGGCTCTGGCCGGGCGGTCCGAGTTCGTCACGTCCTATACGCCCTATCAACCTGAAGTCGCGCAGGGGGTGTTGCAGGCGGTGTTCGAATTCCAGACCATGATCGCCCGACTCTTCGGTTTGCCGGTGGCCAACGCATCGCTCTACGACGGCGCCAGCGCCACCGTTGAGGCAGTCAATCTGGGGGTAGCTGCCTCGGGGCGCAACACCGTCTGGGTATCGGAGGGAATCCACCCCCATTGGCGTCAGATGCTCGCCACCTGCGCAGCCGGGACCGGGCACCGGCTGCGCACCGTCAGCCTGGTCGACGGTGTCACCGTATGGCCACGTGTCGAGGTTCCGTCTGACGATCAGCCGGGAGTTCTCCTGGTCGGCTACCCGAACTATCTGGGGTGCCTGGAAGACATCCCCGCCGCCCGCGCGGTGTGCGATGGAACCGGGGCACTGTTGGTGGTCGCCTCTGACCCCGTGTCGCTGGGGCTGCTCAAGTCACCAGGGGAGTCGGGTGCAGATGTGGTGGTGGGGGAGGGGCAGATGTTCGGTACGGCACTCGGGTTCGGTGGTCCGTATCTGGGCCTCTTTGCCTGTGCCCAGTCGCATGTGAGACGGCTTCCTGGACGTTTGGTCGGAGAAACCGTGGACGTCGAAGGGCGAACCGCCTATGTCACCACCCTTCGGGCCCGTGAACAGGACATCCGAAGGGAGAAGGCCACATCCAATGTCTGCACCAACCAGACGTTGATGGCGGTCACCGCCGCGATTCAGCTGGGATGGCTGGGTACGGCCGGATTGGCCGAGCTCGCCCTGCGATGTGCCAGGGCCACCCGCTATACCCGGGATGCGCTGGTGGCGATCGATGGTGTGACGGCGTATGCCGATGCACCGGTAGTCCGAGAATTCGCGGTACGGACCCCGATACCCGCCGACACGGTCGTCGAACGAATGGCCGACGCCGGATTTCTGGCCGGTATCCCACTTGGAGACCAGTTCGACCAGGGTGAGCATGGATTGCTGATTGCGGTGACCGAACGCCGGACCCGGGATGAAATCGATGCCTACGTGACGGCCTTCGCCAAGGCGGTGGCCTGATGACCGGATCCAACCTCCTGAACGGCCCGGCAGCACCCGGAGGCAAGGCGACGAGCGCTCCCCTGATGGGGCGGGATGCGGAGCCGACGCTCTTCGAGCTCTCCCATCCCGGTCGCCGGGCATGGTCGTTCCGGACAACGGGAATCCCCGAACTCGACATTGTGGACCTGCTCCCGGCCGAACATGTCAGGTCGGAGCCAGTTCCGTTGGCCGAAGTGTCCGAACGTGATCTGGTGGCGCACTTCACCCGGCTATCCCATCGACAATTCTCGGTTGATCTCGGTGCCTACCCGTTGGGCTCGTGCACGATGAAGTACAACCCAAAGGTCTGCGACGCGGTGGCGGCCCTTCCCGGATTGGCCGGGGTCCATCCGGCCGCCCCGGCTTCATTGACCCAGGGTTGGCTGGCTCTGATGGTCGAGGTGGAAGAGACGCTGTGCGAAATCACCGGCATGGCCGCCGCCACACTGCAGCCGGCCGCCGGAGCATCGGGCGAACTCACCGGGCTGTTGCTGATGCGCGCCTGGCACCAGGCCCAGGGGGCACCCCGCCACAAGGTGATCATTCCCGACTCCGCCCACGGCACCAATCCCGCTTCGGTCACCTTGGGCGGCTACGAAGTCGTGACGGTGCCCAGCGATGCCCGTGGTTGCGTGGACATGGGGGCACTGGCCTCGGTATTGGACGAGGACGTGGCCGGCATCATGCTGACCAACCCGAACACCCTCGGCCTCTTCGAAGAGGACATCGCTGCGATCGCCGCCGCGGTCCACAAGGTCGGTGGATTGCTGTACTACGACGGTGCCAACCTGAATGCCATTCTCGGCGTAGTCCGGCCTGGGGACATGGGTTTCGACATCGTGCACATGAATCTGCACAAGACGTTCGCCACACCTCACGGTGGGGGAGGGCCCGGTGCGGGTCCGGTGGCGGTATCCGAACGGTTGGTGCCGTATCTGCCCGGTCCCCGACCCGAACGGGTAGTGGACGGAGCCGAAGACAAGCCGACGTATCGGTGGTTCACGCCCGAACGCTCGATCGGGAGGATGCACTCGTGGCACGGCAACACCCTGGTATTGGCCAGGGCATTGGCCTACATCCTTGTGAATGGGGGCGACGGGTTGCGGAAGGTGGCGGAGATTGCCGTCCTCAACGCCAACTGGATCCGGCAACGACTGTCGGGCACCTTCGATGTGCCGTTCGACCGACAGTGCATGCACGAGGTCGTGCTGTCGTCCCGAAACCTCAAACCGGCCCATGGTGTGCGCGCTCTCGACATAGCCAAACGCCTCTTGGAAGAAGGGTTCCACTCACCCACTGTCTATTTCCCGCTCATCGTGGAGGAAGCCTTGATGATCGAACCGACCGAGACGGAGAGTCCCCAGACCCTCGAGGCGTTGGCCCAGGCCCTCGAGCAGATCGCCTACGAGGCGAATGCGCTGCCGCGCGGCTCGATGACCGAGGCACCCCGCCATACCCCGGTGCGTCGGGTCGATGAGGCCCGGGCCGCCCGTACCCTGATCCCCACCTTCGATGCCTCGGCGAGAAGCAGGCCAGACCCGTCATGAAGGGCGGCATCTTCACCACCCGATTCGTCGGGCCCTATCTCCGGTTTCATGCCTACATCTACGAGCGCAGTGACGGTCGAATCGGAAAGCATTCGAACCTGGTGCCGGCTTTGTTGCTCACCACGACCGGCCGCAAATCAGGTGAGGCGCGAACCCACGGGCTCACCTATTGCCGCGACCGCGGTGATGTGATCGTGGTGGCGTCCAACGGGGGAAGTGACCGACCCCCGGCCTGGCTGCTGAATCTCCAGGCGGAACCGCGGGTGAAGGTCCGACTGGGACGCCAGGTAGTGAGCGCGTCCGCCCGGGTGGCAACCCCCCAAGAACGAGCGCAGCTGTGGCCGATGGTCAACCGGACCAGCCGGGGAATGGCCCCCCTGTTCCATCCTGGCGTGACCGGGCGGTATGACGTCTACCAACGCCACACTTCCCGGGAGATCGCGGTGGTGATCATCACCCCGGACCGCCCCCCCCAGGCGACTTGAAAGCCGATCCCGCTGGTGGGCTCAGGTGACTGCGGGAATGTTGTGATGCACGACCCAGCCGAGCGCTGACAGGGCCTGGCCCACTGTCCAGGTCTGTCCGTTGGCTCTTGGGTCATTCAGATTCTGCATGCCCTGATCGTCGAGCATCTGCTTGAGGGCGGTGGGCAAGGAGTGGGAGGACACGTCGGGGGTGGCCGACGTGGCGAACTTCTCGTGACCACTGGAGTCGATGATGAAGAACCCATCCGAGTGGTTGATGTCATAGGTCAGCGCCTGGTGGGTCCACCAGTCCGTCTGGGGCGGCGAGCCTTCGGCCACCTTTTGGGCCGACACATAGAAGAATGCGTTCATGGCCGTCACGTTGGCCTGGTCCCCGGTGAGCAATGTCCACGAGGCTCCGGTGAGTTTGGCGTAGGCGTCCAAGCGGGAGGGCGAATCGCGTCCGGGGTCGACCGAGTACTCCACGATGGCTACCTGTTTGGAGAGACCCGCCTTATTGATGGCGCGCTGCATCAGCAGAAGGTTCTCGGTGGTGAGCGGGCACACCTCCTGGCACAGCGACAACATCGGAGCCAGCATGATGGTCTTTCCCCGAAACGAGGCCAACGTCGTCGGGGTCCCATTCTGGTTGACCAGCGGAATGGCCGGTACGAGGCGGTTCTGGATGATGCCCTGAGACGCGGAGGGCGCCCCGGGGAACGAGCTCGATGAGCACGCCGCCAGCGAGACCGCGGCCAGAACACCTAGTGGCAATGCGCTACAAATCCTCCACACCGGCGGACGGGTTCGCTGAGGCGGCACGGACAGCGAGGCTAGACAAGCCCGGATCGATTGTCAGATCACCTCAGCACTTGGTTCCACCGAACATCGGTCAATCGAGCAGGTCGGGCTGCTCCCGCACGATGCGGTCGAAGAGGGGCCTGAAGCTGAACCAACCAGCCAGGTGAGAACCAACCTGGCTACAGGTCTTCCGGGCCATCTCCGGGTCGATCAGGACCGGGTCACCGGCCGCAGACGCCATCAGCTGGGCCTGACACGAACGCTCCATGGTGATGAACCACCACACCGCCTCGTCGACCGATTGCCCGACGGTCAACAGTCCGTGATTGCGGAGGATGGTTGCCTTGTTCTCACCGAGGGCATGGGCGATCCGCTTGCCTTCCTCGAGATCGAGCACCACGCCGGTGTAGTCGTCGAAGACCGAGTGGTCCTCGAAGAAGGCACACACATCCTGGGTGATGGGGTCAAGAGGTTTGCCGAGGGCGGCCCACGACTTCCCGTAGATCGAATGGGCGTGGGCAGCGGCCACGACGTCGGGGCGGGCCGCGTGCACCTGGGAGTGAATCGCGAACGCCGCGCCGTTGACCGGCTTGTCGCCTTCGACGACTTTGCCCTCATGATTGACCAAGATGAGGTCGGATACCCTGATATGGCCGAAGTGCATCCCGAACGGGTTCACCCAGAAGTGATCGAGGCGCTCGGGGTCCCTGGCCGTGATGTGCCCGGCCACACCTTCATCGAAGCCACACTTGGAGAACAACCGAAATCCGGCGGCTAAGCGCTGCTTGCGGTGGATCCGCTCCTGCTCGGGTGAATCAAACACCATGGACGGCGGAAGTTCGACGATTTCAGGCATAGTTCCCCCTCGAAGAGACTGACCGGAGCCCCCGATTTGGTTCGGGAGAACCGCTCACCGAGTCTACGCCTCGAACCGCCGTTCTTGTCCGCCGGATGGTGCGCCCCGCTCAGCCGTCAGGCGCACCTTTTGCTAGGTCGCCAATTTCTACAGTGGGGGATGCACCAGGCGATGGGCGACCGTCGCCACCGATTGATCGAATACCGTCTGGGTGTCGACCGGTAGAGCGGTGGTTTCGCTCTGTTCTTCAACGAAGGCCAGGACCCGTCCCGACTGCATGACCACCTCCTGGGACACGCTGACCTGGGTCTGTGCATTCTTGCCCGGTGCGGCCTGGGTCGCCACCGAGAAGGCAATGCCATTGATGCCATCCGGCAATGCCGGAGTCGGGACCAAGACGATCGCCTCCTGACGGACAGTCTCATTGAACATCGCCGGTAGTGCCCGGCTGAGGAACCCTTGGAGGCAGCTGGGGAAGGTGGACGCGGAATAGAGCGCATACGTCGCCTGAGCCTTGCTCAAAGTCCCGAACACAGCCACGGTGGATGAAATGGTGGCATTCCCGTCGGCAGCAGACGAGTACTGCGCCACGTTCTGGGCCATGGTTCCGGGTGGGGGAGAGCTCTCGAGGGATGCGATGAAGGTCCCCTTCAAGACCTGGCACTCACCGGGAAGCGACGACATGATTCCGTTCACAATTTTCAGCTGCGAATCACTCAACGACGCAGCCGCGGGGGTGGCGGAACCGGAAGGTGTCGAGTGCGCTGACCAACCTGCAGGAAGATCCAGCTGCTTCAGGTTCGCCTGTTGGGCGAAACTCTGGGCATTCTTGAGTGACTGGGGTTCAGGCGTGCTGCAGGCGGCCAGAACCATCAACAGGCCCACCGAAGCGACAGCCAGCAGCCGCCGGTACGTCGTGGATGGGTGGGCGACCCGGGAGATTCGCATGTCCAGAAACTAGGCGGTAACCCGTGACTTGCTGCTCCGGCGGTCAAACACCACCTTGGAACGCGTCCTCGG
>JADGOI010000074.1 GCA_017883075.1 Acidimicrobiales bacterium
CACCTGAAGGCCTCTTGCGGAGGCATCCACTCGACGGCCACCCGAGTTTCCAACGACCGGACCCCCGGAATTCCACGTCCACGAGTCGTGTCTCGGGTGAGAGCGCCAAAGGTTGGGCGCGCCCTTCGATGAAGGCAATTGACAGCGTGGCATCGAAGAGAATGGGGAGTTGATCCGAAACATTTCGTGAGAGCTTGTGCAGTTGACCTGGGCTTAGTCGAGAGTTGAAGTGTTCCACGTGAAACGTTTGTCCCGAAAGACTTGACCTACCCCCCAATGAAGGGGAGTATGTGTGCCTTGACCCCTGATGCTCTGAGGAGACGATGATGCGCGGCCGCCGCAGAGATCGAGACCAGTCATCCCTGCTAGGGATGAAGCCACCGCCGCCACCGTCCGGAGGGACCGACCAACAAGAGGTCGTGTCCGAAGACATTGTGCCATCGCGGGAGGCGTTGTCTGCGGAGATCGAGAATCTCACTGAAGTGGCGCCACAAGTGGTCTCATCGCCCGTTGCTGAGCCCGTTGGAGTGCCGGCGGCGATTGGGGAGATAGCCCCGCCGGCAACCAAACAGCCGGATGGGGAGCCCGGACCGGCCCCAGTCGAGAAGCCCGGCCCTGCCCTGCTAGAGGCTTCTCAGACAGTGGGATCTGAGCAGAATACGGATGCCGAGCCCGTTGAGGTTGCGAACGGCCCCGTAGTCCAGGCGGCGTCGGGAAATCCACTCCCCCGCATTCTGGCGATTGCCAATCAGAAGGGCGGCGTGGGCAAGACGACTACGTCGGTGAACCTCGGGGCCGCCCTGGCGGAGCTCGGGTTCAGGATTCTGGTGATAGACCTCGATCCTCAAGGGAACGCCACTACCGGCCTGGGTATCGATGCTCGTAATTTCGAGCGGTCCATGTACGACGTCTTGATGAGGGACACCTCGCTAGAGGACTGCATCGAACCCACCAGTACCAAGAACCTCTTCGTCGCCCCATCCACCATCGATCTCGCTGGTGCCGAGATTGAACTCGTGCCGGCATTCAGCCGTGAAACGAAGCTGAAACGGGCCATCGAGACGGTGATTGATGACTTCGACTTCATCCTCATCGACTGCCCTCCCTCGTTGGGCCTCATTACGGTGAACGGACTTGCTGCTGCCGATGAGGTCCTCGTTCCGGTCCAGTGTGAGTACTACGCACTCGAGGGTTTGACCCAGCTGATGCGCAATGTGCATCTGGTGGCGTCCAACCTCAACGCCGGGCTCGATGTCTCGACTGTTGTGCTCACCATGTACGACGCCCGGACCAAGCTCTCGGACCAGGTGGCCCAAGAGGTCCGCCAGCATTTCGGCAACAAGGTGTGCCGCAGTATCATCCCCCGGACGGTGCGCCTGTCGGAGGCACCGTCGTTCGGACAGCCGATCACGGCATTTGACCCGACGTCCCGTGGGGCGATCGCATATCGGGAACTAGCTAAGGAGGTCAGCGGTGGCGCGTCGTAGCGGACTGGGCAAAGGACTCGGTGCACTGATCCCGACCGAGGTCGTTAGCGACCGTTCATCATCGCTCCGGGAAGTACCTCTCGGTAGTATCAAGCCGAACCCGATGCAGCCCAGAGTCCAATTCGACGAGGACACTATGTCTTCGCTGGCTGCATCGATCAAGGAGCTCGGCATCTTGCAGCCGGTGTTGGTACGCGAGGTTTCCGGAGGCGGGTCTGACCAGTTCGAGTTGATTGCCGGAGAGCGTCGCTGGAGAGCCGCCCGGCGAGCCGGTCTGCAGACCATCCCGGTGCTGGTTCAGACATCGGACGAGGCCCACAGCCTCGAGCAGGCTTTGGTTGAGAATCTCCACCGACAGGATCTCAACGCATTGGAGGAGTCAGCCGCCTATCAGCAGTTGATCGAGGACTTCGACTATACCCACGACCAGGTGGCGACCAGGGTGGGAAAGAGCCGGACGGCAGTAACCAATACCCTCCGCTTGTTGCACCTGCCGGCGGCAGTGCAGCGCCTGTTGATCGAGGGACAGATCAGTGCGGGTCACGCCAGGGCCCTGTTGGGAACGCCCGACAGGGCGTATCAAGAGTCATTGGCAAGGTTGATCGTGATCGATGGCCTGAACGTGCGGGCGGTCGAGGTGATGGTGAGGGAGCGATCAGGAGCCGAAGAGCCACCTGAAGCCGCAGGAGGCAGCGCCAAAGGCAAGCCGAACGCCACCAAGGGCGGTGCAAAGCCAGATCCGGCGGAGCAGAGGCGCCTTCCCCCTCCGGGGATTCTCGAATTGGAAGAGCTGCTCTCCGCTCACTTGAACACCCGGGTAAAAGTGGAAATGACTGCGAAGCGGGGGAGAGTGGCGGTTGAGTTCGCCACCCTCGAAGACCTCGAGCGAATCTACAAGCTGATGGTCGGTGCCCAGGAGAATAGTGAAGTCTCCGGTTAGAAGCTCACGCAGAGTGGCAATACCTGACATAATGACATGGGCTAGAGGGTTATGGTTACGCTGAGTGGGATTCCAGCCTTAACCCGAAGTTGAACTTCATCCACAACCTGTGGATGAAGTTGTGGATCATGGTGATGACACGGTCTGACGTTGAGGTCGACGGTCGTCGGATTGCCCGACGGCCGGGGGATCATTCCCCTGCCTGCTTCTTCCTCAATCCCAGGGAGTATCGACCCACTCGGTAAGTGCCTCTACGATCGCCCGGGCCAAGGCGGGGGTCTGTTCGACAACGACCGAGGCCGGGCCGATCTCACAGATCACCGCCGGCATCCGGGTTTCACGGAGGACGGGCAGGGACATGCCGCGACTGCCTCCATCGGCCACGCCGAGTTTGGCCGGGAGGGTGTTCTGCAACAGCTCGGCCAGCCGCCGCCCTCCCAGGGAGGAGTAGCGGTACCCGGTGTAGTACGCCGTGGAACAGTGTCGCTTGGTGGCATCCAACCGCAGTCCTACGTATACCTCGGCGCGACCCGCGTTGGCCTCTGAGGCCTGAATGGAGCCGTCGGGATGGTGATGGGTCGTCACCAGCGCATTGCGGCCCACCAGTAGTCGCCTGAGTGCTCCCACCGTGGCGTCGAGGCCGCCCTCTTCGCCGATCGCCAGGCGCCGCCCGGCCAGCGTTCGGGGCGCCTGGCGAAGCAGCTCCCGGTCCCGAACCGAGCTCACCAGCTCGGAGAGGTCATGGCGGGATCCGCATCGGAGCAGCTCGGCGACAGTGGAAGCCCCGGCGATCCCGTCGACCGGAAGGCCGACGTTCCGCTGGAAGTCCCCCAGACCGGCAGAGGTGAGGTCACCGAAGATGCCGTCCACTCGCCCGGTATCGAAGCCGAGGGCACTCAAGCGCTGCTGCAGCTCCGCAACGTCGTCACCCCGGAGCATCGGGGTCCGCCGGTAGAGAAACCGATCTCCCAGGCGCCGTCCGGCTTCCACCAGGGCTGACCAGGTCTGCCGGCCACAGACCCCATCGACTCGCAGGCCACGGCGGTATTGGAAGGCCTCGACGGCCGTCCGGGTGCCGCGCCCAAAAGAGCCTGCGGTGTCGAGTCCGATCGAAAACCCCAATGCCCCAAGGCGATGTTGCACATCGACGACGGCCGGGCCGGCGTCGCCGACGGCCAGGTGAATGGAAGGAGCAGCACTCACGCGGGGGATACCGGCGGAAACAACGTCAAAGCGCCCCTTTCGAGGGCGAAACCCTCTAGAGGTGGGCAGCCAATTCCTGGAGAAGCTGGCCCTTGCCCTTGGCTCCGACGATGCGGGCCGCCGGCTCGCCATCCTTGAAGAGAATAAGGGTGGGGATGCTCATCACATCGAACCTGCGGGTGATGTCGAGGTTGTCGTCGATGTTCAGCTTGGCGATGTTCAGCTTGCCCGCCTGCTCGGTGGCGATCTCTTCGAGCACCGGAGCGATCATTTTGCACGGGCCACACCATTCAGCCCAGAAGTCCACCAGGACAGGAATATCTGAGGACTTGACATGCTCGTCAAAACTAGCGTCGCTCAACGTGGTGATCGTGCCGCTCATGGCTGGTACTCCTCCTGGCCGCTTGTCGACCGTGTGTCATGCATTCTTCGGTGCACGATGTAACAACGGTACCCGAGTCGATTTCATTCCAATGGTCCGGACCCATTGGCAAGAAGAAGCTCAGATACCGCCGGTCTGCTCCTCGATCCAACGTTCGGCCCCGATGGCCGCCATGCATCCTGACCCGGCCGCGGTGACGGCCTGACGGTACTCGTGATCCTGGACGTCTCCACAGGCGAAGACACCTTCGACGTTGGTACGGGTCCCGTCGAAGGTGCGGACATACCCGTTGTCTTCCAAATCGAGCTGCCCCTTGAACAGCGATGTGTTCGGTTCGTGGCCGATGGCCACGAAGAGGCCGGCGATCTCCAGGGTGGACACTTCGTCGGTGACGACATCCCTCAGCGTGACTCCGGACACCTTGCTCTCTCCGAGCACATCTTCCACCACGGTATTCCAACGGAAGCTGATCTTCGGATGGGCGAAGGCGCGCTGTTGCATCACCTTGGAGGCGCGGAGGCGATCGCGCCGGTGGATCACCGTGACCGAATCGGCGAATCGGGTGAGGAAGAGTGCCTCTTCGAGCGCCGAGTCACCACCGCCCACCACCGCGATGTCCCGCTCGCGGAAGAAGAAACCATCACAGGTGGCACAGGTCGACACCCCGTAGCCGAGAAGACGCTCTTCGCTGGGAAGGTTCAACATCAGCGAACGGGCCCCGGTGGCGACGATCAGCGCGTCGGCCCGATAGGAGGGCTCGGTGGCTTCGGGATCACCTACCCACAGCCCGAAGGGACGGGCCGACAGGTCTACTCGGGTGACTTTGGCCGTCACGTAGTCGGTGCCGAAGCGAGCAGCTTGCTCGCGGAAGACCTGCATCAACTCGGGCCCCATGATCCCGTTCACGAATCCGGGAAAGTTCTCGACCTCGGTGGTGAGCATCAACTGGCCGCCGGGTTGGTCGCTGGTGGAGGAGGGCTCGCCCTCGATGACCAGGGGAGAGAGTTGGGCCCTCGAGGCATAGATGGCCGCGGTCAGGCCGGCCGGGCCCGAGCCGACGATGACGACCTGCCTCGCCTCGGTCACTTGGCCGACCCGGCGCCGGTACTCCCATTGGTGCGGCGGTTCCATGCCAGCAGGCCGATGGCGACGAAGACCGCCCCGACGAGGAGCTCGGAGGCCCACACCCGTCCGCCGAAGGCGTAGACGGTGAGGAGTCGGACCAGGGAAATCGAGACGAAGGCCACCGTCACGGTGGCGGCGGCCATGACAATGATGCCGAAGACAAGGGCACGGGCTACCAGGGTCAAGGGCCGGACCGTCTTGTCCCTCAACAGGCTGACCAGCGTCTCGACGAGATCGGCCCCTCGAGCCGGCCAGTCCCCGGCTCCGCTGGAGTCAGAAGGAAGAGTTGGTACCTGACGCGGGGGCTGATCCATGGGGCGAGGATAGCCGGATGATGCGGCCCACCTGGGCTAGGGAAGAATCAGATCGGGCTCAGTCGGCGGTAATCAGGCAGAGCCCGATGGTGCCGGGACCAGTATGGGTTCCCACCACCGGACCCAGGTCCACCACCACAAGCGGATGCTCCGATTTCACCCCGTCCAGCATGGAGAGAAAGTTGTCAATGTCGGTGGCGGCGCCGTTGCACACCGCTATCCGGCTGATAGGCCCGGCCTCTTGTGCCTTGCCGGCCAGATAGCGCAACGAACGGGAACGGGTGCGTTGCTTCGACTCCTCGCCGACCACCCCGTCGATGAACGTGACCACCGGCTTGATGGCCAACAACGTGCCCATCAGGGCCTTGGCCCCGCCGATCCGGCCACCCTTTTCGAGGTGCTCGAGGTTGTCGACGGCTCCGAACACCCGAGTCCTCTTGATGAGCGCCTCGGACCGGGCCACGACGTCCTCGGGAGAAGCGCCGGTGGCCGCCAGGGCGGCTACGTCGAGGACGATCAATCCCTGGCCCATGGTGGCCGTCCGGGAGTCGACGGTCAGCACGCGGATGCGGTCCTTCACAGACTCGGCCGCGGTGCAGGCTGATTGGTGGGTGCCGGAAATGCCGCTCGAGATGTTGATGCAGACCACCGCGTCGTACCCCTGGTCAGCGGCGGCGAGGAACGCCTCTTGAAAGGCGCCGGGCGAGGGGGCAGCGGTCTCCGGCAGCACTGAGCTGGCCGCGCACCGTGCCCAGAAGCTATCGGCCGACAGGGTGGTTCCGTCGACGAACTCCTCGGAACCGAACCTGATCGACAACGGCACGACAGTGATTCCTTGTTCGTCGGCCAGCGCCGCCGGTAGGTCACAGGCGCTATCGGTCACCACCCGCACCCGGGCCATGGAAATCCTCCTCGTCGTCATCGTCCGGATCACGTTCGACTCCCCGCAGATGGCGGATCATGGTGTCCGGACTCTCGCCGTCGAGTCTGCCACGGAACGATGGGGACGGCTGATCGTGATCACCGGGCTCGGTGGCTTGCCGATGGGCGACGCCATGGCGGGCGCCCGACAACGACATGGCCCGACCATCGCCATGACGGGCGGCGCGGGCCCCGGCAGCACCTGCTGTGGCCAGGTAGGCGAGGGTGCCCGCCACCACGGCCAACACCACCCGGGCCAACAGCCCTATCCCGTGGGTCGAATCGGACACATTGACGGCCAACACGGTGACCACCGCCATCACCAATGAGGCTCCGATGACCCGTTTGACCGGGCGGGTGAGGCTGTCCCCGCCGAGCCAGCCGATCCTCCGTCGGATGACTCCGATGGCGACGACGGCCGCCACCGTGTAGGCGATGGAGATCGAGAGGGCCAGGCCCCGGACGCCCAGCGGTCCGACCAGAGCCACCCCGAGGACGATGTTGACACTGTTCTCCACCAGGTAGAGGTAGAAGGCGGTTCGGGTGTCCTGCATCGACTGCAGTACGCGGATCATATAGAGGAACAAGCAGAATCCCGGGAGCCCCAACGAGAGCATGGCCAATGCCGACGCGGTGCTCGCGCCCTGGGCGGGTGTCTCCGACCCGTGGACCAACACCAGGTCGACGAGAGGACGGGCGAGAATCAACATCCCGACCGAGGAGGGAATGATGATGGCCAGAATTCCCCGCATGCCGAAAGCCAGACGGTGTCGGAATCCGGCTGTGTCCCGTAGCGCCCAACGGGTGGCCAAGGACGGGGTCACCGCGCTCATCACCGAGACGGCCACCACGCCGTAGGGGAGTTGGAAGAAGATATAGGCGTAGGTATAGGCAGATACTTGACCGGGAGGCTTGATCCCGTCGGCCAGGGCCAGAATCACCACCAACGCCACCTGGCTCGAGACCACGAAGGCGAAGGTCCAACCGGCCAGGCGGACGATGGTCTTCATGGCCTCGTGGGTCGGTTCCCATCGGAGCCGGATGTGGAGGTTGGCCCGTTTCAGGGAGGGAAGCAACAGAGCGGCTTGGGTGACGACGCCGAGGGTGGTGCCGAGCCCGAGCAGCACCAGAGCACCACGCTGATGGGTCACCGAGGCCAGGGTCGGATGGGGGACCAGCGCATGGAACCAGAGCAGCACGATGATGACCACCACGTTGTTGGCGATGGGCACGAACATCGGGGCGGCGAACCTCCGTCGGGCATTCAACAGCGCGCCGAACAGGCCGATGAGGCCGTAGCAGGCCAACTGGGGCACGAACCAGCGGAGCAGGCTGGTGGCCACCTGCCGTTGCTGGACGACGTCGGTGTGATTGGACACGGTATAGAGGCCGATGATGGACGGCGTGAGGAACCAGAAGGCCACCGTCGCCGCCGCCAGAATCACCATGGTGACGGTGGTGACCGCGGAGATGGCCCGCCACGCCTCCTGGCTCCCCCGGGTGGCCAACCTGTCGACGAAGACCGGAACGAAGGTGGCCGACAGGACACCACCGATCACGATGTCGGTGATGATGTTGGGAGTGGTGTTGGCCAGGTTGTAGGCGTCGGCCGCGCCGAACTGGCCGAGGGCGAGGGCGAGGGCAATGAGTCGACCCACCCCGGTGATGCGCGACAGGGTGGTCCCGATAGCCATTCCGACGGTGGCACCGGCCAGGCCTCGACCCCTGGTGGGCACTGGATCCGCTCCGGGGACGGCACCGACTCCGCTATCGGTCACGATGGTGCCGCAGCGTCTTCGGTCCTCTGCCTCTTGCGACGGCGGATCCCTGTCCGTACCCACCAGGCCAACAGCACGGCGACGGCGCCGAGGGAGAGGACCACCCCGACCACCGACGTTGCGGTGGAGCGCACGTTGATGACCCCACTGGTGATCACCAGACCCCCGGTCGGCGAACGGAAGGTGATCTCCAACTTGGACTCGCCCGAGGTGCGCGTCTTCACGTTGATGTAGAAGTTGTTGGTGGAGGTGGTGAGAGTGGCGGGCCTCGAGAGCCGCCTGGTCCCATTGGGGAATATCAGTTCGTCGCTGGTGAGGGTGAGTGTTCCGGTCACCGGATACGGAGCCTTCGAGTCGATGGAGATCGGGATCAGCCCCGCGCGCGAGGTCAGGGTGACCGTTTGATCACCCGAGACGAAGACTTGAGCGAACTGGGCGTTGATGGCGGCATTGACGTTGCGAAGCACCGATGCCTGCTGTGACGACTTCAAGTTCTCGGACTCGGACGCCAGCACCAGATCACCAAGTTGAACGGGCAAGGTGCGGACAACCGGCGAGGTGGGAGAGATGGAGGAGGTGAGACCGGCGATGCGATCTCGTTGGTTTCGGACGGCGCTGACCGGCAGCCCGGTGCCGGCCGACGAGCCCGACGAGCCCGACGAAGAGGTGAGCCTGCACCCATTGCGACACGGGGCCGGCGAGGGGAATGCTTGAAACAGTCCCGCAACGGTGACCGCCTGGGTGATCGGGTTGTTGGCGAGATCGGCCACCAGTGTGGCGATCAGGATCGGGTTGGCGGTCCATCCGTTCGGAGGCACGGCCACCACGGCCCGGGCGGTCGAAAGATTGGGGTACTCGAAGTAGATCTGAGCCAGTTCGCCCAGGAGTTGAGCGGCGGCCAGCACCGGGTCTCCGGGGTCGACGGTGAATCGGTCCGACAGGTCGGCATTGGAGGTGATGGCGGTGAACGACGAACCGTGGGAGGAGTTGATCGTGAAGGGTTCGGCCCCTGAGCCGTTCACCGGCGATGACATGACGTCAGCAGCAGGCAGAATGAGCTGGTTGTAGCCGGTAGCCGCCAGTTGGCCGAGCGTGTTGTCGTCGAGCCCGTCGTTGGTGATCCACGGAGAGGAACCGCCCGGGGCAGGTGGGGTGGCCGACAGGTTGATCCCGTCGCCGGCCAGGAGCTGATCACCTCGGTTGAGTTGGGTGAGAAGTTCGGAACCCAGTCCGGCATCGACCAGCGCGGAGGCATCCACGGGCGCGTAGGGGGATAGAGCGAACTGATGGACGGCCGGGGTGGCGGACAGCCCGGCCAGGGCACTCACCGTCGAGGGGTGGCCACCGGAGGTGAGGGACTGCAAGGTCTGTGCATTGGCAGTGATGGTGACCGGAACCGTGGCGCCGGCCCCGGTGGAAAGGGCCGCGACGAGTTGGTTGATGCCGGCGAGGGCATCGACAGCCGGTCGGGTCAAGGCGGCGGAGGGGGTGGTCAACAGTTGGGCGGCGGAGGGGTGGGACGACGGTCCGACCGAGGTGGACACCGGTACCACCATGGCGAAACGAAGTTTTTGGGCCGCGGGCATGGTGACGTAGACCAAGAAGGTGGTGAGCGAGGCAACTGTGGCATTCGAGGTGGTGTTCACCAGCTGCAGTCGGACCGGAAAGACGCCGGCCTGGCACGAAGTGCCGGCCGACCCGAGGCCGATGACCGGGTGGCCCGAACTGATGGTGCTGCTGGAGGACCCGGTGGCGTCCACTCCGAGAGAGAGGTCGACGCCGGTGGCGTCAGGGTGGAGGCGTGACCAGGGCAGGGGCGAGGCCGTGCGGGAAATAGGAGTGCCCGACGGGCTTGACGAGGTGGCGGCCTGGTCGAAGTTCGAGACTGATGAGAGGCAGCCGTAGACAGCCACCGACACCCCCAGGTCCGCCACCGGCGGGGCGCCGGCTCCGGCGCGCAGCTTGATATCGAACGGTTGACCCGGACTCACCCAAGGGGATTGGTAGGTGAGGGACAGTGATCCGGGGGGTGTCGTCGACGCGGATGCGGTCGACGCCGATGCGGCGCTCGGGGACGACGTCGGGGAGACGGGAGCCAGGGCGCCGGCGATAGGTGGAGGGCCCGACGGGTCGATCATTCCGACCGCTACCGCCAATGCCAACAGAACGACCACGGCAACGGAGCGGGCACGACGCAGCCCCGCCCCGATGACCGGGGCGGGGCCGTCCCCGGTTGGCCCGAAGCCCCGGGGGCGGTTGCCACAGGGGCACAGACTGCCTGGTTCCCGACTCACCTCGCACGGCAGCCTACGCCAGGCGCACTACCCTCGGCGGCGTGTTCCCTGAGCGACTGAGGCCTCTGGTGGAGGCGACCGCCGACCTGGCCGATCGATTCCAATCGGCCGATCACACCCTCTACCTGGTAGGGGGCTCGGTGCGTGACGCCATTGTGGCCGGGGACGGACCGATCTCCGCGGTGGGCGATCATGACCTCGACTTCACCACCGATGCCCGGCCCGATGCCATCGAGGAGTTGGTGACCGGCTGGGCCGACGCGGTATGGACCCAGGGCAAACGCTTCGGCACCATCGGATGTATCCGCCGGGGGCAACGCTACGAGATCACCACCCACCGGGCCGAGGCGTACCATCCCGACTCCCGCAAGCCCGACGTGGTCTTCGGGGATCGGATCGAAGAAGACCTGTCCCGTCGGGACTTCACCATCAATGCCATGGCACTCCGGCTCCCGGATCTCGAGCTGATCGATCCCTTTGACGGCCTGGCCGACCTGGCTGTCCACCGGTTGCGCACCCCTCTCGATCCTGAGGTGTCCTTCGCCGACGACCCGTTGCGGATGCTCCGGGCGGCACGGTTCGTGGCCAAGCTGGACCTCGAACCCGACCCGGCATTGGTGGAGGCGGTGAGGTCCGGGCACCATCGGCTCTCGATCGTGTCGGCCGAACGGATCCGGGACGAACTGGACAAGATGATGATGGTCCCGGTGCCCTCGACGGCGCTGTGGTTCGTGGTCAGGACAGGCCTGGCCGATGAGTTCTTTCCTGAGCTCCCGGGGCTGGCCCTCGAACAAGATCCGATCCATCGTCACAAGGACGTGCTGGCCCACACCTTTGCCGTGGTGGACAAGACGAGCCCTGACCGGCTTCTGCGTCTGGCCGCCCTCTTCCACGACGTGGGGAAGCCGAAGACCCGGGCCTTCGTGGACGGGGGGGTCACATTCCACCACCACGAAGTGGTGGGGGCCCGGATGACACGCCAGCGGATGCTGGCTCTCAAGTACCCCAAGGATGAGGTCGAGATGGTGACCGAACTGGTCAACCTCCACCTCCGCTTCCATACCTATCGCCTGGGTTGGACCGACCGGGCGGTGCGCAGGTACGTGAGGGATGCCGGCCCCCTGCTCGACCGGCTCAACGAGCTGACCCGGTGTGACTGCACCACCCGGAATGCCGCCAAGGCCAAAGCACTTGGCCGTCGCATGGATGAGCTCGAACTTCGTATCGACGAGCTACGCCAAGAGGAAGAGCTCGATGCCATTCGGCCGGACCTCGACGGGGCCCAGGTCATGGAACAACTCGGGATACCGCCCGGGCGCGACGTGGGGAGGGCCCTGGCCTTCCTCCTCGAGCTCAGGATGGACGAGGGTCCGCTCGGCGAGGCCGAGGCCCACAAGCGTTTGGCTGCCTGGTGGGAGGATGCGTCGGGGACCTGAGCCCACCCTCGGCTTCTATTCCCGGACGATCAACCCTTCGGGCTCAATCCTCGGGCCACTCCGGGCCGACCTCACCGGCGGCAAACGACTCGACCATGTTGTGCGCCTCGTCGTCGTGGAACTGCACCGGGGGCGACTTCATGAAGTATGCCGATGGCCCGAGCAGCGGTCCGCCGATGCCCCGGTCGAGGGCGAGCTTGGCGCAGCGGACGGCGTCGATGATCACCCCGGCCGAGTTGGGGGAGTCCCACACCTCGAGCTTCAACTCGAGGTTCAGGGGAACGTCACCGAAGTTGCGACCCTCCATGCGGATGTAGGCCCACTTGCGGTCCTGGAGCCACGGCACGTGATCCGAAGGCCCGATGTGGATATCGTCCTCGGAGAGGACGCTATCTTCGATCTGGCTGGTGACAGCCTGGGTCTTGGACACCTTCTTCGACTCGAGCCGGGTGCGCTCCAGCATGTTCTTGAAGTCCATGTTGCCGCCCACGTTGAGCTGATAGGTGTGGTCGAGAACCAGGCCCCGGTCCTCGAACAAGCGGGTGAGGATCCGGTGGACGATGGTGGAGCCGACCTGGCTCTTGATGTCGTCGCCGACGATGGGGAGCCCGGCGTCGTGGAACTTCCGCGCCCACACGGGGTCCGAGGCGATGAACACCGGGATGGCGTTGACGAACCCGACCCCGGCCTGCAGGCAGGCATCGGCGTAGAAGCGCTGGGCTTCCTCGGAGCCGACCGGGAGGTAGCTGACCAGTACGTCGGCCCGCGAGTCCTTGAGGGCGGCGACCACGTCAACAGGTTCGGCCGGCGACTCTTC
>JADGOI010000183.1 GCA_017883075.1 Acidimicrobiales bacterium
CTGCCGGGACGATGAGCGACTACAAGATACTGGTACCTCCGCCCAGACGACACGGTCCCGCCTGGATCGCCGCCACCATCGTGATCGTGGCCCTCATCGTGGCCGGCGTGGTGGTGATCACCCACCACAGCCAAGGCTCCGGTCACCGCGCCACTCCACCTTCGGGCCACTCCACCACCATCGCCGCCCCACCCTTGAGCGTGGTCTCCACCACGCCGGCCACCGGAGCCACCAACGTGGCCTCCGATGCCACCGTCACCGTCCAACTCTCGGCGCCCATCACCACCGTCGCCGGCCTCCCGCCATTGAGTCCACCGGTACCCGGCGCCTGGAAGAAGACAAGTGCCACCGTCGTCACCTTCGCTGCCACCGCCGCCTTCACACCCACCTCCACCGAGTCACTCACCATCCCGGCCGGACCCACCGGGTTGCTGGGCACCGCGGGAGGGACACTCGCCGCCCCGGTCACCCTCAGCTTCACCGTGGCGCAGGCCAGTACCGAGCGGTTGCAGCAACTTCTCGCCCAGGGCAACTATCTGCCTCTCTCATTCACACCTGCAGCTCCGTTGAGCTCCCCGGTGGAAGCCTTCACCTCGCAGCCGGGCACCTTCGCCTGGAAGTGGCCCGGCACTCCTCCGTCGCTCACCTCCCTGTGGAGCGAAGGAACGGAGAACGTCATCACCAAAGGTGCGGTGATGAACTTCGAGAACCAACACACGCTGACGGTGGACGGAGTGGCCGGCAAGCAGGTGTGGACAGCGCTGTTCGCCGACATCACCGCAGGCAAGGCCAACGCTGATCCCTACACCTACGTCTCGGTCTCCAAGACACTGCCGCAGAACCTGACCCTCTACAACAACGGCGCTGTGCAGTTCGCCGGCATTGCCGTCAACACCGGGGTACCCGGTGCCGATACCGCCGATGGCACCTATCCGGTGTTCGAACACATCACCTCGTCGCGGATGAAGGGCACCAATCCCGACGGCTCCACCTACGACGATCCCAACGTCCCCTGGGCCGCCTATTTCAACGGCGGTGATGCGTTGCATGGATTTCCGCGAGCCACCTACGGCAGCCCACAGAGCAACGGGTGCGTGGAGATGGCCATACCCGATGCCGCCAAGACGTGGCCCCTGACCCCGATCGGCACACTGGTCACGGTGGCGGGGCCCGCGTCGTAGCATCGGCGATCGTGCATCGGCCCACCGTCGACATCTACAACGAGCATGGCCTGGACTGGGCCTCCACCCACCGGGAGCCGGGCCGCCGGGCCGATGCCGAAAGATTCGCCGGCAAGGTGGCTCATGGATCACTCCGCCTCGATGTCGGATGTGGTGCCGGTCGGTACACAGGCCTTCTCGGAACCCCGGTGATCGGACTGGACGCGTCGGGGGTGATGCTCGGCGAAAGCCGATCACGTGTCCCTGAAGCGATGTATGTCCAAAGCGACATCGAGGCGCTCCCCTTCACTCGGGGGTCGCTGTCCGGAGCCTGGTCGTGGATGACCCATCACCACATTCCCCGGGTGCGGCTGCCGATGGCCCTGTGGGACCTGCACCGGGTCCTTTCTGTGGGTGCACCATTCGAGCTGCAGGTCCTTCGGGGTGACCATGAGGGCAGTGACCGCGTTGATCATGGGGTGAAGGGACGCTTCTTCGCCCCATGGACACCTGAGCGGCTGGTGGATGTGATCGTCGGAGCCGGATTCGAGATCGACACGGGATCAGTGGTGGTCTCGGGCGACGAGGTACGGCTATCTGCGGTCCGGTCCCGCACCCTGGCCGACAGCGTGGCGCCGGGTATGCGGCTGCTGATGTGCGGGTCGAACCCCAGTTTCCATTCGGCCGATGCGGGGGTGGGTTACTTCCGGGCCGGCAACCGGTTCTGGAAGGCGGCGTTGGCCAGCGGACTGGTCTCCCGGGATCGTGACCCCCTCCACGCTCTCCGAGCCGAAGGCATCGGCATGACCGATCTGGTCAAACGGGCCACCCGTGCCGCCGACGAAGTGACCACCGACGAGTACCGCCGGGGTCTCGGTCGGCTCGAGCGACTGGTGCAGTGGTTGCAACCGAAAGCTGTGTGCTTGGTGGGATTGGGTGGGTGGCGGGCGGCAGCCGATTCTCGGGCCAGCGCCGGTCTGCAGGATGCGCGCCTGGGCGGCCGTCCGGTCTACGTGATGCCGTCCACCAGTGGGCTCAATGCCCGGACCTCCCCCGACCAGCTCGCGGCCCATCTCCGGGCGGCGATGGCCGTGGCCGACGGGCTCGACTGACGGGTTATCTTGGATAGGCGACAGTCAATGGGGCTCAGGGTGCGACGCCACGCGGCCATGGAAAGCTGATGCACCGTGGCCGGTATCTCTGCCACAATCGGGTCCGGAGGCCGCCATATGTCCTCCATCAAGGCGCAGAAGATCACCACCTTCATGATGTTCGAAGGAAAGGCCGAGGAAGCGCTGTCGTTCACAACGACCAGTCGTCAACGACTGTCAGGTCCGTGAACTCCGGAGCACCCTCGAAGATCTCCGTCATCGTCGCGCTAGCTGCCTGAAGTCCCTCCTGGCGACGGGAGTCGTTCTCGCGCTCCCGAGCTTTCTCTTCGCTCTCGAAGACAACGAACATGATGACTCGGCTCGGGTCCTTCGTGTCCCGGGTTGCCGTCGAGTGCACGAGACCTGAACCCGGTTGTTCGGCTGCCCGCAACTGAGCGACCAGCGTAGGTAGGTCGTCTTCCCTGCCTGGCTTCAAACGCGTCGTGATCATTTGTGCCCACATATCGGCAACCTTCCCTAGTTGGTGATGCTCACACTAATCATCCGAAGGTTCGTTTTCGCTTGCCGGCGAGACCGACCATGTCGAACTGGTGCTCCGTGGAGACGCATACCGCCGGGACAGGGCCGCGCTATTCGCAGCGGGGCACCGGCTGTACTTTCTGCTCGTGAGCGCTCTCAGGCTGTCGGTCGGAGCTCGACATTGACCTCGAGGCCGAGCGCGGTAGCGACTCGCTGAAGGGTCGTCAACGTCGCCCCGACCCCTCCGGACTCGAGTCGGTCGATTGCGGCCTGGCTGGTGCCCATGCGGCGAGCGAGCTCGCGCTGGCTGATGCCGGCTGCCTCCCTCGCGTCGTGGATGCGATCCCCGACTTCAGCGGCGAGGCTCGCCTCTGCATAGGCGCGGTCATACTCGGCCCGCTCGGCGTTCGTCATCGAGCTGAGCTTCTTGTCCTTCAGGTCTGTCCAACTCATCCGCGTCATGTGCCCTCCTCCTCAACCGTGTGGCCCTGCCCCACGCACACCTTCATTGCTAGCCGTGCCCGTGCCACCTCGGCACGCTCGTTCTGCCTCTGCTTGTGAAACGTCGTTAACAAGACGGCGCGACGGTCGCCGGGAAAGAAGAATGTGATCCGCTGTGCATTGCTCCCGAGGTTGAAGCGCAGCTCGAAGAGGCCATCTCCGAGCGATCGAGATCGGGGCATCCGCATGGCTGCTCCTACCTCGGCCAGGAAATCGATCCGTGAGGCGGCCGCCGCGAACAGAGTGGGTGGCAGCGACTGCAGCCAATGCTCAACTTCGGGCTCTAATTCGATCGACCATGATGACACCACAAATGATGTCATCCGATCGGCCGGGAGTCAACCGTCTCTCAGCGTGGGCTATGAAGGTGCCCCAGAACGCTCAACTCCAGGATCCCCGAACACCGTGGCCGGCAGAAATCCCATAACAATGGGCGCGGGCATCTATCCAGCCGCTTGACACGGCGGACAATCTGGAATGCGGCGGCAGCCGAAAAAAAGATCTGAGGCTCTGGGCTCAGTTTCCAGGCCGCCGGTAGAGGGTCTTCTTGGTTGCTGCAGCGTCGGGCGTGTCGGTGATGACATAGGCATCAGTCTTGCCCAACGCAAAGTGGAAGGATTCGACCGTCCCACCCAAGCTCTCGATCAGTGCCGTGGCCCTCTGCTTGGGGTCCGCCTGTCCCGCGACGAGATGATGCTGTCCCAAAGGCCGCCAACGAGGCCGGAACGTCTCGTTCCGCCTGGATCCGACAGGTCCTGGCAGGATGCGACCTGCAAGGTTGGTTGAACCCGGTCCGATCAATCAGAGAGCGAGAGGATCGCAGTGAGCACGCCTTCGACCTGTGAGGACGGGAGCAGGCTGCCGCCGTCGACCGGAAGGTTGA
>JADGOI010000075.1 GCA_017883075.1 Acidimicrobiales bacterium
CGGCACAGTAAGTCGACCCCGGGGTGACTCGGGCAACGTGGCTCGATTCACCACCGGAATCACCGACTGGCTAGGCGTCAACCATCCGACGGTGCCCCTCTCCGGAGGGGCACTGTCGCGGACGCCCTGCGTGTCAGGATTGGGTGAGACGCCAACTACAGCGAATCTTTCCTCGTAGGGCGAGAACGGAACACCTGCCCGACCATCTTCCCTTTCGGTCGGGAAGACGCCTTTGTTGCCGTTGCCGTTGCCGTTGCCGAACAGACAGGCGCGGCGTTGAGTGACCGTCTGGATGTGGAGGTCCACATTCACGACGGTGCGGACCTGCAATACCCGTCTCCAACCCCTACAGCGGCCCGATGGTGTGCTTTCGCCCGGGCAGATGTTCTCGTGACGACTCCAGGGTGTCGAGGGCCCGAGCCACCTTCGACCGGGTATCGGCAGGGTCGATGACCTCGTCGACGAACCCCCGTTCGGCCGCTTCCCATGGGGTGAGGAACCGCTCGGTGTACTCGGCTTGGAGCTCGGCTCGCTGCTCGGGTGCGGCCCGGCGGTGAAGGATCTGCACGGCACCCTCGGCTCCCATCACCGCGATCTCAGCACACGGCCAGGCGAAACACAGATCGTTACCCAATCCGCGGGAGTCCATCACGATGTAGGCGCCGCCGAACGCTTTGCGGAGGATCACGCAGACCCGGGGAACGGTGGCTTCGGCGTAGGCGAAGGCGAGCTCGGCCCCGTGGCGGATCATCCCTCTCCACTCGAGGTCCTTGCCCGGCAGGAATCCCGGTGTGTCCACCAGGGTCACCAGGGACAGATTGAAGGCATCACAGAACCGTACGAACTTCGCCCCTTTTTGGGAAGCGGCGATGTCGAGCGTTCCGGCCAACGCTTGGGGTTGGTTGGCGATGAAGCCCACAGACCGACCACCGATTCTCCCGATGGCGGTGACCAACTGGGGCGACCACCGTGCCCACAGTTCAGTGACGTCGTGATCGTCAGCCAGGGCGGCGGCCACGTTCCGGACGTCATATGAGCTCGTTGTCCGCGAAGGGATCGCTTCGCGCAGGGCGGGAACCTCCCGGTCTGTCGGATCGTCGAGCGGTCCCAATGGGGCCACCTCGTCGGCGTTGGCCGGGAGGAGGCTGAGCAAGTTGTGGACGTGGGCCATGGCGTCATCCTCGGTGGCGGCCTCAATGGCGCACAGCCCACTGGAACGGGCATGCATGGCGGTGCCCCCCAACTGGCGGAGCCCCAAGCGCACCCCGGTGAACTCCTCGACCATGGCCGGCCCGGACACGAAGGCAAAGGCCTCCGATGTCATCACGACGATGTCGGCGATCCCCAACAGGAGGGCCGGACCCGAAATAGCCGGCCCGGTCACCACCGCGATGATCGGCACCATTCCCGAACACGCGGCGATGGCCCGTGCGCCCTGTCCCCAGCCGTGGAGCGAGTCGATCCCTCCGGAGACGTCAGCTCCGCTGGATGCGAGCACCAGCACCAGCGGGATCCGGAGTCTCAGCGCCGCATCCGCTCCTTCTTTGATGGTGATGCCGTCCTCCAACGAGAGTGCCCCCCGGCGCAGAGCCGACACCGATCGGACAACGATGGCAGGACCATTGCCCAGCTCTTCGACGCAAGCTTTGACGGTTCCTCTCACCAGGGTGCGGAGAGCGGGAACGGGAACGGCGGTGGGCACCGGCCCATGCTACGGACATGAGGTGGACTGTGCTGCGATCGGGGCCAGGCTTTGTTGATCGGTGCCTTCGGGTGGCGGAGAGGCGGGATCGCGGTCGTACCTGGCGTTCCGCTCGCTGCTGCCCGCTGGGCGCTCCAACTGCCGTTGCACGTCGGCCAGGTTGGCCAAAGGCCAGGTGAGCATCACCGCCGCATCCACTCCGCACCCGTGAATGCCAGCATCCAACTGGTGTCTACGTCGTGGCCTCCCTGTTTCGGTGGCTCACACGCCGGTGCCCGACGACGATGGCGAGGGTGGCCAGCCACAACGCCGCCCGCCCTGCGAGGCGTGGTTCCCAGGCACAGGGGTGGCCGGGGTCTATGGGCCCACTTCCTCATCAGGGTGGCACCGGGCGTGGGCCGCCCTAGATTGGCGATGATGGCACGTCTCGATCGGCTCGAACGGGTGACCGACCTCTTGTTGGTATTGCTCGATACCCCCCGCCCGCTGAGCCTTCGAGAGATTGCCGATCGGGTGCCGGGCTACCCCGAAGGCCACGCCGCCCGGCGTCAGGCCTTCGAACGCGACAAGCGCCTATTGCGCGACGAAGGCGTGCCGGTGCTGGCCGAAGCGCTCGAGGGGCACGACCAAGTGGGCTACCGGGCCGACCCCGATGCTTATTTTCTGGCTGACCTGGGCCTCGACCAGGACGAGCAGGCTGCGCTCAACTTGGCCGTCGCCGGCGTCCATCTCGGAGGGCCTACCGGCCGAGCCGCCCTTTCCAAGTTGGGCGCCACCGGGGAGCCCCCACTGCTCGCAGCCCCTTCGATGCCGGTGGTCGATCTGCCGTCGATGACCCAACTACCGGCCCTCCCCGTTCTGTTCGACGCGGTGCGCCAGTCGGCCACCGTCAGTTTTCTCTATCGCGGCAATACCCGACACGTCGATGTGGGTGCCATCCGCTTCCGCCGGGGGCACTGGTACATGGTGGGATTCGACCGCGACCGGGGTGAGGCCCGCACGTTCCGTGTGGACCGTGTGGAGTCACTGCCCGAAGTGGGCCCACCCTCCTCGGGTCAACTCCCCGACGGGTTCGACCCCGCCGATACATTTTCGGTCGACCCATGGCGGTTCGGTAGTGGTGAGGAGATCGACGTCGACGTGTTGGTCGACCCGGCTGAAGCCGGACGGGTCATCGGTGAGTTGGGCGAAGGAGCGGTGGTCGAACGACGGGACGACGGGACGGTGGTGGTGAGGTTGGCGGTTACCGACCAGCAAGCGCTGGTGACCTGGGTGCTCGATTGGTTGGATCACGCCGAGGTGCTGGGGCCACCCGAGGTGAGAACGGCGGTCATCGATCGGCTGGCCTCGATCGTCGGCCCCGGTGGATCGGCCGGCCGATGAGCATCCCCACGGACACCGCCGGGCGACTTCGACAACTGCTGGCCATCCTGGCCTGGCTGGCCCAGGTGGGCGAGGCGCCGGTCGATGAGTTGGCCACCCGGTTCGGCCTGACGCCCGAAGCCCTCGTCACCGAACTCGAGTTGGCCGCGTGTTGTGGACTCCCCCCGTATACGCCTGACCAATTGATGGAGATAGTCGTCACCGACACCACCGTATCGACCCGTCTCGGAAGCGCCCTGTCCCGGCCCCGGCGGTTGAGCCCGGCCGAGGGGTTCGCCCTGGCGGCATCGGCCCGTGGGCTGCTGGCCGTCCCGGGCAGTGACGAGGACGGCGCCCTCTCCCGTGCACTCGGGAAGCTCGAGACGGCGCTGGGCCCCGAGCGCCTGGTCATCGACCTCGACACTCCGCCGATGTTGGCCATCGTCAGTGGCGCCGCGGCGGCAGGAGAGAGTCTGGAGATCCATTACTACTCGGCGTCGAGCGACCATCAGAGTGAACGGGAGATCACCCCTTTGCGGGTCTTCGCCTCCGAGGGGCACTGGTACGTGGACGCCACTTGCTCCCAGGCCGGTGACGTCCGCCGGTTCCGCATCGATCGGATCGACATGGCCCGGGTCATCGAGGGGTCGGGAGGGGTCGGGGAACACCCGGGGATGGACAACGAGCCCAGTGGGTTCGAAGCCTTCGTCCCCGGGCCGGATACCCGCCAGGTCCGGCTCTCACTCGACCCCGCGTTGGCCTGGATGGTGGAGTCGATCCCCACCGTTGCCCCGGTCGAACGGGTGAACGACCACCTGGTGGTGGAGGTGGTGGTGGGAGGGGACGCCTGGCTCGAGCGGTTACTGCTGCGCTTGGGAACCGGGGCCACCGTGGTCGATCCCTCCGAGGACGCCGGACTGGCCGCCGAGGCCGCCGCCCGAATCCTGCTCAGATATGGTGTGGATATCAAAAATAAAGAAAAATAACAAGATGGTATAGAAAGACTTGAAACAGTACGGTTCGGGACGTGAGGACCCCGCTGTGCTGAAGCTCCATGTTGTCCATGTGGGCCACCACGGGTACTACGTGGAGGGCCGGCAGCTTGGACACGCCGACGACTTCGATGTGGACATCGAGTCCCCGGGGGTATGGACAGGGCCCGGGGCCCCGTCGCTCGGCCTCGGCGGGGTGGTGGATCCCGAGACTTTTGGACGGGTGATGGAGGGCTTCGACCCGGACTCAGGACGCCGGCTCCGGTTGGGCCGGGGTACTGCCAGCGTGGCCGGGTTCGATCTCACCTTCTGTGCCCCGAAGTCGGTGAGCCTGTTGGAGGCGCTGGCCCCCAAAGAGGTCGCCACCGAAGTGGGCGCCGGCCATGATGCCGCGGTTGCCGAGGCCAGCGCGTATCTCTCCCGCACCGCAGTGGGCGTCCGACGGGGGAGCGGCCGATCACTGCAGCTGCTGCCGTCGACCGGCATGGTGGCCGGCGACTTCCGCCACCTGACCAGCCGGGCCCTCGATCCCCATCTGCATACCCATGTGGTGGCGGCCAACCTGGCCCAAGGGGTCGACGGCACCTGGTCGGCCGCCGATGGCCGGCGGGTCTTCGCCCACGCTCCGGCGGCCGGGTCGATCTATCAGGCGAGGCTCCGTTTCGAACTGTCGGACAGGCTGGGTGCGGCGTGGGAGGTCCGGCCTTCGGGGCTTGGCGATGTGGTGGGTGTCGACGGGGGACTGCGGCGGCTCTTTTCGCAGCGATCGACAGACATCGAAGAGTTTGTTGCGGTTCGCCACGGAGGTGCTTCTGGCCGCCACCCCGGCGCCTTCTATGCCACCCGACCGGACAAGGACCTCACCCGATCGCTCGAGTCACTGGTTTCGTCGTGGAAAGGCCGCGCCGCTGACTTCGGGTTCGATATCGGCGATCTCGCCCAGGTGGTGGGGCGGGGTGCTCAGTTGGGGCGAGAGGTCGGCGGCGGGGCTGATCCACAACGCATGGTCGATCGACTGGAGGGAGCCGGACGACCCGAGGGTTCGATGGCCCGCCGTGATCTGGTGGCGTTGGTGGCCTCGGTGTCGCTGCGAGGAGCCACCGTGGCCGGCATCGACTCCACGGTGGACCGCATCGTCACCTCAGTGGGGGCGAAAGCTGAAACAGGCAAGGGTCATGAACCGAGGTGGCGGAGGGGGGATGTGTTGTCGGTGGCTCGCGAGCGGGGGAGTGAGCTCACGGTTCGGTCTGAGCGGGAAGTCGCTCCCTCGGCTGCAGCTGGTCGACGGGCCGGGAGGGAGAGGGAGACGGCTCGCCACCTGGCCCGCACCGGAGAGAGGCGTCGCGAGCGCGGCCGGGACCACGGATTGGGATTGTGACCATCCTCGGGCCGTCAGCGCTCGACGCCGAGGTCGGTCCGTCGGAGTTGTCGGCGGCGATGGGCCCGCCCGGCATCGCTCAACACCTTCCACGGCTCCACCGAGTGGGCCGGTGCCAGCCGGACCCAAGTCGGTTGATTCCGCTCATCGAAGGCCAGCGCCATGCCCGGCGATCCTCGGGTGATGAGGTCGGGGGGCAGTCGCCGACGCCACTGAGTGGAGGCCGACTCGCCAACGTGGGGACGGCCTCCGGTGACCATGTCGGAGAACGGATGACCCGAGGGAGCCCGTCCCGAGGATACCGACCGGGTGGTGATCTCTTCGTCACCGGCCAAGGTGGAGAGCGCCTCGAGTGTGCGCACGTCCCCGATGCCGGGCAGCACCACGGTGGTGCCGAACAGCGAAGGGAATCCGTCGGCCTCATCGGGCCAACGCTGCCGGGCCTGGGAGAGATCCTGCAGGCTGGCCAATGTCACCACCCCCTGTCCACCGCCTTCGCTGATCATCGACGGCAGGTTGGGAAGGGGGGCGATGTTGGCCACCTCGTCGAGTGCCAGCAGCACCGGCGGATTCGGTCGAGTCTCACCGACGGCCGACTCCGAGGCGCGTTGGTAGGCCGCGGTGCGCACGTCTTCGACCAGTCCGACCACCATGGGAGCCACCAGGGCCTGACGATGAGCCGGTGCACAGATGAAGATGGTGTCAGCCGAGTCCACAAAGTGGCTGGCATCGAAATCAGGGTCGGCGGTGACCGCCAGCGCCCGTTCGGTCCGGAAACCGGTCAGGGCACCCGACGTAGTGGACCAGATGCCACTCAGCTCGCGTTCATCGGTGGCGGCCATGCCTTCGAGGGCGTTGGTGGCCAGTTCTGCGATCCCTCCGGGGGTGCCGGCCAGGATTGTCTGGGCCGGAAGTGATTTTCGACGGTCCACCCAGGTCAGGACCCTCCGCATATCGGCACCGTCAAGTGCCGCGGCGTAGAGAAGCGGTGCCAGCAACGACTGTGCCCGCTCATTCCAGTGGGTGCCGTCGTTCCGCGCCGTCCCCCGTGATCCCGCCGCGGCGGCAACCTGCACCAGAGATCGGGCCGAGCCCATGGCCCCGTCCCACGTTCCACATGCCTGCAGTGGGGACCAACGCAGTGGTTCGAGATCTCCACTCGGGGTGGTCGAACCGGTGGGGTCGAAGAGAAGACATCTCCCCGATTGGGACCGTGATGCCGCGGTGGCGTCGAGCACGTCCGGTTTGGTCGAGGTGGAGACAACCGGACCATTGGCGGCCAACACGTTCGGAATGATCAACGAAGACGTCTTTCCTGAACGCGGTGGACCCAACATCATCACCGACATTTCGGGTGGGGCGAAGTGCCAATCATCGCCGTCGTGTCCGAGATAGATGCCGAACTCGGCAGAGGCCGATGCAGTGCGCGCGGAGCGCAGGTACTTCATTTCGCGCTGTTTGTCGGTCGAGTGCGAAAAAAATGTCATATCCACCTTGTACCGCAATAGCGGTTGACAATGCCTTGTTGTGTCGCCGAACGTCAAGCGTTCGAAACTCGAGCGCGTGTTCCGCGTAGGCAAATAATCCTTTCAAACAAACAGGTATTTGTCCATGGCCAATTGCGGGCGCCATGTAGTTGCGCTGTTGACGGGCGCAGTCGTGGCCGAACATGGACTTCTCTGCGGAGTGTGGACGCGCGTCAATACACGCGGGGGTCCTTGATCTGAGCCCGAAAAACCATAAAGATATTTATGATTGCAATTCGCTGAGGAGGTGATCGTGAACAAATCGCAACTAGTCCGAGCAGTCAGTGAGACAACATCGTTGGGTCGCCGAACTGTCGAGGATGTGGTTGATGCTTTGTTCGATTCGGTCGTCACCGCGGTTCAGTCTGGACGGAAGGTAACGGTGATTGGTTTCGGGACATTCAACCCGACCACTCGTTCCGCTCGTTTGGGTCGAAATCCGCGGACCGGTGCAGCGGTACCAATCCCGGCGTCGAAAGGTGTCCGGTTCGCCACCAGTTCAGCGTTCAAATCCGCGTTGAACTCCAAGGAGGGAGCACCCATGGCAGTGAAGAAAGCTGCGAAGAAGGCAGTCCGTAAGGCTCCGGCCCGTAAGACTGCTGCAAAGAAGACAACCGCGAAGAAGGCAGTAAAGAAGGCTCCGGCCCGTAAGACTGCTGCAAAGAAGTCCGCGGCGAAGAAGGCAGTCCGTAAGGCTCCGGCCCGCAAGACCGCCGCAAAGAAGACTGCCGCCAAGAAGGCAGTGCGTAAGGCTCCGGCCCGTAAGACCGCCGCCAAGAAGACTGCCGCCAAGAAGGCAGTGCGTAAGGCTCCGGCCCGTAAGACTGCCGCCAAGAAGGCAGTGCGTAAGGCTCCGGCCCGTAAGGCGGCAGCCCGCAAGGCTGTGAAGAAGGCCGTCCGCAAGTAGTTGATCGACGGCTCTGCCGTCATCAGACGACGAACAGCAGGGGCCTGCGGGCCCCTGCTGTTCGTCTCTACAGGTTGCCCATCAAGTGGAAGGCTTCGCCGACCGGAAGGCCGGCCAGGGCGCCATGGGCGGCCAACTGGTGTTGGACCTTGGCCGCGAAAGGATTGACGTCGGCGTCCGGTGCCGGGTCACGTTGTCGACCCGGATCAATCCCCATGGTGGTGACCTGTTGGCTGGCGTGACACAGCAGGGCGTCGATCTTCGCCGCCTCGAACCCGGCCGCATCTTCGACGTGGTTGGGTAGGTCGGCCTCCCACAGCAACAGAGACGTGGGCCGATGAGGGGCCGGGCCGATGTCGGGGAAGAAGTGGGGGTCCCGGGCGGCCACCAACGCGTCGAGGCTGAGGAAACCGGCGTTGCGATGGTCGGGATGGAGTCGGTATCGCCTCCACGGGTCGTGAGTGAGCACCACGGTCGGACGGAGCGAACGGATGACACCGGCCACCTCTCGCCGTTCCTCCTCTCCGTTGACAAGTTCGCCATCCACATGGCCCAGGAACAGCACCCGGTCGTCGGAGGACGGGCCCGACGCCGCTCCGTCGATGACCACGGCCGCGGCTCGACACTCAACCACTCGGGCCGCCACCAGGGCGGCCAGGTCTTCGTCGGGATCCCAACTCCCCTTCGACCCATCGGTGAGCACCAGGTGATGTACCCGGCAACCGGCATCAGCCCACTTGGCCAGCGTGGCGCCGCACCCGAATTCAATGTCGTCGGGGTGCGCACCGATAGCCAATGCACTCGACGGGATGGGGAGATTGACGGTCACCGGTCCATCGACGAGCAGGTCGCCCACCGGGAGCCCGCTCGGCTGTGACCATCGCTCGTCGTCGGGACGGTTCATGAGAACGCGGAGGCGGGCGAGGTGGAGACGGGGACGACATCAGCGGGTTCGTCGATGTCCCAGGCGAGGTCGGGACGATCGAGGATCCGGACGGGGAGACCGGTGCGGGCAGCTTCGATCCGGTGACGGGCGAAGGAGCCGGGCCCGTAGGAAAACCGGAACCCGGCATCGGCCGGGATCACGATGACATTGGTGCCGTTTCCGAACCGATCGGGCACCAGGGTCACCCCGGGAGCGTCTCCGACCGAAAAGAGGTCCGAAGCCCGGGGAAGATCGGCGTGGGCCACCGTCACCTGTTCGACCCCCCGCTGGGACAGAAGCTCCACCCCCGCCTCCACCGCGCCATTGAGGCCCCGTCCTGGTTCCCACACGACCAACGCACCCCGCGACCGGGCCCAGGCGGCTACTTCGTTGTCGTCGCAGACCACGGCGACCGGCAACGGGAACGCCGCCGCCAATACCCGATCGGCCATGGCGGCGGCCAGCGCGGCCCGTTCGCTGTGACTCAACGCGGTATCGAGGCGACCCTTGGCCTCCGCGAACGCCTTGACCGGCACCAGCACGGCTCGGGGGCCGAAGGGCAATGCGTCGCCTTGGAACTGCATCCGTTGGTCGGCGCCTTCCACTCCGCCAGTGTAGGGGGGTCCCGACGGGGCCACGGTCCGGCCGGCGTGGCGCATAGTGTGGCCCCGTGTCAGAAAAAGTTGCCGTCATCGGCGCAGGATCCTGGGGAACAACCGTGGCGGCCCTGGCAGCGGGCAATGCCCCCACCGTGCTGTGGGCACGGGATCCGGCGGTGGCGGAGACCCTTCGCACCGAGCACCATAATCCGTCCTACCTCCCCGATTTCCGCCTTCCCGACCGCCTCGACGCCACTTCTGACATCGAAGCCGCGGTGTCGGGGGCTTCATTGGTGATCATGGCGGTTCCGTCCCACGGTTTCCGCGCTGTGGCCACCGATCTGGCCGAGGTGCTCGCCGCCGGTACTCCGGTCCTCAGCCTCACCAAGGGATTGGAACAGAACAGCCACCTTCGCATGACCGAACTGTTGGCCGAGGTGGTGCCGAACAGCCCGGCCGGCGTGCTCACCGGGCCCAACCTGGCTTCCGAGGTAGCGGCCGGCCAACCGACAGCCGGTGTGGTTGCCCTGGCCGACGGGGACCAGGCGCGCTGGGTCCAGGGCCTGTTGGTGTCGGATACGTTCCGGGTTTACACCAACGGAGACGTCATCGGGTGCGAGATCGCCGGGGCCCTCAAGAACGTGCTGGCGGTGGCGGCCGGCATCTCGGACGGACTGGGGTTCGGCGACAACTCCCGAGCGGCAATGATCACCCGCGGCCTGGCCGAGATGGCTCGGTTGGGCCAGAAACTGGGCGGGGACGTCATCACCTTCGGCGGTTTGGCCGGGGTGGGAGATCTGGTCGCCACCTGCACCAGTTCGAAGAGTCGGAACCATACCGTCGGGGTGGCTCTCGGCCAGGGGCGGTCACTGGCCGATGTGATGGGCGAGATGCGGATGGTGGCCGAGGGAGTGAAGACCGCCCGGCCCATGGTCGAGTTGGCTGCCTCCGTCGACGTGGAGGTTCCAATTTCCTCGCAAGTCGCCGACATGATCGATGGGATCCGGAGTCCGGCAGAGGCAATCGCCGCTCTCATGCAGCGGCCGGCCACCTCCGAGTTCGGGAACCTTCGACCATGAGCGCCGGTGGCGCGACCGGAGGCGCGACCGGAGGCGGCCCCGACGGGCCGCCCGACTCCGGGATTTCGTCGTCGGAAGACAAGGCGAAGGTTCCCGATCCCGAACGGCGGGCCGAAGCCCTGGCCCGGGTCCGCTCGCTCCTCATCGACCTGGGCACCACCGAAGAAGAAATCGACGCGGCGGTGGCCGACGATGTCGTCGATCTGTTGGTGGTGGATCGGATGCTGGTGCCGGCGGAGCGTCGATTGACCATGGCACAGGTCTTGGGCCGCACCGGGATCGAGGTGGAGCAGGCCCGACGAATCTGGAGGGCTCTGGGGTTTTTGGATGTGGACGAAGACGAACTCGCCTTCACCGAAATGGACGTCGAGGCGCTTCAACTGTTCGAGGCCATGACCAGCATGGGACTGGCCGATTTCGATTCGTCACTGCAAATGGTCAGGGTCATCGGCTTCTCCATGGCACGCATCGCCGAGGCCACCACCGCCCGTGGCACTACCCCGACCATCGAATCGTCGGGAGACACCGTCATCGACGCCGACGTGTACTCCCGGGTGCTCAGCGTGTCGCTTCCGGCCATGGCCCGGTTGCTCGAGTTCATTTGGCGCCGTCACCTTCAAGCTGCGACCCGGCGCGAAATGTTGATCCGTGCTCGCGGGGCGGTGGAGGGGATCAGCCCGGTCATGGCCGTCGGGTTCGCCGACATGGTGGGTTTCACCATGCTCAGCCAACATCTGGCAGACAATGAGCTGGCGGCCGTGGTCGCCAGGTTCGAAGAACTGGCCCACGACACCGTCACGTCGTTGGGCGGCCGGGTGGTGAAGATGATCGGCGACGAGGTCATGTTCGTGGTGCCGACCTCCGCCGATGCCGCTCGGATCGGGCTGAGCCTGGCCGAGGCGTACTCAGACGATGAGCTCCTGTCCGATGTGCGGGTGGCGCTGTCGGTGGGCCCGGTGCTGCTCCAGGACGGTGACTACTACGGCCCGGTGGTCAACCTGGCCAGTCGCCTGGTCGGGATCGCCAATCCCGGCACCGTGTTGATGTCCGATGAGTTCCACGCGGCCATCGTGTTGGAGACCGAGGGGGAATTTGTCGGACGCGCCCTCCGGCCTCGCAGCCTGAAGGGCATCGGCTGGGTACAAGTCTGGAAACTGTCACGGGTGGGAAGCGAGCCCGGGGCCGAAGGTCGACGCAACGTGCGGTGGGAACGGTTCGGTGAGGTAGTACGCGAAATCGACGAGCTGCGCAACCGGGGGGAGAAATTGATAGTGGAGCATCTCCGCCGTTCTCCTGCGGATTCACCTGGCGGGGATCCTGACCTACCTGGCGGGGACGCCAACCTGTCAGCCGGGGCGGATCATGGCGATCCGGTGACCCCGTAGGTCCAGCCGTCAAGTTCGCCTCCTCCTGACGGCCCACGACCCAGTCGGCTATCGGCAGGGAATCCTGTTGCCACCTATCGCCATGGGCGAACCTTGACCCGGCACGCGGGTGCCGGCGGTGATTCGCCGTCGCCCGCCTACCGGGGGAGTATGGCGTCGATGTCGAGTTCGCGAACGTTTTTGTGTTCTGTGCCACATCGGGACGAGCGATGACCGGGGGACTGCTGGTCGCCGGCACCACCTCGGATGCCGGCAAGTCGTTGGTCACCGCCGGCATCTGCCGATGGTTGACCCGCCGCGGGGTGCGGGTCGCCCCGTTCAAAGCCCAGAACATGTCCAACAATTCGATGGTCTGTCCGGACGGGTCGGAGATCGGACGCGCCCAGTGGTTGCAGGCCCTGGCCGCCCGGGTCGTGCCGGAGGCAGCCATGAATCCGGTACTCCTGAAGCCCGGCGCCGACAACCGGTCCCACGTGGTGCTGATGGGCCGGCCGCATGGGGAACTGTCGTCCTCGGACTGGACGACCGGCCGGTCCGCCCTGGCCGAGGCCGCCTTCGCCGCCTTCGCCGATCTGGCTTCGCGCTACGACGTGGTGATCGCCGAAGGTGCCGGCAGTCCCACCGAGGTGAATCTGCGAGCCGGTGACTTTGTCAACATGGGGTTGGCCCGGCGGGTTGGTCTGCCCGTATTGGTGGTCGGTGACATCGACCGTGGTGGGGTGCTGGCCGCCATGTTCGGCACCTTGGCCCTGCTGTCGGCCGCCGACCAGGCGCTGGT
>JADGOI010000184.1 GCA_017883075.1 Acidimicrobiales bacterium
GACGAGGCAGGAGGCGAGCTCGGGGTGTTTACGACGCTCGTCCATCACGTTGACCTGTTCGCTGATTTTCTGCCTCTCGGGGGGCGCCTACTCCGGCGGTCGAGCCTCGATGCTGTCGATCGCGAGCTTCTCATTTTGAGAACTGCAGCCCAGTGCGGAGCATCGTACGAATGGTCCCACCATGATCCGATTGGACGCCGCGCGGGACTGAACGATGACGTGATCCCTCTCCTCGCCGACCTGGGGGGCACCAATGGGCTCCGGCCCCACGAAGCACGGCTGGCCCGGGCTGCCGATGAGCTTGTCACCGAACATCGCCTGTCGGACCAGACATGGGAAGAACTCCGACAGGACTATGAGCAGAACCAGGTCATGGAGATCTGCATGTTGGTCGGCAGTTACACCATGCTGGCCGGGACCCTCAACTCGCTCGGAGTGGCGGTAGAGCCCGGCTACCCGGTCGCCCCGTGGGAGCGGGCATGACCGAGGAGATCTATCTACCCCCCGAGGCGGTCGGAACCGCCCCCGGCCGCGGCCGTCTCGTCGGCCGACGAGTTCTGGTGGTTGGCGCGGGGACCCGCCCCTCCCCCGAACCGGATCCACCCATGGGGAATGGCCGGGCCATCGCGGTACTGGCGGCCAGGGAGGGGGCCGACGTGGTGTGTGCCGATCTGAATGAGGCGGCGGCAGAGGAGACCGCCGGCCTGGTTCGGGCCGAGGGGGCCCGGGCCGAGGTGCTCGTGGCTGACGTGGCCGACCCGGCGGCGTGTCAGTCCATCGTCACAGAGACGGTGGACCTGCTCGGGGGGATAGATGGGTTGGTGCTCAACGTGGGGATCGGACTGGGACGGGGTATCACCGGTACCACGGCCGAGCAGTGGGATGAAGTGTTCGCCGTCAACACCAGGGCTCACTTTCTGATTTCGGCCGCCGCGCTGCCGGTGCTTGCGCCCCACTCGGCCATCGTCTTCATCAGTTCAGCCGCCAGTCTTCGGGCCGCAACCGGAGTGCCGGCCTACGACTCGTCCAAAGCTGCACTTTTGGGCATCGCTCGCCAGGTCGCCCGGGAAGGGTCTCCACAACGGATCCGGGCCAACCTGGTGGTGCCCAGCCTGGTGGACACCCCCCTCGGCCGGGATGCATCCCGACAAAACCCGACCCGCACCGCCCGACGGCTTCCGCTCGGTCGGGAGGCCACCGCCTGGGAAGTCGCCTACGCCGCGGTTTGGCTGCTTTCAAATGAGTCCTGCTATATCTCGGCTCATTCCCTGGTGCTGGACGGAGGCGCTACCAACTTCGCCTGAGAGATATATCCCGTCCGATTCCCCAGCGTCGTTCTGATGAATCTCTCAAGGTTCGAGTATCCGCTGTCGATGAAATTCGTATGGAACCTACCTTCGCCTCCCGATCATTTTGGGGACGGGGCGGGCACGTCACAGGTATCCGGGGAGGCTGGCAGAAGCTGGCCGTGCCCCGGCTGCTGGCGATGGCAGTATGCATTGCCTGTGCGAGTGTCAGTGGGCTCCTCGGACTCGGTAACGCCCTTCCGACCCCGGCCGGTGCCAGCGTCGGTGTGACCGGTCCCGTTGCCGCGGTGGGCGCGCCCGCGCCCGCCAGGGCCAGCAGCGGCACGGGGGGAATCGGCATCACCGGCACCAGGTCAGCCAGGTCCGATATCTGGCCAGGTGTCGGAATCCTGCCGCCGGGCAACCCGCCGGGGAACATCGCTCCGAACCCGGACCTCTTCAGCTCCGGTACCTGCAACCTCGTCAACGGCATACTCTCAGGATGCCAGAACGCATGCTTTGACGGTGCGACTGCAACGTTGTTGCCGATTCTTGTGCAGACCCTCGGCTGCATCACCTACATCCTGCAGTCGGTGGACAATGCAGCCACGCAGGAAGGAGTGGGTGCCATGGTCCTGCCGTCGAACTTTCCCAACCTGACAGTTCCCGAGCAGCTCTTCGTCGTGGCTGATCTCGAACGGGTCGATCGCGGGCTACCTCCCTACCTCGGCCTGGTTCCCGCCCTCAACGGCGCCGCCCAGCAAGCCGCGGTAGCCCTCTCCGACCCCTCGGTGCCATCCGGCTTCGCGGTGGCAACCGATTCGGGGGGCTATGTGATGATGGGGGGAGCGTGGGCCGGTGGGTTCCAGTCGGTTCTGGCTGCCGACTACGGGTGGATGTACGACGATGGTTGGGGCGGGTCGGCGGGAGCCACGTCCAACGTGGCGTGCACCAGCGCCACCGCCCCCGGATGCTGGGGACACCGCGACGAACTGCTCGGCAGTGATCCCGGCTTCAACCCCGGCGTGGGCCTCGCCTGCACGAACTGCGTGATGGGCACCGGTTACGCCTCCTCCCAGACCAGCCCCCCGGCCGCCAACGGCTACTCATCGTCGTATACCGACCTCGTCGTGAAGCCAGCCGGTGCTGTGCCGGCCATGACCTACACCTGGGCCGACGCACAAGCCGCCGGAGCTGGACCCGGCGGTACCGGGTCCGGGACCGCTGCAGGCTCGACATCGGCTGCCCTCAGCGGCAATGGGTACTGGCAAGTGGCGTCCGATGGTGGAATCTTCAGCTTCGGCCATGCCGGCTTCCACGGATCGACCGGTGGCTTCCCCCTCAACAGGCCGATCGTGGGGATGGCCGCCACCCCCGATGGAGGAGGCTATTGGTTGGTGGCGTCCGACGGGGGAATTTTTGCCTTTGGCAATGCCGCCTTCTACGGGTCCACCGGTGCGTTCCCTCTCAACAGGCCGATCGTGGGGATGGCGGCAACTCCCGATGGTCGCGGCTATTGGTTGGTGGCATCCGATGGCGGGATCTTCAGTTTCGGTGACGCCGGCTACCACGGGTCCACCGGTGCGTTCCCTCTCAACAGGCCGATCGTGGGGATGGCGGCAACTCCCGATGGTCGCGGCTATTGGTTGGTGGCGTCCGATGGCGGGATCTTCTCTTTCGGTGACGCCGGCTACCACGGGTCCGCGGGTGGGCTTCCGCTCAACAGGCCGATCGTCCTCATCGAGGCAACCCCCGATGGAGGAGGCTATTGGCTGGTGGCGTCCGATGGCGGGATCTTCAGTTTCGGTGACGCTGGATTCTTCGGGTCCGCTGGCGGGCTTCCGCTCAACAGACCCATCGTAGGAATGGCCGTCTGACCGTCAGTCAGCCCCGCAGCCGCTGCAGCTCGGTCACCACGGCCTTGCCATTGGCCTGGCCACGAGTCGACTTCATCACCTGTCCGATGAATACCTGGGCCAGTCTGTCCTCCCCGGCACAGTAGCGGGCCCATTCGTCGGGATTGCCTTCGATCGCCTGGGCCACGGTGGCCGACAACGAGTTGTCAGACATGGCCTCGAAGCCCTTTCCCCGGGCGATGACCAACGGGTCACCACCGCCCGCAGCCAACAGTTCGGCCAGAACGGTCTTGGCCTGGGTGGCGCTGAGCGCACCGGCGGCCTCCATCGACAACAGGGTCACATAGGACCCGGTGTCGAGCTGGCGGGCGGCCTCCGGGTCGGCGGCCGCCTCGTTGGCGGTCCGAGCCAACGCCAGTGCCGTCGGGATGCCACCGGCAATGGCCTCGACCACCAGATCGTCCAAGCCGAGGTCGACCACCGTCGCTACCTGTTCGGTCCGGGCATCGGTGACGCTCCCGGCATCCCTGAGCAGATCGGCCAAGCGACCGCGGCGTTGGGCCGGCATCATCCCCAGGGCGTCAGCCACTGCCTCTTTCCAATCGGCGTCGGGAACCAACGGCACCAAATCCGGCTCGAGGAAGTACCGATAGTCGTACGCATCCTCCTTCGAGCGCAGCATGACCGTTCGGCTGGCATCCTCATCCCAATGCCGAGTCTGTTGCATGATCTGCTCCCCCGATTCGATCAGGGCAACCTGTCGCCCGGCCTCGAAGTCGATGGCCCGGCCCACCGACCGCACCGAGTTGAGGTTCTTGATTTCGCACCTGGTCCCGAACGGGTCGTCGGCCGACCGGCGCACCGAGACATTGGCGTCGACCCGCATCGATCCCTCTTCCATCTTCCCGTCCGACGCCCCTGTGGCCACCAG
>JADGOI010000185.1 GCA_017883075.1 Acidimicrobiales bacterium
GGCCGGACCCCCGAGCTCGACTGATCCTGCCACCGCGATACGGGCCTGCGGGTCCCGGGCCAGTTCATCCTCGCGGTGGCACCAACGATCGGTGACGTCGTTGCGGAGAACTCGCTCGTCGAAACGCGGCGGCCACGGATACCCGAGGGCGATGTCGAAGATGCGGGTCTGGACAGTGTCTTCACCCCGTGCCTTCAGGACGAGGGCACGCACAGCGTCGGTGGCGAGCGACTCCGGGCAGGCGAGAAAGGGCGTGCCGAGCCACACCCCGGACGCGCCCGCAGCCAGCACCGCCGCCAACCCCCGGGCGGACGCAATACCGCCGGCAGCCAGAACGGTTGCGGGCACGGCATCCATCACGTCCTGGAGGAGCACGAGTGTGCTGACCCGGTGGATACCGTGGCCGCCGCCTTCAGACCCCCGGGCGACCAGGATGTCCACCCCGGCTTCGTATGCCTCCCGCGCCGAGTCCACGTCGTAGACCTGCGTGGCCGTGGCGATGCCGGCGTCGTGGACCCGGTCCACCCACCACCACTCGTTCCCGAAGCTAACCGAAACCAGGCTCGGCCCGGCGCAGATGGCCGCGTCGAGCAGTCCCGGGTCATTCTGGACGGCCCAGGCGAGCAGTCCCACCCCGAAGCGGATGCCGGCGTGGCTGGGGACCGAGGTCTGTTCACGCAGGAACTCGACGGTCCCCGCGCTGCCGACGCCGACCATGCCGAGCCCACCCGCCTTGGACACGGCCGCCGCCAGGGCGCCGCCAGCCACGCCGCCCATTGGGGCATTGAGGATGGGGACCTGTAGACCGAACGATCTCGACCAGTCGGTCCACAGGCTTTCTGGCTCGGGCCCGGTTCCCGTAGGCGCCAGCGCCGGATCGTGCTGTCCGAGAGGGTCGCTGTTCGCACTCATTCGCTCAGGGCCGATGCCACGATCGTGCCGACCTGGTCGATCTCCGACAAGAACCCGTCGTGCCCGGACTCAGAGTCGATGACGGTGAGCGGTCGGGCACCAGGGATCAGCCGAGCGAGCTCCTGTTGTTGCTCGAGGGGGTAGAGGCGGTCCGAGGCCACGCCCGCCACCGTAACCGGGGCGCGTACTCCGGCAAGTGCGCGCTCGACTCCGCCACGCCCTCGGCCGACGTCATGGTGGTTCATGGCCTCGCTGAGGACGATGTATGCGTTCGGGTCGAACCGCTCGGTCAGCTTGTCTCCTTGGTGCTGCAGGTAGGACTCGACAGCGAAGCGCCCGCCCTTGAGCGGGTCCTCTTCCTCTTGGGCACTTCGGCCGAACCTGTTCTGGAACTCGTGGGCGGTCCGGTAGCTGACCTGGCCCATCCCGCGGGCGATGGCGAGCCCGTCCACCGGACGGGCCGCGGCGTCGTAGTAATCCCCGCCGGCGAACGCCGGGTCGGACCGGAGAGCACGGATCTGCAGCGAGCACAGGGCGATCTGGTCCGCCGTGGCCGAGGCTCCGACGGCGAGGACGATGGCCCGTCCGACTCTTTTTGGGTGGCCGACGCACCACTCGAGGACCCGCATGCCACCCATCGAGCCCCCGATGACTGCGGACCACCGCCCGATGCCCAGCTGATCGGCAAGCGCGGCCTCCACCGCGACCTGGTCGCGAATGGTCACCATCGGGAACCGGGAGCCGTAGGGGACGCCATCACTTCCGGGCGACGCCGGTCCGGTCGTCCCCTGGCACCCGCCGAGGACATTCGGGCAGACCACGAAGTACCGGTCCGTGTCGATCGGCGCACCGGGGCCGATGAGGCCGTCCCACCATCCCGGAGCGAGATGGCCCGGACCGGCCGGACCGGCCGCATGGGAGTCGCCCGTGAGCGCGTGGAGAACCAGGACGCCGTTGCTCCGGGCGGGATCAGGCTCACCCCAGGTCTCGTAGGCGACGGTTACCTCCGGGAGCCAACCGCCGGCTTCCAGCACGCCCGCCCAGCCGGCATTACCGGCCAACACGGCGAACTGCCGCCGGCCAGGATTGTCACCGGGCTGCCAGACGCCCGGGAAGGGATTCCGCGTCACGCCCCCTTGGCTGCGCGAAACCCTGCGTCGAGATCGGCCAGGATGTCCTCGATCGACTCGATCCCGACCGACAGTCGCACGAGGTCGGGGCTCACGCCGGCCGTGGTCTGCTCGGCTTCGGTCAACTGCGAGTGCGTCGTGGACGCCGGGTGGATCGCCAGGCTCCGGACGTCGCCGACATTGGCGAGATGGCTGAACAGCTCGAGCCCCTCGATGAACTTCCGGCCGGCGGCCGCCCCACCGGAGATCCCGAAAGCGATGATGGCGCCGCCACCCTTGGGCAGGTACCGCTGCTGGCGCTCGTGCCACGGGCTCGATGCGAGGCCCGGGTATGCCACCCACGACACCTCGTCGCGTGCCTCGAGCCACTTGGCCACTGTGGTGGCGTTCTGCACGTGGCGCTCGATCCGCAAGCTGAGGGTCTCCAACCCCTGCAGGAACAGGAAAGAGTTCAGAGGGGCGATGGCCGGTCCCAAGTCCCGCAGGTACTGAAGGCGGGCCTTCAGCACGAACCGCGCCGGGAAGAGAGCCTCGGGAAGCTCGCCGAACACCAGCCCGTGATAGCTGGGGTCGGGCTCGGTGAACCCTGGGAACCGCCCACTGCCCTCGTAGTCGAACACTCCGCCATCCACGATGACCCCACCGATCGAGGTGCCGTGTCCTCCGATGAACTTGGTCGCCGAATGAACGACGATGTCGGCACCGTGCTGCAGTGGCCGCGCCAGGTAGGGAGTCGCCAGCGTGTTGTCGACCACGAGCGGGATGCGGTGGTCATGCCCCACCCCGGACACCCCCTCGAAGTCGAGCACGTTGCCTTTGGGATTGCCGAGCGTCTCCGCGTAGAAGGCCTTGGTGTTCGGCCGGATGGCGGCCCGCCACGCGTCGAGATCGTCGGGGTCCTCGACGAAGGTGACATCAATCCCGAGCTTGGGCAAGGTGTAGTGGAAGAGGTTGTACGTGCCACCGTAGAGCGAGGCCGAGGAAACGATGTGGCCGCCATTTTCCGCCAGGTTCAGCAAGGCGATGGTCTCGGCCGCCATGCCGCTGGCCACTGCCAGCGCGGCTGCCCCGCCTTCCAACGAGGCGATCCGCTCCTCGAAGACCGCCTGGGTCGGGTTCATGATCCGGGTGTAGATGTTCCCCAGCTCCTGGAGGCCGAAGAGAGCCGCGGCATGGTCAGTGTCGCGGAAGGTGTAGCTGGTGGTCTGGTAGATCGGCACGGCCCGGGCCCCGGTGGTGGGGTCGGGGGCGGCACCGGCATGGATCTGGCGGGTCTCGAAGTCCCAATCGGGCATGATCGTCTGCTCCTCACACGTTGGCCCCTCGACGTACTTCGCCGGATCGGGACGTCACTCTGCGCGACAGATCCTGACAAAGGTGACAGATATAGTCAACTATTCAGTTTCGGGCCCGGGATATCGTCATGATCCCCCCTGGGGAAGAGACCGGAATGCGGTTGGCAATCGATGACGGCGCAGATCCACGAGGCGTTGGTCGGGATCCGCTTGCCCTGGCCCCGCCGCCCGCGGCGCGCCGCCGCTCAGTCGACAGCGACCTGCACATCCATAGGCGGATCTTACGGCGATCTGAAGGACCGTCCCGGTCAAGTCAATGGCATGATTGCAAGATGATGCCGGCACGGCCTGGAAGGTGGGCCATGGTGGCAGGCCTGTGTTCCCTGGGGCTGGCCGGATGCTCCACAACAATGTCAAGACCTCTGGTTATCCCCTCGAACTTCCCCTATTGAGTTACCGGAGAGCTCGGATACTGAAAGGAATCCCTGTGTGGGCCGTGCGGGACTCGAACCCACGACCCCTTGCGTGTCATGCACCCCAGAGGGGTTCAGAGGCGTCCAACTCCGTCCATGATCGGCCGTTGACCTGGGCCGAGGCGTCCAGTGCAGTTCGGCCTCGGCCGGGGAAGTTCAGCCCCGTGGCTACAGTCGTGGCTACCCGTTTGACCCCTTGCACGTCGTGCAACGCGTCCCCACATCACATCGGTTCGCTGCGTG
>JADGOI010000001.1 GCA_017883075.1 Acidimicrobiales bacterium
GTTCCAGTGTGTCGACAGCCCGAGCCCGCCAAGCCGAGACCTCCTACGGGCGGCTGCTGACCTCGGGACCTTGTCGGGCCAGCCAACGCAGGCGGGCGGCTCGGGCGTCCCACGAATAGATCACCGCGGTGCCCGCCAACAGGTCGTGGAGGGCCCGACGCTCCCGTTGGACCAAAATGCCGATGAATCCCAGACCGAACACCACGATGCTCAACGGCAATGCCAGCGTGCGAAGTGTCGCTTCTCGCGGTGTCAATGAGGTTCCGTCGGCTTTCACCACCTGAATCCCCAACATCGCCATGCCGATGGTCTTCCCATTGAGCGCCCATTGATAGGCGAAGTAGACGAACTCCCAGGCCACCAGCACGACCAACGTCGCAATCTGGTGCCGGTCAACAGAAAAAGTCCTTCCCGTCGCCAACTCCACAGTCAGGGAGACGGCGCCGAGCCCGAGCGTGTACAGGCCCCACGAAGCCCCCACGTCAGTAGCAAAGGCAGCGAGTCGGCTGACCGCTCCGGCATAGTGACCTTGTCTCCCTTCGTTGAGTCCAATGGGCGGGGCGGCAACCATCACTGACCGTTTCCGGTCCGGACGTTCACCGGTGGAGCCGTGCCTGACGGCGGAGCTACGGGCACCAATGTTCGAGGGCCGAGAGGCAACGCTTCCGCTGTCCGTCGCAGAACCCGATTGGTCCATCGGGCGAAGAAATCGTCGAGGCCCACACTTTGAGCTCTGATCACGTCGAGGACCTCCGAGGCCACACCGGACGTCGACCTCGCGATGATCGAACCCAATTCGGTCTGTGCTACAAGTGATTCGATGTCGAGCTGGTCGACGAGCCGACGGACGTCGACCCGTTCAACCAGTGCGTTGACATCCACCCTCTCGAGGAGTTTCTCCACGTCGACTCTTTCCACGATCTTCTCGACGTCCACCCGGTCGATAAGTGCGTCGGCGTCGACCCGTGATACCAAGCCATCGACGTCGATCCGCTCCAGAATCGCATTGAGGTCGATCGAGTCGATCACCAAATGGGCCACACGCTCGGCGATAGACTGCGCCATGCGTTCGAGGCGGTCATTGATCGGATTCGGGCTCACGTCGATGTACCCCGACATTCGGGCCACAGGTGCATGCCGACAGTGTCCCATCGGAGGCAGTTAGCACCGGGGACCGTCGCTCGATGGAGCATCAGCCCGGGCAGGTTCTCGACCATGCCATAGGGCAGCCCCCAACGTCACCAGCGAAGAGCCGAGGTGTGACTGCCGAAGTAGGCGATATTGCGAACCGCCTCGAGCCCAGCCCCGGTGGGGATGTACCGACCCACCCCGCGCCGGATCCCGCTCAAGAACTCAGGCGGATACGGGCCGCCTGATGATGGGTTTCCGATCACCACGAAGAGGACCACCGCCAGGGCGCTACCCAACTCGCCAATCACCGCCTGAAATGCGGTGGCGGCCATAGACACCGCCAAGACCACGAGTGTCCCGATACCCATGAGGTCCAAACGGTTGGCCCCGAACAGGTGAAGACCTGGCCCGCCCGGGAGAGCCCCGAATACTCCCGAGTCCACGGAAAACACTGCAAGCGCCGCGCTGCGGAGAAGCGTCTGCCGCAGATCCAGATCAGTACCGCGAGCCAATCCGAGCACACTGGCGACCAGGTAGCCGCCTACGACCCACCCCCCACAACAAGTTAGGACGGTCCGAGTCCCTGAGGGTCATTGGCAGGAAACGGCAGCACATGGACCACGTTGAAGGTGACGCTCAATTGTTTCTCGACGGGATCAATGGCGCGTTCGACCACCGTTGCCACAACCGGACTGGGTGAACCCGACACCACAATGTCGACCTTCGACCCGTTCACGACGACAAAGGCATCAATGGTGTGGTCGGCCACAGCCCGCAGGGCACTGGTCGAGTCAGGGTCCGACACCGGGCTGAACTGCGAGCCTTGCCTTTGAATCGTGGCGATCAGAGCGTGCTGGGTCGAGGCCGACCCCACCACGCCAACCGGCACCCCGTGTGGGTAGGGATGGCTCAACCCACCTAGATAGGAAAAGATGAACGCCACCTCAATGGCCAGTACTCCGGCCATAATGACGGCGGTCCGTCGCAGCGAGGACCTCGCCAAGGATCGAAAGTTCTGCACCATCCGGGCCAACTAACTGCCGACAATGGCGTCGCCATCGGCGTCAAGGGGTCAATGGGCGGAGAGCTTCGCCACCGCCTCGAGCGCTCGGTCCGCATGCACGTTCATCCGCACTTCGCTATGGATGACGGCCGCCACTCTGAGATCGCTTCCGATCACGAACGTCGCCCGTTTGGTGGGTGAAAGGGCTGTGAAACGGCGCCTCACCCCGTACTGGGTGGCTACTGCGCCATCAGGGTCGGAAAGCAGAGGAAAATCGAAGGAGTGCTTGTCCGAGAATCGCTTCTGCTTCTCCACCGCGTCGGCGCTGATGCCGATCCTTTGGGCACCCACCGCATCGAACTCCGCTTTCATATCTCGGAAATGGCAGCTTTCCGCCGTGCAGCCCGGCGTCATCGCCGCCGGGTAGAAGAACAGGACAACCGGGCCATCAGCGACCATTTCGCTGAGCCGCCTGGGAGCTCCGTTTTCGTCGGGTAGTTCGAAGTCCGGTGCGATATCGCCTTCGTGCATACGCCGAGGATAATGGCCAACCGGGGGAGGCGCCTGACGGGTCACCTCGGCTGGGGGCCAGGTCGCTGGGCCTCCAGGTCGTCGTACGACCCGGTCATCCAACCCGGTCGCGCATCCCGACCGCAGTACCCGGTCCACTCAGGTGGGAACGTTTCTTTGGAACACAGCTGTGCTGATTCTGAGGAACTTGCAGACCACCGCGATCTCGTCAGCGGCGAAATCGGCCAGCGCCGCCCGGGCATCCTCGATCATCGGGAGGTGGCACGCATGGACCTTCAGTTGCGCAACCGGGACCATTTCCACCAGTACCCGGCGTCGATCGTCCTCATCCCTCAAGCGACGCACGAAGCCGGCAGCCTCCAACCGGTCGATCACGAAGGTGATTGTCCCCGTCGAGAGCCGGGACGCGTGGGCCAGCGCTCCGGCGGTCATCGGCTGGTGCCGGTCAAGAATTTCGATGCACCGGAAATCGGTTCGGTTGAGCCCGAGCTTGTCGGCAACGGCTTCATCGAAGATATCGACGGCCGTCTGGTAGGCCCGCATCGCTTCGACCAGGTCTGGGTGCCCCGAACCTGTTGCCGAGCCCGGCTTACCGGCTACCTGTCCCCCGAACTCGGCCTGGTCCAACTTGGTTGACACACTAATACTCTAAATCCTAAGATATACAAATGTAAAGGGAGTTAGCTCCCTTCGTTCGCGCACTCGAAGACGGGATCGCCGCCGATGCCATACGCAATCGAAGTCACCGATGTGAAGAAGACGTTCTCCGGCAAGCAGGAGGTCCGCGCCCTCGACGGGGTGAGCTTCAACGTCGAGGAGGGAACCGTCTTCGGTCTGCTCGGTCCCAATGGATCAGGCAAGACGACAGCCGTGCGGATATTGACCACCATTCTCAACGCCGACAGCGGCTCCGCACTTGTCCTCGGCCACGACGTGGCCAAGCAGGCCGATCTGGTCCGCAGTCTGATCGGTCTGGCCGGTCAGTACGCTGCCGTCGATGAGAACCTGACCGGCCGGGAGAACCTGACCATGGTGGGTCGGCTCAACCACCTCCCGAAGTCGTACGTGGCCGGCCGGGCCAAAGAACTGCTCGAGCAGTTCGATCTGGCCGACTCCGGCAACCGCACCCTCAAGACGTACTCGGGTGGCATGCGCCGGCGCCTCGACCTGGCCGCCGCCCTGGTGGCCCGGCCTACCGTGCTCTTCCTCGATGAGCCCACCACCGGTCTGGACCCCCAGAGCCGGAACGACATGTGGGAAGTCATCGAGAGTCTGGTGGGAGAGGGCACGACGGTGCTCCTCACCACCCAGTACCTCGAGGAAGCCGACCGCTTGGCCAACACCCTGTCCGTGCTTGATCACGGGCGGGTCATCGCCGAAGGCACCCCGGCCCAACTCAAGTCCGACCTGGGTGCCACCGTCCTCGAGGTGGGATTGCACGATAACGACGACGTCGCCCGCACGGCTTCGGTATTGAATGCCATCGGCCCCCATGCCCCGAACATCAGCGGTCGGGTGGTGGAGGTCACCGTCGACAACGGTCCGGTGGACGCCATGGAGGCCCTTCGATCGCTCGACCAGGCGGGCATCACTCCCACCACCTTCACCCTGCGGGAGCCCAGCCTCGATGACGCATTCCTGGCTCTGACCGGGCACCGCACCGAAGACGGAGACGGAGAGGACGGATCGGCAGCAAAGGGCTCGGGCGGCGCCGGGGATCGCGCCGGTCAACCCGAATCGGCGACCGTCCCGGTTGGAGGCAACCGATGACCACCACCATCTCCATCCCGACAGTCACCGGCGCTCCACTGGCTACCGGGGTCGGCGCACGCGTTCGCTGGGCGATCTCGGACACGCTGACGGTCACCAAGCGGAACTTGATCGCCATTACCCGAATTCCCGAGGCGCTGTTCTTCTCCACCGTGCAGCCGATCATGTTCGTGCTGCTGTTCCGCTATGTCTTCGGCGGGGCGATCCATCCGGGGCATGGGATCAACTATGTGAACTACCTGATGCCGGGGATCTTCGTGCAGACAGTGGCATTCGGCGCCATACAGACAAGTATCGGGCTCGCCGAAGATCTCCAAAAGGGGCTCATCGAGCGATTCCGGGCCCTGCCCATGGCACGCTCGGCAGTGCTGGCCGGGCGTACGACCGCGGACCTCTGCCGGAACGTGATGGTGGTCATCGTCATGACCGGTGTCGGATTCCTGGTTGGGTACCGCCCGACCACCGGGGTACTTCCCTATCTGGCCGGAACCGGACTCATCCTGTTGTTCGCCTACGCCCTGTCGTGGGGCTTTGCCCTGATAGGACTCTCCGCCCCCAACAGCGAGACGGCACAAGTCATGTCGTTTCCGCTTCTGTTCCCGTTGACGTTTGCCTCCTCCGCCTTTGTCCCCCTTGCGGACATGCCCAGTTGGCTGCGCGGCTTCGCCACCTATCAACCGGTGAGCGTGGTGGTGACGGCATGTCGGTCCCTGATGCTCGGGGGGCCTACCTCTCACTGGGTAGTCCAGGCGGTGGCATGGACGGTAGGGCTCCTGATCGTGCTGCCCCCGTTTGCCGTCTGGCGGTACCGCACCCGAACGTAATCGGATGACTGAGGAAGACCTGAGGGGACGACGTCGAGCGCCGCCATGGCGCCGGGTGTCCGGGAGTGGGCAGAATGGGCCCATGGCACCAACTCCTTCCTCAGCGTCCGCCCCCAACAGCTTCGGCGCCCGGGCCGACCTGACAGTGGGCGACAAGACGTATGAGATCTTCCGGATCAAGGCCCTGGCCGACCGGTACGACGTGGCCCGGCTCCCCTATTCGATCAAAGTCGTCCTCGAGAACCTGCTCCGGCACGAGGACGGTCTCGCCGTCAGCCCCGACGACATCGAAGCGGTGGCCGACTGGGGCCGCGACCCCGGGCGCCACGGCGTGGGGGGGAGTGACGCCGTCGAGATCGCCCTCACCCCCGAACGGGTCCTCATGCAGGATTTCACCGGGGTCCCCGGTGTGGTCGACTTGGCGGCCATGCGGGACGCCCTCGCCGAGTTGGGGGGAGATCCGGCCAAGGTGAATCCACTGGTTCCCGTCGAACTGGTCATCGATCACTCGGTGATCGCCGAGGTCTCGGGCACCTCCGACTCGTACGACCAGAACGTCGACATCGAGTATCAGCGCAACATCGAGAGGTATCAACTGCTGCGCTGGGCCCAACAGGCCTTTGACGGATTCAGGGTCGTCCCGCCCGGTGCCGGCATCTGCCACCAGGTCAATCTCGAGTACCTGTCGCGGGTGGTCTTCGGCACCGAAGACGGAAGGGCCTACTGCGACACGCTGGTCGGCACCGACTCCCACACCACCATGGTCAACGGGCTCGGCGTGTTGGGCTGGGGGGTCGGCGGCATCGAAGCCGAGGCGGCCATGCTCGGCCAACCCCTCTCCATGCTCCTCCCGCCGGTGCTGGGATTCCGCCTCACCGGACGCCAGCCGACCGGGACCACCGCCACCGACCTGGTCCTCACCATCACCCAACTGCTCCGCCAGCGCGGCGTGGTGGGCAAGTTCGTGGAATTCTACGGACCTGGCGTGGCGGCGGTGCCGTTGGCCAATCGGGCCACCATCGGCAACATGTCACCCGAATACGGTGCCACCTGCGCCATCTTCCCCATCGATGATGTGACCCTCGACTATCTGCGGTTCACCGGCCGCGACGATGACCATGTGGCCCTGGTCGAGGCCTATGCCAAGGAACAGGGCATGTTCCAATTCCCCGATGGACCGGAGCCCGTTTTCTCCGACACCATCGAGCTGGATCTCTCCACGGTGGTCCCGAGCATCGCCGGTCCCGCCCGCCCCCAAGATCGGGTCCCGTTGTCCGACGCCAAAGATGCCTTCCACGCCGCTCTCGGGCGCGAGAAGAAGTCGGCGCCGGCCACCCTGGCCGACGGATCGACAGTGCCCATTGAGGACGGTCACGTGGTGGTGGCCGCCATCACCAGTTGCACCAACACCTCGAATCCCCAGGTGATGGTGGCGGCCGGGCTTCTGGCCAAGAAGGCGGTCGATCTCGGGCTGCGACCCAAGCCCTGGGTCAAGACCACCCTCGCCCCCGGGTCCCGGGTGGTCATGGACTACTTCGACCGCGCCGGGCTCACCGGGCCGTTGGCAGAAGCCGGGTTCGACCTGGTCGGCTTCGGTTGCACCACCTGCATCGGCAACTCCGGCCCCCTGCTCACCGGAGTCTCCGAAGCCGTCCAGGGTGGTGACCTCTCGGCGGTTTCCGTGCTGTCGGGAAACCGGAACTTCGAAGGACGGATCCACCCTGACGTACGGATGAACTACCTGGCCTCGCCGCCGTTGGTGGTGGCCTACGCCCTGGCCGGCACCATGGACATAGACCTCGACAACGACTCGCTGGGCACAGACACCAACGGCAACCAGGTGCACCTCGCCGACCTGTGGCCGTCGGCCCAAGAGGTGACCGAGGCCATCCGCACCTCGTTGACCTCGGAGATGTTCCGCGACAGGTACAACTCGGTGTTCGACGGCGATGAGCGCTGGCAGAATGTGGAGACGGCCTCCGGCAATACCTTCGCCTGGGACAACGGCTCCACCTACGTGTTACGCCCACCGTTCCTCGAAGGGCTGGCGCACGAGCCGACACCGGTGACCGACATCAGCGGTGCCCGGGTACTCGCCGTCCTCGGGGACAGTGTGACCACCGACCACATCTCACCGGCAGGAAGCATCGGCCCGTCGACACCGGCGGGACGCTATCTGGCCGACCATGGGGTGGAACGCGGGGATTTCAACTCCTATGGATCTCGCCGGGGCGACCACGAAGTGATGATGCGAGGCACGTTCGCCAATATCCGTCTGCGCAACCAACTCGCTCCCGGCACCGAAGGAGGTATCACCCTTCACCTCCCTGAGGGCGTGCAGACCACCATCTTCGACGCCTCTGTCGAATACGCCGCAGAGGGCATTCCGTTGGTGGTACTGGCGGGCAAGGAGTACGGATCCGGATCGTCCCGTGATTGGGCGGCCAAGGGAACTGCACTGCTGGGCATCCGCGCCGTCATCGCCGCCGGCTACGAAAGGATCCACCGATCCAATCTCATCGGGATGGGCGTCTTGCCGCTGCAGTTCGCCGACGGCCAGAGTCCGGCATCGCTGGGTCTCACCGGTCACGAGGTGTTCGCCATCTCGGGAGTCGAGTCCCTCAACGGTGGAGATGTTCCCAAAGAGGTCACCGTGCGGGCCACGGATGCGGACCGGGTGGTGGAGTTTTCCGCCCGGTTGCGGATCGACACCCCGATGGAGGCCGAGTACTACCGCCACGGCGGGATCCTTCCGTACATGCTTCGCCAAATGGCGGTTTAGCTCGCCAGCGGCAACACGAACCAGGCGATCACCACGAAGTGCACGACGGCGCCCACGATGGTGCAGGCGTGGAACACCTCGTGGTAGCCGAATACTCCCGGAATCGGATCGGGGCGCTTGAGGGCGTAGACCACTGCCCCTGCGGTGTAGGCAAAGCCACCGACAAAGAGGAGGACGAACCCGGTCACGCCGAGAACATGGAACAACTGGGGCAATACCGCCAAGGCCGACCATCCCACCACCACATAGGGGACCGCGATCACCGACTTGGGAGCGTCGAGCCAGGTTTGGCGAATGGTGATGCCAACCACGGCACCACCCCAGACGATGCACAACACGGTGACGCGGGCCCAACCGCCCAGGGCAATTCCGGCGACCGCCGTATAGGAACCGGCGATGGCGACGAAGATGGTCGAATGGTCGGCCCGGCGCATCCGGCGTCGGCCCACCGGCCCCCAGGTATGACGATGGAAGAGCGCACTGACACCGAACAACGTCGAGATGGAGATGGCATAGATCGCCGTCACCGCCTTCGATCCCGCGGTCGGAGCCGCCCACACCAGAGCCGCGCCCGACACCAGCGAGACGAAGAAGCCCACCTCGTGGAGCACGCCCCGTAGCCGGGGTTTCACTGTCTCGACAGGTTCGTCCATCATGGCGCCGCCCCCAGGTCGACGAAACGCCGCAGGATGCGGCGCCCTGTGATTTCCACTTGGGACAGGCCGGATGCCCCGAGGACGGTCCCGGTCGGAAGATGGGGGCGCCACTGCTCGGCCAGTGTCGAGTTCACCTCGACGTGAAACTGGAAGCCGTAGGCCCGGGCACCCACCCGGAATGCCTGATGGGGAAACACCCTTGTCGCCGCCAAGTGCTCCGCCCCCGCAGGCAGGGCGAAAGTGTCGTGGTGCCAGTGCACGCAGGGAATGGCGGTGTCGGCCAGTCCTCCGTACTCCGGGCCCAGCACCCGGTCCCGACGACCGGAGGCAGTGAGGGTGACAGTGCCCACTCCGATCTCTGCGCTGTCCCCGGTGGTGACCTCAGCCCCGAGGGCGGCCGCCAGCTGCTGGGCCCCCAGACACACGCCCAGAACGGGTAGACCAGCGCGGGTGGCTGTCGCCAACAGCCGGCGTTCCTCAGCCAACCAAGGAAACCGGTCGGTGTCATGGACGCTCATCGGCCCGCCCAGGACAACCAGGCCTCCGATCCGGGCGACGTCGGCCAGGTCTTGGCCGAGGTCCGTCCGGATCACCTCGTAGCCGTAGCCGGCCGCGGCCAGCACCTCTCCGACCAAGCCGGGTCCTTCGTGGGCTACGTGTTGGATGATCGCCCACGGCCGGGGATCTCCGCCGGTCCGGGCGGTGACGACCGGTACGGTCACTCTGTCGGTCTACCTGGTCCCGACGACATGGAAGGCTTCGGCGAATCGCCCCTCAGGCAGACCGGCCGACTGGGCGGCACCGGACATCCACGGGCGAATGAGGTCTTCGATATGGGCACCGTCGCCCACCTGGCTGCGGTGGGACCGGAGGGCGGCCAGCTTCTTGTCGAACTGCTCGGTGGCATCGACTACCCGGTTGGCCCGTTCGGTGGCCATTACCCAAAGTTCCGACACGACGTGGGGCTCGAGGCCCTCTTCGAGGAGCTCAGGATGGGCAAACGGATTGCGGGCGTCCGGGTACACCGCACAGGCGGCTGCCTCGCCGGCGGCCAGGTGGTCGGGATGGCTGGCGTACAGGCGCTCCCAGTACCGCTCGGGAGACTGAGCCACCACCCGGTCGGGTCGGAAACGGCGGATGACCCGAGAGATGTCCCGGCGCAGTTCGATGCTCGGGACCAGGCGACCGTCCGGGAAGCCGAGAAACGTCACATCGGACACGCCGACCTTGGCGGCGGCTTCCCGCTGTTCATCGCGTCGGACCGCGGCCAGGTCGGCCCGGCTGATCGTCCGATCCGATCCCCCGGCATCGCCATCGGTGACGATGCAGTACGCCACCTCCACGCCGGCGTCTGTCCAGGTGGCCACCGAACCTGCCGCCCCGAAATCCACGTCGTCGGGGTGAGCGGTCACCACCAGTATGCGCTCTACGTCGACCGGTCCCGGATCAACTTCCAACATCGGGAGGGATTGAACCTCTGACATCACACCCGGACCGGATTCCACGAGGCCAGGTTGGCCAGGCGCGAGTCGTTGGAGAAGATCTCCACGATCGGGATCTTCAACCCGATGCGTTGTTGGATCCGCTCCACTTCGAGGACCTGGTTCCACTGCACCAGGGTGACGACCACCCCTGTCTCGCCGGCCCGGGCCGTGCGACCCGAGCGGTGGAGATATGCCTTGTGATCCTCGGGCGGGTCGAAGTGGATGACCACGTCGACCGCGTCGATGTCCAATCCTCGGGCGGCCACGTCGGTAGCCACCAACGTCGGTAGCTTGCCCATCCCGAAATCCTTCAGTGTCCGCTCCCGGTTGGCCTGCCGCAGATCGCCGTGGATGGCGTCGGCGTTGACCCCCTCCTTCCGAAGTTGCTCCACCAGACGGTCAGCGCCCCGCTTGGTCCGAACGAACACGATCGTCTTCTCCGAGTGGCGGCAGATGGTGGCGCACACTTTCACCCTGTCCATTTGGTGCACCTCGAGGAATCGGTGCTCCATCTCCTCGACGGTGGCACTTGGCGACGCCACCTCGTGGTGGACCGGGTCGGTCAGGTAGCGACTCACCAAACGGTCAACGGCGCCGTCGAGCGTGGCTGAGAACAACAGGGTCTGGTGCTTCCGCTCCAATCGCCGGAGGACCCACTCGACCTGGGGCATGAAGCCCATATCGGCCATGCGGTCCGCCTCGTCCAGCACCAGCGTCTCGATATCGGCCACCGAAAGCTCGCCACGGTCGCCCAGGTCGATGAGCCGTCCCGGCGTGGCGATGATCACGTCGACGCCCTTGCGAAGCTTCTTCACTTGACGCTCGATATCGGCGCCGCCGTAGACCGCTACCACTCGGAGACCGACTTCGTCGGCCAGGGTTTCGAGGACCTCGCTCACCTGCACGGCCAGCTCACGGGTAGGTACCAGCACCAGGGCCCGGGGCCTGCCGGGCTCGGTCGCCCTCGTCAGCATGGTTCGCTGCAGGAGCGGGAGTCCGAAGGCCAGGGTCTTCCCCGAGCCGGTCTTGGCCTTGCCGCAGACATCACGACCGGCGAGTGCATCGGCCACGGTCATGGCCTGAATGGAGAATGCGGTGGTGATTCCCTGGACGGCGAGGGCCTTGACCAGTGCCGGGTCGACCCCGAGCGAGTCGAAGGTGAGAGCTTCGTCCTCGGGACCGTCGCCGTCATCTTCGAGCGTGTCGGCGCGGCCCGACTGCTCAGCTGTGGTTGTCATTGGGGGTGTGTTCCCTCTCATCTGTTGGGTGACGGCCGGGGGCCGGCCATCGGTATACGTGGGATTCACGGATACAGGCGGGCCCGCCTCGGGCCGGCCATCGGGTCCACGGCTGCGGACCTGACAAACAGAATGAGGAAGACCCCGGTGGATGGGCACGGTGCCCTACCACAACCAACAGTGTACCTCTGAAACGACCGGGAACCGGGTTCATTCGTGCCGGCCATGCCTCGGTCAGGTGGTGGAAGGCTCCCGATACACCTCGGACCCGGCGTCACGGAACTCGATCGACTTCTCTTTCAGACCCAGTTCCACCGCGGTGGTCAGGTCCAACTCTTTGGCTGCGGCATAGTCCCGCACGTCCTGGCTGATCCGCATCGAACAGAACTTCGGACCGCACATAGAGCAGAAGTGAGCCGTCTTGGCCGGCTCGGCCGGCAGCGTCTCGTCGTGGTACGCCCGGGCCGTCTCGGGATCCATGGCCAGGTTGAACTGATCCTCCCACCGGAACTCGAACCGGGCCTTGGAGAGGGCGTCGTCCCAAGATTGGGCCCCGGGATGGCCCTTGGCCAGGTCCGCGGCGTGGGCGGCAATCTTGTAGGCGATCATTCCCTGCTTCACATCGTCGCGGTTGGGGAGACCGAGGTGCTCCTTGGGGGTGACGTAACAGAGCATGGCGGTCCCCGCCATGCCGATCACCGCGGCCCCGATGGCCGAGGTGATGTGGTCGTAACCCGGTGCCACATCCACCGTGAGTGGGCCCAGGGTATAGAAGGGTGCCTCGTGGCAGACCTCCTTCTGCAGGGTGACGTTCTCGACCACCTTGTGGAGGGGCACATGGCCCGGTCCCTCGATCATCACCTGCACATCGTGGCGCCAGGCGATTTCGGTGAGCTCGCCCAACGTAGATAGCTCGGCGAACTGGGCCTCGTCGTTGGCGTCGGCGATCGAGCCGGGCCTTAACCCGTCTCCGAGGGAGAAGGCGACATCGTAGGCGGCCATGATCTCGCAGATCTCCTCGAACCGGGTGTAGAGGAAGTTCTCGGTGTGGTGGGCCAGGCACCACGCGGCCATGATCGATCCGCCCCGGCTGACGATGCCGGTCATCCGCTTGGCGGTCATGGGCACGTACCGCAGCAGCACCCCGGCGTGGATGGTGAAGTAGTCGACTCCCTGCTCCGCCTGTTCGATCAAGGTGTCACGGTAGAGGTCCCAGGTCAGCTCCTCGGGGCTCCCGTCCACCTTCTCCAGGGCCTGATAGATGGGCACTGTGCCGATGGGGACCGGCGAGTTCCGCATGATCCACTCACGGGTGGTGTGGATGTCCGGACCGGTGGAGAGGTCCATGACCGTGTCGGCACCCCAGCGGGTGGCCCAGGTCAGCTTCTCGACTTCCTTGTCGATGGACGAGGACACCGCCGAGTTGCCGATGTTGGCGTTGACCTTCACCAGGAAGTTGGCGCCGATGATCATGGGCTCGGACTCGGGGTGGTTGACATTGGCGGGGAGGATGGCCCGGCCGGATCCGATCTCGTCCCGGACGAACTCGGGGGCCATACCCTCCCGGACAGCCACGAACTCCATCTCGGGGGTGACATCCCCTCTCCGGGCGTAGTGGAGCTGGGTGACGGCGGCGCCCTTCGATCGCAGCGGCCGGCGACCGGTCGCCGGGAAGAGCTCGGGATCCGGCCCGGCGCGCCGCACCGCGGCCCGACCGTCGTCGCGACGGCCCACCGGACGACCCTGGTACGCCTCTACGTCGCCGCGACCCGCGACCCAGGCAGCCCGCAATGACGGCAGCCCCACCGTGGGGACGGAGCCCGGTCCCGAGGTGTCGTAGAGATGGACCGGCGGATTGGGTTCTGCGCCGTTGCGACCGGGCGAGTCGGAAAGGGTGACCTCGACGAACGGAACCCGTGCACCTCCCTTCCCGTCCACATAGACCTTCCGCCGGTTGTGGGGCGGGCGTTCCGGTGGTGACGTGATGGTGATCGGCTCGGTCATGGATCTGTTCCCTTCACACTGCGCTCTTCCCCGAGTCTCCCACGACAAGCCAGCTCTCGTGCCACCGGAGTGTGCCAAGGTGGACCGACCGAACGAACGGAAGGAAGTGACCCATGGGAAAACTGGCGCCAGGCGACCGGGCACCGGCGTTTACCCTGCCAGACCAGGACGGGAAGAAGATCTCGCTCAAGGATTTCCTGGGCAGACAGGTGGTCATCTACTTCTATCCGAAGGACGACACCCCCGGATGCACCAAAGAGGCGTGCCAGTTCAACGACAACCTCCACGCCTTTTCCGAAGCCGACGTCCCGGTGTTGGGCATCTCGGCTGACCCCGCCGAGAAGCACCAGGCGTTCCGTTCCAAGTTCGGTCTCACCTTTCCACTGCTGACCGACGCCGACCACAAAGTGGGCGAGGCGTACGGAGCCTGGGGCGAGAAGACCCTGTACGGGAAGAAGTCGGTCGGCGTCATCCGGTCCACCTTCCTCATCGGGGCCGACGGGAAATTGGACCGGCCCTGGTACCACGTGAAGGCCGATGGCCATGCGGCCAAGGTGCTGGCCGAGATCGAGGGCTGACCGAGGCTCCTCCGGCGCAGACCGGCACCTCCGATTGGTCATTGCTGATGGGTCGGGCACCACCACGTGGTTCGGCCACCGATGGTCGAACGGGTCAGTTCCCCTCCGTCCTTCGGACAACGACCCCCCGGCTGGCGCTCCTCCATCAGATCGCCGAGGTGGGATCCGCCTCGTTCCATCAGCAGTGCCAGGGTCCGGCCCACCTGGCGGTGGAGCCGACCGACATCGGCCGGCGACAAGGACCCGGCCGGACGTTCCGGTGAGAGGCCGGTCCGCCACAGCACTTCGTCGGCGATCAGGTTCCCGATGCCGGCCATCCTGGACTGGTCGAGCAGTCGGGCCTTGAGCGGGGCGGCCGATCCTCCGAGGGCAGCCGCCAGCTGGCCCCTGGTGATCGACAGGGCATCAGGGCCCAGGTGGGTGAGGCTCGGATCGACCACGATGCCTCCCAGCCGCCTCGGGTCCCGAACGGCCATGGCACCCCCGTCGTCGAAATGGACGGTGCACCGGTCCCACGCCGGGTTGTCCGGTCGGGGGACGGTAATGAGTTGGCTGACACTCGATGCGCCGTCGACGGTCAACATGCCGGTCATGCCGAACCGGATGCCGACCACCGGGCCGCGGTCGGTGTCGAGCAGCAGCAGCTTTCCCCGGCGTCGAGCCGCGGTGAACCGGTGGCCGACCAGCAGGCGACGCAACGTCGGGCTCGTCGTTCCGCTCTTCAGGTACCACGCATCGGGGGTCGCCACCGAGGCGATGCTCCGGTCGACAGCGGTTTCGGCCAGACGTCGGTAGGACTCGACTTCGGGGAGCTCGGGCACACGACGAGGGTACCGAGGCGGGTCCATGGGACATCCCGAAGGCACCACGTATCGTAGGGCCCGGAGCAAATGCTCGTCGACGACCGACCAGTACGGAAGAGGACCGGATGCAGACCGAAGTGCGCGGTGTGGTGGCTCGAGCCAAGGGTCAACCGGTCTCGCTCGAGACCATCGTGATCCCCGAGCCATCGCTCGGCGAGGTGGTGGTGCAGGTCCAGGCGTGCGGGGTGTGTCACACCGACCTCCACTACCGGGAAGGGGGGATCAACGACGGGTTCCCGTTCCTTCTCGGCCACGAGGCCGCCGGAATAGTCGATGCCGTCGGACCGGACGTGACCTCGGTCGCCCCGGGCGATTTCGTGGTCCTGAACTGGCGGGCGGTCTGCGGCGAGTGCCGAGCCTGTCGCCGGGGCCGGCCGTGGTTCTGCTTCGCCACCCACACCGCAACCCAGAAGATGACGTTGCTCGATGGGACTGCGCTCACCCCCGCCCTGGGCATCGGTGCCTTCGCCGAAAAGACACTGGTGGCCGCCGGGCAGTGCACGCCGGTCGACCGGCGGGCCCGGCCCGAGGCTGTGGGACTCCTCGGCTGTGGGGTCATGGCCGGGCTCGGTGCGGCCATGTTCACCGGCGAGGTCGGTCCGGGTGATTCGGTGGCCGTCTTCGGGTGCGGCGGAGTGGGCTGTGCCGCCATCGCCGGTGCCGGGCTGGCCGGAGCCACCAAGGTGATCGCGGTCGACCTCGACGGTGGGAAGCTCGATCTGGCCCGCTCCTTCGGCGCCACCCATGTCGTCCACGCCGGCACAGAGGATCCGGTGGAGGCCATCCGGGCGCTCACCAACGGACACGGCGCCGATGTCTGTATCGAGGCAGTGGGGCACCCGGCGGTTATGGAGCAGGCGTTCTATGCACGTGACCTGGCCGGGACACTGGTCCAAGTGGGTGTCCCCACGCCTGACATGCGGATCGACCTGCCCATGATCGACTTCTTCGGGCGTGGGGGGCAGCTGAAGCCGAGTTGGTACGGGGACTGTCTCCCGTCTCGCGACTTCCCCATGCTGGTCGACCTCTATCTCCAGGGGCGGCTCGATCTCGATCGCTTCGTGTCCGAGACGATCGGCCTCGGCGATGTCGAAGAGGCCTTTCACCGGATGGAACGGGGAGAGGTGCTCCGTTCGGTCGTCAGGATGCCCGAGTGATCGAACAGGTGGTCACCTCGGGGACGTTCTCTCTCGACGGTCAGGACTTCGCCGTCGACAACAACATTTGGCTGGTCGGTGACGACAACGAAGTACTCGTCATCGACGCCGCCCATGACCACCGGCCCATCGTCGAGGCCATCGGCTCACGCCGCACCGTCGGAATCGTGGCCACCCACGGCCACAACGATCACATCAACGCGGCGGCGTCCCTGGCCGACTCCGTCGGTGCACCGATCTGGCTCCATCCCGATGACCGTCCGCTGTGGGATCAGGTCTACCCCTCTCGGGTGCCCGATGCCGAACTGGCCGATGGTGCCACCCTCGAGGCCGGGGGGCTGGTACTCCGGGTCATCCATACCCCGGGCCACACCCCCGGTGGCTGCTCTCTCTTCGGTGCCGACCTCGGGGTGGTCTTCACCGGCGACACCCTCTTCCGCGGTGGTCCGGGGGCAACCGGAAGGAGTTTCTCGGACTTCCCCACGATCATCGAATCGATCCGTCACCGCTTGCTCACCCTGCCGCCCGAGACACGGGCGCTTCCCGGCCACGGCGACGGGACCACCATCGGGGAGGAGGCTCCACACCTCGACGAGTGGATCGCCCGGGGTCACTGACCCCGGAGCCGGACCACCCGGACGGAACAGCACCGGCACATCAGCCACCAGGTGATGGGGGAGGGCCCGGTCACCTACGCTCGGATGCGTGCCCCGGGACTCCACCCATCGACCAGTGCCGGGAAGAACACCCACCCGGCGGGTCCGGAGACCCCTGTCGATGGCGGCCGCGGCCGGCACCGCCGCCCATCACGGATTCGAGCTCGGCAATGGCGTCGGTCTGGTCTGGCAGCCCGAGTTGGGCCTCACCGGGTCAGGGGCCTTCTGGGTTGTGGAGCTGGGCCTGTGGTCGTTGGTGGCCGCCCGAGGCAGCCGGCGGTGGGACGGCGTGCTGGCCCTGCTGTCGGGGGCGGGTCTGGCCGGTGTCATCGTCCACTTCACCCTGTGGCCGTGGCGGCGAAACCGGTTCGGCATCCCCGTGCTCACCGAGGCCGAAGGACTTCCCCCCTCCCGGCTGCCCGCCTACAACACCATTCTCGGCTTCTGGGGCCTGACTTCGATTCTCTCGTTGCTCGAACTTTCCCCCTCCAGGCGTCGCTGGGCCCTGGTCGGGCTGGCCGGGCTCCCCCTCCTCCGCCGATCGGCTCGCTACCACTTCGCCTGGGCCACGACCGAGGCCGACCTGCACCCGGCGTGGTGGAACCGGGGATTGCGCTCGGGCTCTCCCACCCGGGGGACCCTGCCTGGCTGAACGGTGGGCGTGGCCACGCCCACCGTTCCGATGACCATCGCTATGGTGTTCCCATGCCCCCCGAAAAGCCACACTGGCTCGAGCTCTTCCCGGAGGTCGTGACCTCAGGACTGTGCACGGGCTGTGCCGCATGCATCATCGCCTGCCCCCACGATGTTCTCTCCTACGACGACACCGGCGGCAAGTACAAGCCGTTTCACATCGATGCCGACGGTGGTGCCGAGAACTGCACCCACGGCATCAAGGGCTGCACCATGTGCACCCGGGCCTGTCCCCGGTTCAGGCTGTGGGAACCCGAGATCGACACCCATCTGTTCGGACGGGAGCGGACCCCTGCCGAGGTGGCCGGCGTGTCTTCGGACACCCTGTTGGTGCGAGCCACCGATCCCGACGTTCATCTGGCGGGCCAGGACGGGGGCCTGGTGTCGGCCCTGCTGATCTGGGCGCTCGAGCACGATGTGATCGATGCCGCCCTCGTCTCGGATCTCGAGGGTGACGGGTCGACCTGGAAGGCGGTACCCGGGGTGGCCACCACCCGCGAGGAGGTGCTGGCGGCGGCGGGGTCCCGATATACCTACTCAGCCAACCCGTTGGCCTATCCTCAGGCCATCGAGGCCGGCGCCGAGCGGATCGCGCTGGTCGGCATGGGCTGCCAGGCGTCGGCACCCGCCGTGATGGCGGCTCGCAAGGCGGGAAAGATCGCCCGCCGGCTTTCCCTGACCATCGGTCTGCTCTGCTCCAAGACGTTCGACGACGCCATCTTCCCCGAACTGTTCGAGGCCAAGTACGGCATCGCCCGCGCCGATATCGCCAAGATGAACATCAAGGGCGTGTTTCAGGTTTGGACGCGAGACGGCAAGTTCCACGAGATCCCACTCAAAGAAGCACATGCCTGGACCCGCGAAGGATGCAAGACATGCCCCGACTTCGCGGCCGAGCACGCCGACATTTCCACCGGGGGTATCGGCGCCTTCAACGATTGGACACTGACCATCGTACGAACCGACAAGGGACGGGATCTGCTCAATGCGATGATCGCCGACGGTTCGGTGGAGACCCGTCCGGGGGATGATGACCCGGGAGCCATCGCCCTCCTGCACCGATTGGCCCGGGTGAGCCGTAGGCGGTGGCCGGAGACAGCGGTGCCCATGCCCCGGCGCCTACCGGACCCGGTCTGATCTCGACCCGGAAGCACCGCCGTCGGGGCGGATGGGTGTCCGTTCCGACAGAGTACGGTTGACGAGCGTGCCCAGCCGACGGACTCCAGTCCCCCGACCGACGGTGGTCCTCATGGTCCGCCACGGGACGACGCCGACCACCGGGAAGATCCTCCCTGGTCGGGCGCCCGATCTCCACTTGTCCGCCGCCGGTCTGGCCCAAGCCGGCGAGGTGGCGGCCCGCATCGGCCACTTGACCAGCCAGGGGCAGGGAACCCCGGTGGCCGTCTACGCCTCACCGCTCGAGCGCACGCTCGAGACAGCCCGACCGATCGCCCGGCAGTTGGGGCTCCGGGTCCGCTCGGATCGGGGCTTGCTCGAGTGCGACTTCGGCACATGGACAGGCGCCCAGTTGAAGGTGCTCGCCAAGAAGCCCGAGTGGGCCCAGGTCCAGCGATGGCCCAGCGGCTTCCGGTTCCCCGGAGGCGAGTCCTTCGTGGAGATGCAGGCCCGAATCACGTCGACCATCGCTCGGCTGGTCCGACTCCACCCGGGTGAGGCCATCGTGGTGGTCTCCCACGCTGATCCGATCAAGGCCGCGGTGGCGGCGGCGGCCGGCACCCATCTTGACCTGTTCCAGCGCCTGGTCATCTCACCTTGTTCGGTCAGTGCCCTTGCCTACAGCGAGCACGGACCCCTCGTGCTCTGTGTAAATGCCACCGCCTCCCTGTCCGGATTGGTCATGTCGTGAGCGAGGGCTACGACCTGCCCACCCCGGATCGCTTCACGGTGGGGACCGTGGGTCCGGTCGGTCAACGGCTCTTCCTCCTCCAATGCCGTCAGGGACCGCTCCTGCTCACCCTGAAGATCGAAAAACAACAAGTGGCGGTGTTGGCTGACTATCTGGCCCAGATCGTCCGGGACCAGAAGCGCCCCGAGCACCTTCCTGACGACCTCTCCGTCGAAGAGCCGTCGGAACCGGCGTGGGCCATAGGAACCCTCGGAGTCTCCTACGACAACATCAATGATCGTGTCGTCATCGTCATCGAGGAACTGGTGCCCGAAGATGAAAACGGGGCCATTGCCCGCCTGTCGGTCACCCGGGAACAGGCCGCCGCTTTCGCAGTGCGGGCCACCACCCTGGTGGCCTCGGGCCGGCCCCCTTGCCCACTTTGCGGATCACCCCTCGACCCCTCCGGACACGAATGCCCGCGGACAAACGGCCACCGGCCTCCGACAACCTGAACGGCTGGCGACCCGATGACGGGCCCAGTCTCGGAGATGCCCTGGTCGAACTGGCCGATGCCGAACTCACCATCGAGGGCCGACTGCCCTGGAGTTCCAACCTCACCTTCCTGGTTACGGTAGGCACCGGTCCACTCCGGGCCGTGTACAAGCCGGCCCGAGGCGAGCAGGAGCTCTGGGACTTCCCCGGAGGCCTCTATCGACGCGAGGTGGCGGCCTACGCCCTCTCCGAGGCATTGGGGTGGGGCCTGGTGCCACCGACTGTGGCCCGGGACGACGGTCCCTTTGGAGCGGGATCGTTGCAGCTCTTTGTCGAGGCCGACTATCGGCAGCACTACTTCACCCTGTTCGAGAGCGGCGCCTTCGACAACCAGCTCCGGGCTATCTGCGTATTCGATGTGGTGGCGAACAATGCCGACCGCAAGAGCGGTCACGTGCTCAGTAGCGGTGACGGACGCCTGTGGGGAATCGACCACGGGCTGTGCTTCCACTCGGATCCCAAACTGCGCACGGTGATGTGGGACTTCGCCGGAGACGAGGTCCCCGAGTCGCGCCTGGCCGACCTCCAGGGTCTGGCGCTCGAACTCCCCGATGAGGTGGCCCGTCCCCTAACCCAGCCGGAGCGACACGACCTGATGGATCGGATCCGGGCACTGCTCGACACAGGGACTTTCCCCGAGCCGGAGGGCGACCGCCCGCCCTACCCGTGGCCGCTCGTCTAGTCGCGGGTTCGGGATCACAGGTTGTCAGCCCGGAAGGGCGATCTTCAGCGTTCCCCGGATCGAGTTCATGACTGCCTGGGACAGGACCTCCCCGCCGCCGAGGGTCAGATGGATCCCGTCGGGGGTACGGATGTTGACCTCGGATCCCGACCCGTTGGTGAGATAGGCGGTGTAGTTGCCTTGCCCGTCACCGAGCACGTTGCGCGAGCTCAGATAGGTGGCGCCCGCCGGGCGAGCCGCCGCCTCGGACTGCGCCAGTCCGTTCATCAGGTTCATCTCCGCATCGAGCTTCGAACCGGCCATGGGAGGCATGCCAACCCACAGCATGTGGGCCCCGGCCGCATGGGCGATATCCATGAACGCCCCCACCCGGGCCGAGTAGGCCGCGTTCCACCCGGCGGTGCCGTAGGCCACGGCCGTCCCGTTGACCACCAGGTTCTGGGGGTCGTTGGCACCCATCATCACCACCACCAGTTGGGGGTGGCGATTGGCCAGGTCAGCACGTAGCTCGGCCGGCCAATCGAAGTAGTCCGGTCGCGACAATCCGGTGTCGATCCTGCCATCCAAGGTGGCGGCCACCACACCCGTGCCGATCAGGTCGTTGGTCAGCGGTTGACCCAGGTCGATGCCGATCGAGTCCCCGATCACCACCACCCGGAGAGGATTGGCCGCGGTCGGGTGCCGGGGAAGAGGCGGCAGGGTGGTTGGGGTGGGTGCCGTGCTGGCGGTCGGTGCGGTGAACGGGGTGGCGGTGAACGGGGCGGGAACCTTACCGTGACCCTTGCCCTTGCCCTCGCCCACCGGAATGATCGGGGGCGTGGCGATGGTCAAGGACGGACCGCCTCCGACCGATCGGCCGAGCAGGTCGTCGGTCCAGCCCACAACATGAGCCAGTCCCAGCCCTCGGCTGACGGCGGCGACGGGGCCCACCAGGTCCAGCGACACCGTGCGGCGGGAGCCGAGCGGTGACGCCTGGGCCGATTTCTGGAGGCTCGGGGCATCAAGGAGCAACCACACCGCAAAACAGATGGCTCCGACCTTGAGGACTCGGGTCCACGGAAGTTTCATGGCGTCGGGAGCGGCGCATGGCTTCACCACCCCGGTGCCATGGGACTCGGTCGGGTCGGTCGGGTCGGATGTCGACAACCCGGGCTCGGGCGGAGATGTCGACGGGGGGTCAGGGAGGGTGTTCACGTCAGAACCGGTAGTAGATGAACGGGGCGACGCCCTGGGGTCCCAACGTCGTGACGGCCAGGAGCACCACGCCCAGTATGCCTCCCTGAACGGCCAGACGCCGCTCGGCAAAGGCGCTCCTTATCCGGTCGAACCATCCGTCTGGCACGTACTGGGTGCCGATGCCGGCGGCGATGGCCAGCACGGCCAAGGGGGTCACCAACGGGGACGTTCCCCAACCGTCGAAGAGCCGGCCCACCATCGACCAGGCGTCGGAGAACGATGTGGCTCGGAAGAACAACCACCCGATGCACACCAACTGGAACGTCACGAAACGGGAGAAGGCAACGCGTACCCGGCCACCGGGCTCGAGGGTGAGCCCGTGGGCCTTTCGCCACAGACGCCGTTGGCGGCCAATGATCTGTCCGACTCCGTGGAACAGGCCCCATCCGACAAACGTCCACGCCGCCCCATGCCAGAGGCCCCCGAGAAGCATGGTGATGAGAATGTTGACCGAGATCTTCCACTCACGACCTCGGTTACCGCCTAACGGTATGTAGAGGTAGTCCCGCAGCCAGTTGGACAGCGTCATGTGCCATCTGCGCCAGAAATCCTGGAGGGAGACGGCAGAATAGGGGCGGTTGAAGTTCTGGGGAAAGCGGAATCCGAGCAGCAGGGCGACCCCGATGGCGATGTCGGTGTATCCACTGAAGTCGGCGTAGATCTGTACGGCGTAGCCCCACACCGCGAAGATGACCTCCAGCCCTGAGTGCTGATGCGGGGAGGCGAAGACCGGGTCGACCACGTAGGTGGCCAAATAGGAGGACAGGACCACCTTCTTGGCCAGTCCGGCACCGATCAACCAGAATGCTTCGGCGTGGTTGATGTGAGCCGGGTCGCGCTGTCGACGGATCTGGGGCAGTAGTTCCGTGCCCCGGACGATGGGGCCGGCAACCAGGTGGGGAAAAAACGAAAGGTAGACGGCCAGGTCCATGGGTCGGGCCGTCTTCAGTGTTCCCCGGTAGACGTCGACCACATAGCTGATGGCCATGAACGTGAAGAAAGATATGGCGACGGGGAGGGACACGTTCAGGAGGGGCAATGGACGACCAAGTCCTATGAAGTGGAAGAGATTGTCAACATTGACGGTGAAGAAGACGTAGTACTTGAACCACGCCAGCAGCCCGAGGAGCAGCGACAGGGTCACCCAGAGAGCCAACCGCTTGGCATTCCCCTCCAGCCGATCGCCTATGCCGGCGCCGGCATAGGCGATCACCGTCGAGGCCGCCAGCAGAAAGACGAACCTCCAGTCAGCCCATGCGTAGAAGAAGCAACTGGCCGCCACCATGAAGATCTTCCATGGCCCCGAAAAGGGGTTCAGAAGCCAATTCACCGTGAACACCACAGCGAAGAAGATGGCGAAATCGATGGTGGGAAAGAGCATGGTTCCGTCGTTCGAAAGGTGCGGACGTTGGATGGCGCGACGAGGCGCCGCAAACTCTGGCGCCACCCGTCACCCTGCCAGTATGAGTTGATGTATCCCGCTGCCGCTCGGTAACGCCGCCGCTCGGTATCGGGAGATATGCAGGACGGGGTGACAACCCCATCTGTTGGTCGGTCAGCCCCGCGCCTTCAGCGCCTCGATGAGCTTGGGGAGGACCTTATGGACATCGCCAACGATGCCGAGGTCGGCAACGGAGAAGATCGGAGCATCCTGGTCCTTGTTGATGGCCACGATGTTCTTGGAGTTCTTCATGCCCACCAGGTGCTGGGTGGCCCCGGAGATCCCACAGGCCATGTACACCGTCGGCTTGACAGTCTTCCCGGTCTGCCCGACTTGGTGAGAGTAGGGAACCCACCCTGCATCGACGATGGCACGGCTGGCACCCGCTGCCCCTTTCAACAACGAGGCGAGTTCCTCGATGAGGGCATAGTTCTCTTTTTCCCCGAGGCCGCGTCCGCCGGAGACCACCACACTGGCTTCGTCGAGCTTGGGACCGGTGCGCTCTTCCACATGACTGGCCACGATCTTGGCGCCGTCTGTGGGGCCGCTCTCGGTCGCGGCTGCCGCCACGACCTCTGCCGGGCCGCCTCCGGACGTCTCGGCCGGGAACGACTTGGCCCGGATCACGAAGAGCCCCGGTCCATCGCCGACAAATCGGGCCGTGGCAATCTGGGCACCACCAAAGATGGCATGTTGGGTGGTGAGGCCACCATCGCCGGCGACCAGCCCGACCACGTTGGTGAGAACCGGCCTGTCGATCTTGGCGGAGAGACGCCCGGCAATGTCCCGACCGTCATAGGTGGCGGGAAACAGAATTGCATCGGGACCGTTGCCGGCCTCGATGGCGGCGGCGATAGCGCTGGCCACCGGCGCTCCCGGCAGCGAACCGCCAAGGTCGCCCACGTCATGAACCGTGGTGGCGCCGTACTCTCCGAGCGTTCCGGCAATAGCAGAGGTCCCTTCGCCATAGGCGACGGCCTCCACTGTCCCGGCGAGGGACTTGGCGTGGCTGATCAGCTCGAGGCTGGCGGTGATGGGCTTTCCGTCGGCCACTTCGGCCAGGACCCAGATCTTGTCAATTGACATAGTGCGTTCGTTCTCCCTACTCGGTCCCTACAGGACCTTCAGCTGCTCGAGGAACTGGATGACCCGCTGGTGGGCGTCACCTTCGTCGACGACTATCTCGCCCGATGCACGTTCCTCCGAGGCGGATACGTCGGTGATCTCCTGGCGGGCGCCGATGGCTCCCACCTGACCCGCATCGATGCCCAGATCGGCGATGGTCAAGGTTTCGACCGGCTTCGACTTGGCGGCCATGATCCCCTTGAACGACGGGTAGCGGGGCTCCACGACGCCGGCGGTAACGGTGACCAGGGCCGGAAGCGGGCTCTCGACCTCGTCGTAGCCAGCCTCGGTCTGACGTTCGACCTTGAGCGAGCCGCCGTCGATTTCGACCTTCTTGGCGAAGGTTACCGATGGAAGACCCAGGATCTCGGCGATCTGGACCGGGGTCGTACCGGTATACCCGTCGGTGGACTCGGTGGCGGCCAGGATCAAGTCGGGCTCTGCCCGCTTGATGGCCGCGGCCAGGACCTTGGCAGTTCCCAGTGCGTCCGTGCCGGCCAGGCTGTCGTCACTGATCAAGATGGCCTTGGCGGCTCCCATGGCCAGTGCGGTCCGAAGCCCGGAGGTCTCACCGTTCGGGGTCATGGACACCAGGGTCACTTCACCCTCGCCCGCCTTGTCGACCAGCTGTAGCGCCATCTCGACCCCGTAGGCGTCGGAGTCGTCGAGAATGAGCTTGCCTGCTCGGATCAGGTTGTTCGTCCCCGGATCGAGTGACGGCGGCGCGGCTGGATCGGGGATCTGTTTCACACAGACGACGACGTTCATGGCCGTGCATTGTTGACGAAAAACGCCTTCCACGCCCAATCGATCACGCGATCCCTGGTCAGAAGGTCGTCCTCCCGGTGATCTGGCCCGGGTCGGTCAGGTCACTCTGATGGTGGCCACGGCCAGAGGGACGTCGTCGGTGATGATGGCGTCGACGCCGCAGGTGGCCATGGCCATCATGGATTCCGGGTCGTTGACCGTCCAGACGGCCACCTTCAGACCGGCAGCGTGGGTCTCCTCCACCAGGGCCACGGTTACCAGGGACTGGTGGAGATGCAGAGCTCGAACACCCATGTCCTGCGCCATCATCAGGCTTTGGGTCGGATCCGCCCAATCGGCCAACAACAACCCGGTGGCGAGCGCCGGATCAATGGCCAAGACGGCATCGAGCGACGGGGGCCAGAACGACGACACCACGACACCCTCTCCCAGGTCGGCCTCGGCTATGGCATTGGCCACCGCCTTGGCCGCCGTCTCGTCAGGGTCGTAGTTCGCCTCGGTGGGGAGGTTCTTCACCTCGACATTCACCGTCATGCCCGCGCACGCCCCGAAGGCTGCCGCCAGGAGGGGAACGTGGTCGGGGAGTTGGTGCACCTCCAGGTCAACCACCCTCCCGACCCCGGGGATATTCGGGTCGTGATGGATGACCAATGCGCCGTCAGCCGTGACACGGACGTCGAACTCGACACCATCAGCCCCCAGTCGCCGAGCATGGGCGAAGGCTTCGATGGTGTTCTCGGAAATCCCACCGGATGGGTCCGGGCTCCCCCGGTGGGCCTGAATGGCCACGTTCACACTCACATTGATCCTCCCGAGTGCCCTCTGGCGCGAAAACCACCGACAAAGTGACGCTCAACCGGGCAAAACTGCTTGCAACCATGCAACGCGGTGGTTATTCTAAAGGGGAACCCCAAATGTCCGGCGACTTTTTCGCGCTGAGCCATGTGAAACGGATCACAATTGGGAATCTCGAAATCGGGACCGGAGGAAGCATCGTGGCCCTCGTGTGGAATCGGACTGTCGAATGGGACGAGGGGGACTGGCGCGACCTGGCTGCCTGTCGCAGCACCGAACCCGACCTCTTCTTCCCGATCGGCACCACTGGTCTGGCGATCGACCAAATCGAAGCCGCCAAAAGAGTATGTCGGATCTGCGACGCTCAGGAACCGTGTCTCGACTTCGCCCTGGCCACCAATCAGGAGTCCGGCGTATGGGGTGGCACTTCCGAAGAGGAGCGGCGAAAGCTCCGCAAGGCCTGGCTGGCATCGCGCCGGCGGGCTTCCTGAGCCTGATCTTTCGCTGCCGGGTGGCCGGACCGGGACCGGGACGCCGCACCTTTCCCATCCACTGATCCGATCTCATCGCCTCGATGCCCGACGGGACGAATTACGACCCGATGCGTTGGGCTTCGTGCACCGGCAGCTCGATCAACACCGCGGTTCCGGTCGACTCCGAGTTTTCTTCGTGCCGGTCACGCATGACGATGGACCCATCCAACTGGGTCCTCACCAGGTCCCGGACGATCGAGAGTCCCAGGCTCATGGTGACGTCGAAATCGAACCCTTCCGGGAGTCCCGAGCCGTCATCGGCCACTTCGACGACCAGCCGGGTATCTTCCGCGGCCAGGTGAATGGATATATGACCGACCGGCTTGGGCGTACCTCGGGCGGTGCCGGGCCGGTCAGGCCTATCGGCGTCGTCCTGGTCGAACTCGATGAACGCGTGCTCGACAGCGTTCTGCAGTAGTTCGGCCAGAACCACTGCCAACGGAGTGGCGACATCGGCGGGCACCTCCCCCAGCTCCCCGGTGACGCTGAACGTCACCTTGCCCGATGACACCACCGAGTCTTCGGCCATACGGATCACCGCGGTGACGATTTCGTCGAACGGCACCTGGTCGCTCGGCTCCCGGGACAGGATTTCGTGGACGATGGCGATCGACTGGACCCGCCGTTCCGCTTCGAAGAGCGCCACCCGGCCGACGCCGGGTGGCAGTCGACGAGCCTGCAGCCGGAGGAGGGCGGAGATGGTCTGCAGATTGTTCTTGACCCGATGATGAACCTCGCGGATGGCCGCATCTTTGGAAAGCAGCAGACGGTCGAGCCGGCGGACGTCGGTCACGTCACGTAGGAGAACCAGACAGCCGGTGACGTCGCCATGGGCCAACAGCGGGATGCAGTGCAACAAGACGATGACGTCAGGGCGGCGTTCCACCTCTTCGACCACCGGCAACGCAGAGGCCAGGGCCCATTCAATGGCCGACTCCTCCAACCCCAGGTCATAGAGGCGACGACCTTCGAGTTGGGAATACATCCCCATGCGATGCAACGCGTTGGTGGCGTTCGGCGAGGCATAGCGCACTCGGCCCTCTTCATCGACCAGCACAATGCCGTCACCCACCCGTGGAGCCTCCTCAATGGCGACCTCTTCGCCGGGGAACGGAAACGTCGACTCCGACAACATCACGGCAAACCGGTCGAAGACATCGCGGTAGGTGCGCTCGAGATGGCCGGGACGGCGACCGGCACCGGCCACCAGCCTGGCCAATACCGCCACCAGGATTCCCTCGCACCGGACGGGAATGCAATGGAGACGAACTGGCTCCTCGTCAGGCTCCAGCTGCATCTCTCCTCGCGCCACATCGCCTGACTGCCAGGAAGCCGCGACCACCGGCCAGTCGGCGGCGTTGACGGACTGGCCCACCAGGTCGTGCTGGACCACGGTGGCGCTGTTGGACGGGCGCATTTGGCCCAAAATGACCAGTACCTGATCTGTCGTCCGAAGCTGATAAGAAGGGAACGCCATCGGCGCCATCAGCACCAGGTCGGAGAAGGACAGATCGGCCAGGATCCCCCATGTCCCCATCAGCCTCCGGATGTGGGCAAGCTGCACATCATTGAGATCAGTGCGCTCCAGGGCCAGCTCAGCTGGAGTGGCCACCGTCAGGCTTCCGAGTCCAGAGACGTCAACTCAGCGCCCAGTGGCGAAATCGGCACCCTGTGAGGTCGGCGGTCTCGAAAACCCTGCAACTCGGTCACTCCGGCCGCCAACAGCAGCCCTCGCAGGTCCTCGGCCCGGTCGGCCACGTCGGGAAGAGAGTGTGCGTCGGAGGCAGTGGTCAACGGGACGCCCCGGGCAATGAAGCGTCGCAGCAGTGGGGGTGCCGGGTACTCCTCACCAAACGGTTTACGCCATCCGGCCGACGACACCTCGGCGGCCATCCCCGAAACCACCGCCGCCTCTGCCATCCGATCGTAGAACTCGTCGGGAACCGCTGGGACCTTCCCGGCGATCTTCACCAGATCAGGATGGGCGAATACGTCACATACCCCCGAGGCTCCCAACTCCTCCATGGCCCGGGTGTACTCGTCCCATACAGCATCGATGTCGCGGGCCCCCCATTCGGCCATCACCCACGGATCGTTCAGGACGTCGAACCTCCAGGTGCCCAACCAATGCACCGAACCGAGCAGGACATCAAAGGGGTAGTCACGCAGAAGACTGGCCACCTCGTCCATCCGACCTTGGTAGTAGTCGACCTCGAGACCGAGGACGACAGGGTATCCCTCTGCCTTCACCGCTTGGACGACTTCGACATAACTGTCCAGGTCCACCCGGGCGTGGTGGTCCCAGTAAGCCGCCATTCCTGGACGAAGCTCCTCCCCGGGTAGGTCGTCCCAGAAACCACCGAGCAGATCTTTGGCCTGGGTGAATCGGAACAAGTGCTCGGTCAGGGCGATTTCGGTGATGCCATGGGCCCGGGCGTGCTCACAGTAGGCCGCCACCTGTTCGATGGTTGCCTCGGCATCGCTCTGGGCATGCGGCCACAGATGGAGGTGGTAGTCAAGCACCGATCACCCCGCACGCCGGATCATCGTCACTCCATCACGCACGGTGGTCTGGACAGCCACCACCCGTGGATCGGTGGCGACCTTGTCGTTGAATGCCCGCAGCGCCAGCGTGTCCGCCGACGTATCGGTGGGATCGAGGATGCGACCGCTCCAGAGAGTGTTGTCCGCCACGATCAACCCCCGCGGCGAAAGCTTGGCCAGGACTGCCTCGAAGTAGGCGAGGTAACCGGATTTGTCAGCGTCTATGAAGACCAGGTCGAACGGGCCGGGCAACGATGCGAGGGTGTCGAGGGCAGGGCCCACCATCACCTCGATCCGGTCGGCATAAGGGCTGGCGGCAATGTGCCGTCGGGCGATCCCGGCATGCACGGGATCGATCTCACAGGTCACGATTGATCCTCCCGGCACCAGTCCCGCGGCCATCGCCAGTGCCGAGTAGCCGCTGAAGGTACCGATTTCGAGAATCGAAACGGCCCCGGTCCCGAACACCAACAGTTCGAGGAAGCGCCCCTCTATGCGCCCGACCATCATTCCGGGAGCGTTCAGGGTGGCGCGTGTCTCGGAGGCGACGGCTTCGAGCAGGTCCGGCGGGGCGGTGGTGTGGGCTTCGGCATACGCCTCGATGGCCGGATCAACTATGTCGGTCATGTATGCATCGTAAAGCAGGCGGCGTAAGCCGAATTCGCAGCCGAACACTTCACGGGAAGAGGGCGGGGATCCGACCCGCTCCCCGTGCCGAAATGCCCCCTCGCACGTATGGGCCCTTCCTGCTCGTGTCCAACCTCGATCGACCTCGTAGGCCATGGCACCTGCCACTACCTTGATCGGATTCTGACTTGCGATCGCAGACCCGAAGGTCTGTGCGGCATCGGTCTCTCGTCCGGGTAGAGGGACCATCCACACGTAGCACAGGCACGGGGACCGGCACGGGGACCTGGTGCATCACCGGGACAGGGCCAGAGAGAAGGCGGGTCGAGCTGGGGAGGTCAGTCCCAGATCTGCTCCCCCAACCTGACCAATCCGGCCAGGTCGTAGATATCGGTATCGAAGAACGGCACAGTGGCCAGGACCTCAGGCACGGTGCCCAACTGCGACTTCTCCTCGGCCTCTCGCAATGCGACCACCCGGAAGTTCAAGAAGCTCTCTGCCACTTCGGTGAGCACCCGCCGGATCTGGGCCACATCGCCGAGTGTGGTGTCGGCCGACCCGAGCGTCGGTGCCAGCGAGGTAGCCAACTCCTCCGCCCGGTCCTTCATCGCCTCGGCCACCGTCGCCGCCGCCGAACCCTGGAGATAGGCCGGAAGCACTTTGTTCAACACGATGGCACCGAGGTGGAGATGGCGCGCGGTGAGCTCCTGGGCGAAGAACTCCGCCTCGCGGAGTGGCACTCCCTCGAGGGTGGACACCACCATGAATGTTGTCCTCCGGTCAGACAGCAGCCGTTGCACCGCCCCCGCCCGCTCGACGAAGCCGTCATGCATCGATTGGAAGAGGACGAAGAATTCGGAGATATCGGCGAGGAACTGGGTGCCGAGGATGCGGTCGGCGACTTGGTAAAAGGGTCTGGTCGCCACATTCACCAATCGTGACCGATAGGGCACGATCAACCAGCGCAGGAGGCGTGATGAGAAGAAATCGGCCAGGCGCTGTGGGGCATCCAGGAAGTCAAGGGCATTGCGGGTGGGGGGAGTATCGACGACTATCAGGTCATACTGACCGTCGGAGTGGATCTCGTAGAGACGCTCCATGGCGATGTAGTCGTGGCTTTGGACGAAACGCCCAGAGATGTTCTTGTAGAGCGGATTGGCCAGGATTGCGTCCCTGGTCTGCTGATCCGGGGCGTGCCTGCCGATCAGGGCGTCCCATGACTGCTTGGTATCGAGCATGGCCGCCCACAGCTCGCCCCGGGGTTTCAGGCCGGCGGACCGGAACGCCTCGTCGGGTACCCGGCTTTCGGTGTTGCCGATTCCCTCGAGACCCAGGGCGTTGGCCAGGCGCTTGGCCGGATCAACGGTCAAGACCAGGACCTTCCCCCCCTGCCGCAGGGCAGCCATCACTCCGACAGCGGCCGCTGTGGTGGTCTTTCCCACCCCGCCCGGTCCACAGGCGATGACTATCTCTTTGGCTGCCAACAGACCATCGAGGGAACCCGAACCATTCCCCGGAGAGCGCGGGGGCGAGTCCATCCGGCGGCCAGCCCTCTGGGTCGAACGTGCAGCCGCCATCAGTATCCCAACTCCTCGCCCAGCGACGCCGCGACTTGACGAGTGGTCCGTAGGCCGTGTGAGCGGGTGAAGAGGTAGGGAAGATAGAGGAGGGGCACCGTCGGGTCGATGCCTTCCCGGAGTCGTTCGAGATGAGTGGAACGGGTGCGCCTCATGGTCACAGCCAACCGGGCAGCCTGGAGCACCGGCCCGGGGTCACCGCCGACCAACTCGGCAAGGTCTTCTGCCGGGCCGGCGGCGGACAACGCGTCGAAGACGGCTTCCTCCTGCCGGCCGAACAGCTCGGGAAGGACCCGATTCACCACCACTGCCGACAGCTGCACCGTCGTTTCCTGTTCCACTCGGACCGCCAATTCGATCGTCTCATTGACGGGCATCTCTTCGGGTGTGCAGACGGCAACCAGGCCCGTCTTGGAGGCGTCGGAAAGGATCTCGAGCATCCAGTCGGTCTGGGACCGGATCAAACCCACCTTCACCAGGTCGTTGATCGCCTGCGGCGCCGCCAACTGCCCGATGATGTGGCCCGATGCCGGTGCGTCGACCACCACCAGATCGTAATTACGCTCACGGACCTCGAAGCAGAGTTTGCCGACGGTGAGAATCTCCCGGACTCCCGGAGCCGCGGTGGCGACGAAGTCGAACGCCTTGGCCAACGGCCCGATCCGGCCCACGACGGGAATGCGCAAATGGAGCTTCAGGTACTCCCGAAGCGATGCCTCGGTATCCATGGTCATGCCAAAGAGGCCCGGGAGTATCTCCCTTTCGACAAAACCGGTCGGGGGTGCCTCGTAGAAGCCGGAGACATCGCCTTTGGCGTCGACTTCGCACACCAGCACCCGTTTCCCCCGCTGCGAGGCGAGCAGGGCCATAGCCGAGGCAACCGTCGTCTTGCCGACGCCACCCTTGCCGGTCACGAAGACCAGCTCCAGATCGAGGAGCGCTGTCATCCCGCCACCGGACCACGCCGGGGCATCACCGGGATCGCTGAAGGAGCTGAAAGGGTCGGGATCAGGAGACCCCGAAGCCGACCCGACGATCGGATGCCGGCGCATCAACCTCTATATAGGCGACCTTGCCCGCCGGAACACCCACTCGGCGCCCCTTGCGGTCGGTCAACCAGAGGATGGAGCCCTCTTTGGCCAGTGCGACCTCGACGTCGGCCAGGACCTTGTCGCGGTCAGCATCGGCGGGCAACTCGATGTCGAGCTCCTTTATCGATTGCACGATCCCGATACGCACGTCCACCTGGCACGCTCCTCTCAACAGTTTGCCGGCGGTTCCGCCGACCCCCCTGACGATACAAGCTCAGCGCAGCATGGCGCCCCAGTGGCACAGCCATAGGGCACACTGGCACTGTGGAAGGCGAGAGCGAACGCAACCGACGGTGGGCGTCCACCATGTACGCCCATGGAGACGAAGACACCAAATTCGCCCATGCCGACAGCCGAGCGGTGGCGGACCCGAACGGCCCCATCTCGGGTCTCGACCGCTCCGGCCGCGAAGCGGACGAGAGCGCACAGCAGGCCGTGGGGGCAACCGCGGCCCATGGCGGCGGTACCAGGCAGCGACCAGAGGAGCCCGATCCCTGGCGGACGTGCTTCGAACGGGACCGTGACCGGATCCTCCATGCCCCGGCCTTCCGTCGCCTGGCCGGGAAGACCCAGGTGTTCGTCTTCCCTGACGATCATCAGCGCACACGACTGACCCATGCCCTGGAGGTGGCCCAGGTGGCCACCGGCGTTGCCCGGGCATGCAGGCTCAACGTGGCACTGACCGAGGCCATCGCTTTGGGCCACGATTGCGGACACGGGCCCGGCGGTCACGCGAGCGAGGATGCCCTGTCCCCTTATGTCGTCGGTGGGTTCGATCACGCCCCGTGGGGAGCCGACGTATCCCTGGCCCGGCTCAACCTCTGCCACGAGACGCTCGATGGCATACGCAACCACTCGTGGTCCAGGCCGGCGCCGAGCACGCCCGAAGGGGAGGTGGTCAGTTGGGCCGACCGCATCGCCTATGTCTGTCACGATTTCGAAGACGCGGTGAAGAGCGGGATCGTCACTCCCAGTGTGCTCCCGACCTTGGTGCGTGAAAGCTGCGGGGAACGCCGCAGCCAACAATTGGGGACGTTCATCGACGCCATGGTCTCGACGGTGTTGCAAACCGGTCGGATCGGAATGTCGGGTGCCTATGCCGAAGCCCTATCGGCCTTTCGGGCCTGCAACTACGAGCACATCTACCTGCGTCCGAGTTCGGTCGCCCAGGGGCAGGCCGTGGTCGGAGTGCTTCGGGCACTTGTCGAGCACTACGGTGACCGGCCCAATCTCATTCCCGACGGCGACGGGCACGGCGCCGGCCTGCGAGGTGGTGACGCGGAGGCCCTCAAGGCAGCGGTCAGCTACGTGGCCGGGATGACTGACCGATTCGCGTTCGGTCAAGCGGTGGCCGTCCTCGGTTGGGATCCCGACAAGCTTCCCATCGGAATTGGAATCACACGACAGTTCTGATTGGTACCTGAAGAGCTGGATCATCGGATCGCGGGGCGCCTCGCAATTTCGGATCGCGAGAGGACGTACCGGCAGATGAAGGAGCACTCAACCGTCATCCGGGATTCGTCTCATCCAGCGGGAACACCCATGCAGAGTTCATCCCACGCTTCATCGTCGATGAGCGGCAGCGGCGCTCCGCATCCAGACCGGTGGGAGCGAGGTCCTCGCTCAGGTCCCCCACCCGCCGGCGGTACTGGTGGCCACCGAACCTGGTACTCGCCCGGGGCAACCTGAGATTGTCGTGTGCAACCGTGGTCGAAGCCCGGAAGCCGTCTGACAGGTCGAAGCGAGATCTGCTGATGGATCTGATCCATCATGTCGTTCAACGAACCGTCAACTCTTTTCGGTAGACCCGGGCCGGGCCCATCTCGACAATGGACAATGCCAATGCGGCGAAGACAGCCGCGGCCTCGCCGTCGGGATCGGCCACGGCCACCGGAATGCCCACGTCGGCACCCTCGCGTAGCGCCGGCACCAGTGGCACCTGCGCCAACAGGGGGACCCCGAGCTCGTCAGCGAGCTCTTTCCCGCCGCCGGCACCGAACAACTCGTACCGGGCCCCATCGTCACCGGTGAACCAACTCATATTCTCGATGACACCGCGTACCGAAAGCTTCAACTTGCGGGCTGCATATGCCGAACGCTGGGCCACCCTCTGCGCCGCCGGCTGTGGCGTGGTGACGACGAACACCTCCGTCTTGGTCAGGTACTGACCCAGGGACAGGGTGACGTCCCCGGTCCCCGGAGGCATGTCGACGAGTAGATAATCGGGCTCACCCCAGTACGCATCGACCAGGAACTGCTCCAACGCCTTGTGCAGCATCGGACCCCGCCAAATCACCGGCGTGTCATCGGGGACGAAGAAGCCCATCGACAGACAGCGGACGCCGTTGGCCGTCGCCGGCACCACCAGGTCGCCGATGATCAATGGATCCTCGGTGACCCCGAGCATCTTGGGCACCGAGAATCCGTACACGTCGGCATCGAGGATGCCGACGTCGTAGCCCAACCGGGACAATGCCACCCCGAGATTGACGGTCACCGAGGACTTTCCGACTCCGCCCTTGCCCGACGAGACCCCGATCACCCGGGTCTTCGACCTTGGGAGCATGAATCGATTCGGTCGCCCTTCCTCGTGACCGAGGGGGGCACCGTGATCGTTTCCGCCGTGATCGTGCGCCCCCCCGGCCGCGCCCGGAGCTGCGCCTTCGACCGGCTCCCCCCGAAGCAACATCCGAAGCCGCGCCCGGTCCTCCTCCCCCATCAACGTCTGTTCCACCACCACTTCGTCGACCCCGGCCAGCGCGCTGACCGCCAGACGCACCCGGCCCATCAATTCGTCGATCTGCGGGTAGTGACCTACAGGTAGGGCGATATCCACTGCCACCCGCTTCCGCTTCACCCCTACTGCCCCGACCATGCCCAACTCCCCCAGCGGGCGTCGCAGTTCGGGATCGGTCACGGCGGCAACAACCACTCTGACCTGGGACTCGTCGATGGACATGCGGACTCTCCTCGGAAGAATTCGGGTTCACCGTAGACTAGGGGACGTGCAACCGGCCTCAGACAGTTCCGTGGTTGGCGCCGATCGACTCTCACCGGTGGTGCTGGACGGCGGAGTGGCTGTCATCCACGAGGCGGACAGCCAGTTCTCAGCGGCAGTCACCGCGGTGACCTCCGCGTTCGGAGATCCGACCCGCCGGGAGATCTACCTCTTCGTACGGTCCAACCCCGGCGCGACCTCGTCCGAAGTTGCCACCCATTTTTCAATCCATCCGAACGTCGCCCGTCACCACCTCGAGCGTCTCGCCACCGGCGGCTATCTCGAGGTCACCATGGAACGGGCTTCCGGCAACGGAGCCGGGCGACCGTCCAAGCGGTTCCGGGCCATCGGCAACGATCCAACCCTCGACCTGCTCACCCGTCGGGATGATCTTCTGGTGCTTCTTCTCCAGGAGGCGCTTCAGCTCCTGGGGCCTCAAGCTGCCGAGAGCATGGCCGAGCGGGTCGGCGAAGAGTACGGCCGCACCCTGGCCACCCAGATGTCACCCGGTGACGGCCAACGGTCGTTGCGGACCGCCATGCATGCCATCGCCGACACCCTGACCGCCCACGGGTTCGCCGCCCATGCCGAGGACCAGGGAACCACCACCGCGGTGGTGGCGGACAACTGCCCGTTCGGAAGCACTGCATCCCAGTTCCCCGTACTGTGCGCGGTCGACCGGGGCATGGTGAAAGGGTTGCTGGCCGGATTGTGCGGCGAGAGTTCCGAGGGAAGTGTCCCGGTTGTTCTGTCATCGTCCCGGGCTCGAGGCGATGACCAGTGCGCCGCCCTGGTCTGACACCGAGCGCATCGGTTGGCCCGGCACTACCTTGACCACGCGTCGACGGCACCGCTTCGACCTGAGGCCAGTGACGCCATGGATGCGTGGGCACACTCTGGAGTCACCGGCGACCCCGGGAGAGTCCACACCGAGGGGCGGATCACACGAGCTGCGCTGGAAGACGGACGCGAACGGATAGCGACCCTGTTCGGGGTACGACCGCTTCAGGTCATCCTCACCTCCGGCGGGACAGAGTCGATCAACAGCGCGGTGTGGGGTGCGACCCGCCGCTCCCCCGGTCCGGTGATCTGTGCCGCGATCGAGCACTCCGCGGCCCGCGACTCGTCGGCCCGATTGGCAGACGTCCTCTCCCCGGCGGTCGACAGGTTCGGAACCCTCCATCTGCAGGCGGTCGACGACGCTATCGAGCAGTGTCGCTCGGAGTACGGCATGCTGCCTTCCCTCGTCCACTGTCAGTGGGCCAATCACGAAGTCGGCACCGTGCAGCCGGTCAACGACATCGTGTCCCGCTGCCGCGAGCTCGGAGTGCTCTCGCACGTGGACGCAGTGGCGGCCGCGGGCTACGTCCGCGTCGACCTCGGTGCACTCGATGCCGACCTGGTGTCGGTGTCATCCCACAAACTGGGAGGGCCTCCTGGCATCGGCGCTCTGATCGTCCGCAGGGGTCTGCGGATCGACCCGTATCTGGTCGGCGGTGTACAGGAGCGGGCTCGGCGGGCCGGACTCGAGAACCTGCCGGCCGCCATCGGCTTCGGTGCCGTCGCTGAGGCGTTGTTGGCACCTGGGCGCATGGATGCCGAGGCAGGCAATGCCCGTCGTCACGCCGCCCGCCTGGTGAAGACCATCAGCGGCGTGGATGGGGTCACCATCTTCGGCGATCCGGAGCGTCATCTTCCCCACATCGTGTGCACCGGCATCGATGGGGTCGAAGCCGAACCAGTGCTCCTGGGGCTTGACCAGGCAGGCATCGCCGCCCACTCGGGGTCGTCGTGTTCATCGGAGTCGCTGGAGCCGTCGCCGGTGCTCGAGGCCATGGGAGTCGATGCCGAGCATTCGCTCCGATTGTCTGTCGGATGGTCGACGGTCGACGCTGACATCGATGCTTTCGCCGACGCGTTCCCAACTGTGGTGGCGGGGTTGCGGGCCCTTCGATCGTAGGCAGCCCGATGGGAGTCGGGCAGCAGCGTTGCGCGAATCGTGGAGAAGGCGGACGCCAGAAGGACCCATCGCCAAGTAGGAGAAGTGAGACCGATCTCCCGGTAGGTTCTCCTCCATGCGAACAGTTGTCTGCAACCAATTGGGGCCACTCGGCGATCTGGTCATCGAAGAGCGGGGTGAGCCCACCCCGGGCGAGGGTCAGGTGGTGGTGGATGTGCGGGCCGCCGGGGTCAACTTCGTGGACGGACTGTTGTGCCAGGGTCGGTACCAGATCAAGCCGCCCATCCCGTTCGTCCCCGGCGGGGAGATCGCCGGTGAGGTATCGGCCGTCGGAAGCGGCGTTACCGGAGTGTCGATCGGCGATCGGGTGATCGCATTCACCGGATTCGGCGGATTCGCCGAGCAGGTGGTGATATCGGCGCTAACTCTGGTGACCATGCCGGACACCCTTGGCTTCGGACAGGCAGCCACCCTCATCCAGAGCTACGGAACCATCCTGTTTGCGCTCACCCGGAGAACGTCTCTCAAGCCGGGTGAATGGGTACTGGTACTCGGAGCCGGTGGAGGGGTGGGATTGGCTGCCATCGACGTGGCCCGGGCAATGGGGGCACGAGTCATCGCCGCGGCATCGACCAAAGAGAAGCTCGACAACGCGGTGGCCATGGGGGCCGAGGCCACCATCGCCTACGAGGACGAAGATCTCAAAGTCCGGGCGAGGGAGATTTCGGGTGGTGGAGTCGACGTGGTCATCGATCCGGTCGGTGGTCGCCACAGCGAACCGGCTCTTCGGGCCACCGGCCCTTTCGGGCGCTTCTGCGTGATCGGGTTCGCCTCGGGCCCCATCGCCCCGATACCGCTCAATCAGGTGTTGCTGAACAACCGCACGGTGGTGGGGGTGGACTGGGGAGCCTGGACGTTTCGCGACCCGATCGGAAACCGCCGGCTGCTCGACGAGCTGATGGGGCTGATCAGCGACGGCCGGCTCCATCCCACGGTTCCGAGCGAATACCCCCTCGATCAGGCTTCTTCGGTGATGTCCGGCCTGATCGACAGGACACTGGCAGGCAAGGTCGTATTGATTCCCTGAAGGGATGCCGGTTCAGTCGGCCGGAACCTCTGACGGCAGGGGCACCCCCGCCTGTGAGTACGCCTGGCGCAGAAGCGACGCCGCCTGGTGCAACAACGCCGCGGGCGGATTGGCGACCAGGAAGGCCTGGTACTGGGCCACCGCTCCAGAAGCGTTGTTGTCCTGGTCGAGGAGGACCGTCCCCAAGTACAGCCGGGGGGCGTAGTCGCCAGGGTCGAGCTGCACCGCTTGACTGAGTTTCGCCTTCGCATCGTTGATCAACGACACACTCTTTCCCTGCACCCCGGTCTGGTATTCGAGCCATCCCAGTTGAGCCATGGCGACCTCGTTCTGTCGATCCTCATCGAGCACCTTCTGATACAGCTGTGCGGCCCCGCCCGGCTGGTGGTCGTTCTCCAAGGTGGCCGCCTGAGCCAACATCTGTTGGATATGTGCCTGTTGACTGAGCGTGGCGTTGCCGCTCGGGGTCTGGCCCGGTAGGCGGTTGGCGGCAAACAGCGCCACCAACAGCACCAGCGCCGTGCCGAAGGCACCGACCGCGCCCGAGATCAACAGTCGCTGCCGACGGCTTCTCCTCGGCCGGACCCCCGAGGGAGATAACTGAACGGCCGGTACCGGACCCTCAGGTTCCGCCGCATCATCACCCGCGCCCGCAACCCGGTCGGCCGTACCTTCGTTTCCCGTTGTTGCCATCCGGATATCGAGAGCCGCCAATCGAGCGGTGTCCCGATTCCTCAGCGCCTGGTAGTCCTGGTCAGAAAGATCCCCCGCCCGGTACTCGGCAAAAGCATCGGCCAACGACTGGTCGAGGAACTGCCGCCGATCATCGAGTTGCTCGGAACTGGCACCGGCATCGAGGGTGGCGTCGGCTCGAACGGCATCGGCCGGTTCGACCAACCCGTTCATACGTTTGCGGACCAGCACGGTCGCCAATCCGGCGATGGCGAGGACGCCACCTCCGAGTGGGAGCACCCATACCAACAGAGACCACCCACTCGCCGGCGGGACCAGAACGATGGCCGACCCGTACCGGGAGACCAGATAGGCCTGGATCTGCTGATCGGACTTTCCTTCGCCGATGAGTTGACGCACGGTATTCCGGACCAGAACTGCGGTTTGCGCGCTGGAGTTGGCCACTGACAGGTCCTCGCAACTCGGGCACTTGATCCCCGTCTCGATGGCCACCGCTCTCTGAGCCGCAGTCACCGGGGTGGTGTGGAGGACTCCGCTACCGATAACCAGGGCCACCATCAATACCGCGCCCAGGACGATCCATATCGGGAATCGGCGGGCGCTCACGCGTGGGTGGCCTTGGCCGCCGACATCACTCGGTCGAGATCCTTGGCCGTCACCGCGCCGACGATGTAGGCCGCCACCCGCCCGTCGGGAGCGATCACGAACGTGGTCGGCCTGGCGCTGACCCCATAGTCCAACGCCAGCTTCCCGTTGGCATCGGTCAAGGTCGGCCAGCTCACACCCAACATCGTCTGATAGGTCCGGGCCGCCGACAGCGTGTCACCGAAGACCACGCTGACCATCGACGCGTCACCGGACCGCTGGTGCTCGAACTGGAATGCCACCAGGTCCTGTCCCTCTTGTTGGCACGGAGCACACCAACTGGCGAAGAAGTTGAGCACCACGAAGTGGCCGGGGGCGGTGGGCAACGAAAACGCCGACCGATCGAAGGTGGTGCCGGTGATGGTGGGGGCGGTGTGACCCACCAAAGGGCTCTGAACCTCGGCCACCGTGGCCGACGGCCGGGTGGCGAGCACCGCTATCAAGCCGGCGCCAACGATCAGAACCACGATCCCAATCCATCGTGTCTTGTGCCGACCCACCCTCAGCTCCCGACAGGAACCGGCTCGGGCTCCGGCAATGTGTCGGCCACGGCTTCCGGGTCTTTGGGTGCCACCGGTTCTGGTTCGCGAGCAGTGGAGCCCGTCGGTGCCGACACCGGATCGGTCGGACGACGGCGACGCCCCGGAACGGCGGAAAGTACCGATCCGAATACCAACAGGGCCCCGCCCACCCACAACCACATCACCAGCGGTTGGACGACTACCCCGAACGTCAGCTGGGCTCCCGACGTCGACGTGGCGTCGATGGTCAAGTACACGTCATCTCTCCAACTCGCATCGATGGCGGGAGTACCCACGTCCTGGCTTCCCGCGCCGAACTGGGTGATGGCAGGTGCATAGGTTCCTCTTCCGTCCACCCGGAGGATTGCTTGGAACGCTGAACTGGACGACGTCTTGACGGTGCGGGTGCCTACGAACTCCACCGTGTGCCCGGCGAACGAAGTTGTCTGGCCCGGCGACAGTGCCACCTCGGTCCGGTGCCCGAAGGCGGTTGCGGCGGCCAGGCCCACCGCGATGATCACCACTCCGATGTGGACCACCATGCCCCCATTGGCCCTCCCGACGAAGCCACGCCATCCGGCCAGCATCGATCGGGCCGACGATGCTCCCGAGGCTTTGGCGCCGCGCCAGGACGAACGGACCGATAGGGCCAATGCCCGACCGGCGGATGCCGCCGCGAAGGCGCCCAGGCCAAAGGCGGCCAGAGGCTCGATCCCCTTGATCCCGCCCAACACACACGCCACCACCACCGACACCGCCACGACGGCCGGGACCGCCAGTCGTCCCCGCATGACCTCGATGGAAGTCTTCCGCCACGGGAGTGCGGGCGCCACTGCCATCAGGAAGAGCAGCCCCAGCCCAATCGGGATGATCAACCGGTTGAAATAGGGAGCCCCCACCGTGATTTGTCGACCCCCTTCGAGCGCTTCATACAGCAGCGGGAAGACGGTCCCCAGCAGCACGACGAAGGCGAAAGCGACGAACAGCAGGTTGTTCGCCAGGAAGGCGCCTTCGCGGCTGATCGGAGAGTCGATGCCCCCGGCAGAACGCAATCGGTCCCCGCGCCAGGCAATGAGCCCCAAACCCGTCACCAGGGTGAGACCGAAGAAACCCAGGAGGAGTGGCCCGATGGTCGAGTTGGAGAAGGCGTGTACCGACTGGATCACCCCGGATCGAGTGAGAAAGGTCCCCAGAATTGTCAGAGAGAACGTGGCGATCACCAGCGAAAGGTTCCAGATCCGGAGCAGCCCTCTCCGTTCCTGCACCATGACGGAGTGCAGGTAGGCGGTACCCACCAGCCATGGCAGAAACGAGGCATTCTCCACCGGGTCCCACGCCCAGAAACCGCCCCATCCCAGCACCTGATACGACCACATGGCGCCGAGCACGATGCCGGCGGTGAGGAACGTCCAGGCAAAGAGCGTCCAACGACGGGTCTCGCGTTGCCAGGCGCTGTCGAGACGGCCGGTGATCAGCGACGCAATGGCGAATGCGAAAGGCAGGGTGAACCCGACGAAGCCCAGATACAGCATGGGGGGATGGATGGCCTGGAGAGGATTGTCCTGGAGCAGTGAGTTCGGGCCGGCGCCGTCCACCGGGATGGCCCCCACCACACGTTGGAACGGATCGGCAGCGTGGAGCATCAACCCGAAGAAGAATGCCGCCACCACGTAGACCACCAGGGTGGCCCACGCCACCAGCGGTTCGGCCGCCCGTCGGCGGAAGCGCCAGACCATGGCGGTGGCGTACCCACCGAGGATGAGGCCCCATAACAGGATCGAACCCGAAAGGGCCGACCACATGCCGCAGATCGAATACATGAGGGGGGTCTCGCGGCTGTTGTTGTCGGCCACGAAGGCCAGGGAGAAGTCGTGGGTGATGAGGGCGTGCTCCATGGCGACGGTGGCGATCAGTCCGCCTAGCAGCACCACCGGTGCATAGATCTGACCGGCCCGGATGGTCGATTCCCGACCCTTGGCCAAACCAACCGCGAGGACGACCACTCCGACCAGCGCGGCGACAAAGCCCAGGAGCACACCGGTATTGCCGAGGGCGGCATTCACCGCTGAAGCCTCGTCCCGAACCCGTCACACACCTGTCGCCCGGTCACCGCTTGGTCCCGTTGGGAGCGCTCACTCGCCCGGGGTTGTTGGCGATATAGGTCGATGAGTGCTTGACCAGAATCTGATTCGACATGAACGTGCTGCCGGAGAGATGGCCCACCGCAATGACCGGGATGTCCTTCTGAAAGAGCTGTGGTGGGCTGCCGGTGTTGATCACCCGTAGGGATTCCCCCCCGGCACTCAGGGTGAAATCGACACCCTGGGGGGTGGGCTGGATGGAGCCCGGCTCGACGAGACCCTCGAGGTTGAACGTCTGGCTCCCGAGGGATGTCCTCTGGTGCAGAGCCTGATCGACGGGCAGATAGAAGTTGATGGCAGTACCGAGTCCCTTCACCACGAGGAAGGCAAACGCCCCGACCAGGACGACGCCCACCGTGGCATACCGGAGTCGATGGCTCTTGGCCTTGGGGGCCGGGACTGGCTCGGAGACCGGGAGCGTCCCGGGCAGGACAGGTGTGCTGGTCACGCTGGCCCCGCTTCGGCCAGGTCACCCGAGCGCGAGTCCTCGACCTGGGTGACCAGGCGATTGAGGCGTCGCCTACGCCATACCAACTGCACCCCGTAGAGGAACAGGAGCGTGAGCACCACTACGTAACCGGCGATTACGTACCTCATCGGGACACCTCTGCCGGGGCGCGGGCGTTACCCACGACGGCCAGAGCCTCTGGTGTCGGGTCCGCCACTACTCCCTCGGACTGCCTGTCGTGGAGCGCCATATCCAATTCGCCAGAACCGAGGTAGTCCTCCAACGCCCCGATGCGATATCGAACCAGGAGCATCCAGACAAAGGCGAGGGTCAGGGCGACGAAACCGAGCAGCAGCGTCCAGGCCATCGATCCATGGATGGTGGGTGACAGATTGGCATTCAGGACTGTCGCCCCTTGATGAAGCGTCTTCCACCACAAGACCGAGAAGTGGACAATCGGGACATCCACCGCGGCGAACAGTGCGGCAAAAGCGCTGCGCTTGGCCCGCACCTCCGGCTCCGCCGGCACCCGGCGAAGGGCCAGGTAGCCGAGGAAGAGAACCAGCAACACCGCGGTGCTGGTGAGCCGGGCATCCCAGGCCCACCACACTCCCCAGGTTGGCTTCCCCCAGATCGAGCCGGAGATCAACGTGCACACGTTGAACACCACTCCCACCTCTACCGCGGCGGCGGCCAACCGATCCCAGAACAGTGATCGGGTCCGGGGCCACAGGTACAAGAGGCTGCACGCGGCAGCCAGTCCGAAGGCCAGGTACAGCGCCACCCAGGCCACTCCGGGATGGACGTACACCAACCGCACCAGGTCGCCCTGGACCTTGTCAGGTGGGGTCACCCAAAGTCCCAGCCACACGGTGAGCCCGGTTCCGACCAGGGCGAGCAGGCCGATGACCCGGGTTGCCCACATGACCCCGGGGGACTGCGCCGGTGTGTTCGTAGTCATGCTGTCTCCTGGATCGGCCCGTACACGACCACGCCGAGGGCCAGATACACAGCGTCGAATGCGATGAGCAGGTGGAACCACGGAGATCCGTTGGACGGCGTCCCGCCGGCCAGGGCCGCCTGCCACATGCGGGTTCCGGCGAGAAGCACGGGGGCCACCACCGGCAACAACAAGAACGGCAACAGGGTCTCCCTGATCCTGAGACCCGCGGACAGGGCCCCATAGAGCGTCCCGGCCGCGGCGAGCCCAATGGTCCCGAGGCCACACGAGACGACAATGAGCCAGTACGTCTCGATGCTGGCCCCGTAAAGCAGCACCACGCCGAGGCCGAGCACCACTTCGAGCACCACCAACTGGGTGGCGACCGACAGCGTCTTTCCCAGGAACTGACCGGCCGGATCGAGCCCCGAGAGGCGCAAACCGTCGCGGGCACCATCGACCGACTCCACCGACACGCTGCGCTGGATGGCGAGCACGGACGAGAAGAGAACTGCCACCCAAAACAGTCCCGGTGCGCCCTTGGCCATGGGGGCGCGATCGGGTCCGAGGGCAAAGGCGAACAACACCAGGGCGATGATCCCAAAAGGAGCAACCTGACTGAGTGCCACCCGGGACCGAGCCTCGATCCGCAGGTCCTTACCCGCCACCAACAGGGTGTCACGCCACATGGACGAACCTCGCAGGCACACTGTTGAGGCGGCGCTCTCCAGTGACCCGCCCCCCGGTAATGGTGATCGATCGGGTGGCCATCGATTCGACCAACTCGGGTTCGTGGGAGACCACGATGGCGGTGGCGCCGCCGGCCGTGGCCTCGACGATGAGCTCGTTGAGCAACGAACGAGCGGAAGCGTCGAGACCGGCATGGGGCTCATCGAGCAACCAGAGCTCGGGCGCCCGTGCCACCAACACCGCCAGCGCCACCCGACGGCGTTGACCGGCCGACAGTTTGGCCGCTCCGGTACGGAGCAGACGTCCGGTCAGTCCCAACCGCTCGCAGGCACCCTCGATCCGGGACGCATCAGCGCCGGCTGCCTTCACCGCGAACCGGACGTTCTCTCGGACGTTGAGATCGTCGTAGAGATGGGAGGCATGGGCCAACAGGCCCACCCGGCGCCGCACCTCTGTCCGGTGCCGGGCTGGGTCGAGACCCAGGACCGTCGCCCGTCCCGAGGTCACCGGGACCAGCCCGGCAGCCACTCGCAGCAGGCTGGTCTTCCCCGCCCCATTCGGACCTTCGACCAGCACCGTCTCCCCCACGCCGACCTGGAGGTCGACGCCGGCCAGAAGTGGAAACCGTCCGGACAACGCGACCACGTCGCGTAAGGACAGAGCGGAGGTGGGGGGAGATTCGGGGGCCATAACCGTCGGCCCATGCTACGGGGGCCAGCCACCGTGGGCCAGGCGGGGCCGGGGCGGCCGGGTGCTCAGGTCCGGGGCAAGCCGTCTCAACTGGTCGCCAACCGACCGAGGTGCAGGTCGCGAAGCCAATTGGAGACATGAATGGCGATCACGTCGACGTTCCCGGTAACGAGCAGAATGCCGAACACAATGAGGACGGCTCCCCCGGCCAGGTCCACCAGGCGCAATCGGCCTCGGAACCGGGCCAAGAGGTCGGTCATCCGGCCGAAGGCCAAACCGAAGAGGAGGAATGGCACCCCCAGGCCCAGGGAGTAGGCCAAGAGCAGGGCGATGCCGCCGGTCGTCGTCCCCCCGGTCCCGGCCGCGAGCGCCAGCACACTGGCCAGAATCGGTCCGATGCACGGGGTCCAGGCGAAGGCGAATGCGGCACCCATGATCGGGGGTGCCCACGCACCCAACACCGAAGGTCGGATGGCGAAGCGGTGTTCACCGGAAAGCGCGACGGGCAACCGGATCCCGGATGCCATGGCAACCAGAATGGTCCCGAAGATCACGATGAGAATGCCCGAGAACGTCCGGAGCGCGGGCAGATGAGTGTGAAACAGATGGCCGGCGGCTGACGCTGATGCCCCCAAAATGGTGAATACAACGGTGAAGCCGGCGATGAAGAGGAGGATCCCCCGGAGGAGGCGGCCCCGTTCGCCTTGGAGGTCGGCGACCGTGGGTGCCGCCGTGGCTGCGAGATCGCCGGCGGGTGTGCCCCTGGTGGAGACGGGGACGGGGACGACCGGTCGAAGGGCGTTCAACTCGGCCGCCGACAACCCCGACACCATCGACAGGTAGCCCGGTACAAGGGGAAGCACGCAGGGCGAAAGGAACGAGAGCATGCCCCCGCCGAACGCCACCAGCAGGCCGAGGGGATCTGCGTGAACCGCTCCGGCGATCATCATCGGAACACTGATGGTGGATGGCCGGCGGACCTGCCCATCGACGGACCGGTCAGGTCAACTGGCTGTTGACCAGCGCAACGTCGGATTCGACCATCATCGTCACCAAGGTGGCAAAGTCGACGTCGCGGTGCCAACCAAGCACCTTCTCAGCTTTGCTCGGATCCCCCACCAACAGGTCGACCTCGGCCGGGCGCAAGAAACGCTCATCGATGACCACATACTTCTCCCAGTCGAGATCGACGGCGGAGAAGGCCAGTTCCACCAGCTCCTTGACCGAATGAGTCTCTCCGGTGGCTACCACGTAATCATCGGGCTGATCTTGTTGGAGCATCATCCACATGGCGCGCACGTAGTCGGCGGCGAATCCCCAGTCACGCTGGGCATCGAGATTGCCAAGAGCCAGCTTGTCATCGAGACCGGCTTTGATCCGGGCCACGCCGTGGGTCACCTTGCGGGTGACGAATTCGAGACCGCGTCGGGGGGACTCGTGATTGAAGAGAATCCCCGAAGAGGCGTGAAGGTCATAGCTCTCGCGGTAGTTGACGGTGATCCAGTGTCCGTACACCTTGGCCACCCCATAAGGGCTACGGGGATAGAACGGGGTCTCCTCCCGCTGGGGGACCTCTTGGACCTTGCCGAACATCTCCGACGAGCTGGCCTGATAGAAACGGATTCCGGGATCGACTGTCCGGATGGCATCGAGTACCCGGGTCACACCCAGTGCGGTGGTCTCACCGGTCAGCATCGGCTGGCTCCACGACGTCTGCACAAAGGACTGGGCGGCCAGGTTGTACACCTCACTGGGTCGATGGTCCCGGAGGATATTGAACATCGACACCTCGTCGATGAGGTCGCCGGCCACCAAGGTCATGCGGTCTTGGATGTGGGCGATCCGTTCGAAGTTGACGGTACTGGATCGACGCACCATGCCGAACACCTCATAGCCCTGGTCGAGAAGGAACTCGGCCAGGTATGACCCGTCCTGACCGGTGACGCCGGTGATCAGTGCTCGTTTGGCCATGCTGGGCTCCTCCTCAGGGTCCAGTGCTCTCGGTGCCCGAATCGGGGGGAACCTGCCACACCGGCGGTCGCTTCTCCAAAAATGCCGAAATACCTTCCGATGCCTCTGCCGTCTGACTGGTCACGGTCAGCATGGCGTGCAAATGCGCCAATGCATCGGAGGCGGTCGAATCCCACACAGCGTAGAACGATTCGCGCCCCAGCCTCATCACCCCGGGAGGTTTCGATGCCAAGGTCGCCGCCAACTCGGCTACGGCCCCGTCCAGCTGGGCGTGAGGAACCACCCGGGTGACAAAGCCGATCCGATCGGCCTCAGCTGCACCCACCACCCGACTGGTGAGCATCAGCTCCAGGGCCTTCTTCGGGGGCATCGAGCGCATCATCGGCACGGTAACCATGAAAGGCCAGAGCCCGACATTCAGCTCGGGGGCGCCGAACCAGGCTTCTTCCGAGGCGATCACCAAGTCGCAGGCCAGGGCCAACCCGAACCCGCCGGCCATAGCCCAACCCTGTACCCGGGCGATGGTCGGCTTCCCCAGATGCCACATCTCTTCGAACAGGGCGGCCAACCATCCTCGTGCCTCATGCTGATCGAAGAAGGCGTCGGTGCCACCTCCGGCGCTGTGCGGGACCATCCCCGAAAGATCGGCACCGGCACAGAAGGCCTTGTCGCCGCTACCGGCCAGCACCACCACCCGCACCCCGGGATCGACCTTTGCCCGGGCCAGATGCTGGCGGAGACCGCTGATGATCTCCCAGGTCATGGCGTTGCGGCGTTCGGGGCGATTGATCGTCAACGTGAGCACGGATCCCTGTTGGCTCGCCACCAGCTCAGGCGTCGATCCCGAAATGGGCAGCACCGCGTCGGGTGGAATCACAGGGTCCTCGGGCACGGCGCGACGGTAGCCGCTTCCCGTGCCGATGTCCCGTTCCGTTGCCGGTTTGGGCTTTCGCCCCTGAGTCGGCACTACCGTGGCCCCATTCCGACCGCAGCTCTGCTCTCATTCCGCCTCGGAGGATCCGATGGGGTGGCCATCGAAGCGGCCAAATGGGGGGACGCACTCAAGTCGCTGGGGTTCTCCATCGTCACAGTGGCCGGAGAAGGGCCGGTCGACCACTGTCTCCCGGGCTTGGCCATCGGTGCCGGCGAACCTCCCACCTTCGACGAGGTGGAATCTGCCCTCCGTAGTGCCGACGTGGTGGTAGTGGAAAACCTGTGCTCGTTGCCCCTCAATCCCGCCGCTGCCGACGTGGTGGCCAGGGTGCTGGCCAACCGGCCGGCGGTGATGCATCATCACGACCTTCCCTGGCAGCGACCACAGTTCGCTGGTCACGGTCCGCCGCCCGATGATCGGCGGTGGACCCACATCACCATCAACGAGCTAAGCCGGAACGAACTGACCGATCGGGGCATCGCAGCGACCACCATCTACAACTCGTTTGGCCCGGGCCCGCTCGACGACGGACGCGACGGGGGACGACGCCGGAAGGTGCGGAGATCACTCGGAATCGGCGATCACGACCGGTTGGTACTACAGCCGACCCGGGCGTTGCCCAGAAAGAACATCGGGGGCGGGCTGGCGGTGGCCGAGACGCTGGGAGCGACCTACTGGTTGCTCGGGCCCCCCGAAGATGGGTACGGACCAGAGCTCGAGCGGTTGTTGGCCGCGGCGTCGTGCCCGGTCATCGTCGGGTGGCCCGGGAACGTCCCCGACGGAGGTATCAATGCCGCCTACGCCGCATGTGACGTGGTGGCACTCCCGTCCACCTGGGAGGGTTTCGGGAACCCGTCGGTCGAATCAGCCATCCATCGGCGCCCCCTGGCCATCGGGACCTACCCGGTCGCTACCGAACTGGCGGCATTCGGATTCCACTGGTTCACCCTCGATTCCATCCCCGACCTCGGGGTCTGGCTCGACTCCCCCGATGATGGGCTCCTCGACCACAACCAAGGGGTGGCGGCCGACCACTTCTCCCTTGCCGACCTGCCCGATCGGATCAGCCGGGCGTTACCCGACCGGTAACCCGTTGGTCCGAACACCGTGCACCGTGCACCGTGCTCGCCTCGATGGGTTCCGGGGGTTTGGAGAGCCAAATCCGGCCCCGACTACGATGGCCGCAATGACCGGAGCAACGACTACCGACCGGGACAAACCCGGGAGCGACGAGCCAGATCGTCCGGTACCGACGAACCGGCGCCTCACTGCGGAGGAGCGCCGGAGCCAACTCTTCGACGTTGCGCTCTCCCTCTTTGCCGAACGCGGGTATGCCGCCGCCACGATGGACGACATCGCCGAAGCCGCCGGGGTGACCAAACCCCTCGTCTATCAGCACTTCAACTCCAAGCGGGCGCTCTACCTCGAGTTGATGGACGTGTTCTCCCATGCACTTGCGAATCGGATCGGCGCGGCTACTGCCGGCGCCGAAGGCCCCCGCCAGCAGGTCGAAGTGGGGATGGCCGCCTATTTCGAGATGATGGTCGACAACGAACAGGCCTTCCGGCTCATCTATGGACGCGATGCACCTGACGATCCCGAACTCGGCGAATCGCTCCGACGGGTGGAAGACACCATTGCCCAGGTCATCGACCCGTTGATCGATGCCGGGCTAGATCCGGAGCATCGACTGCTGCTCGCCTATTCGGTGGTGGGAATGGTGGAGGGCGCCAGCCGTCGCTGGCTCGACGGGCAGACAGACCGTGCCGCCGCCTCCGAAGACGGGGGAGGTGCAGGCCGCCGGGCCCGTAGCACCGAAGAGGCCTCGCTTCTGGCCACTCGGGTGGCCGATCTGGCCTGGGCCGGACTTCGGCAGGTCCATCGGGTTTGATCCTGATCACCTCGACCACCCGCGTCGCCCCACCAGACCTCCTCTCACGAAGTCCCATCAGTCTTGTTTGACGGCTTCCTCCACCATGGGCAGATGGGTGGTCTGCGAAACGCCCCAACCTCATCGGCGGTGATGGCAAAGGCCCGGACCCTTACCCCGGCGTCATGGGTGAATGCGCTCACACCGGGCTTTGGTCCCAGTATGCGAAGGGAGATGGTCTGACCGTTGATGGCACCCCATAGCTGATAGGTCCGGTTCGAACCGAGGGGAGCGAGATCCGACGCGAACACATCGCTGGTGCCGGGCTGCCCGATCATCAAAGTAACCGTCGTCCCTTTCGGGAGGGTCCGAGACCCGGCAGCGAGGATTGAGTCGGGCGTTGACCCGGTCTGACGGACCCCAATGAATGGTCCACCGCCTCGGCCGTCCGTAGGTTGCTTGCCACCTTGAGTTCGTGGCCGACCGGACGGGCTCGGCCCGGACTTCGTGAGGCGCCGGCTGTGGTTCACCCCGTCTGCGTAGCCGTGGACGGCCCCATCCGCTACACGACTCGGGCAGTACTGTTGGGCACCATGACCACCGGCAGGATCATCATGGGGCTCCTGTTCTTCCCCCGCGGCGGCTCGGCCCAGGTGACCCGCTACCTCGCTACGGCCCTGGACGACGCGGGGTGGTCGGTGTCGCTGGTGACCGGTTCCCTCGGGGAACCGGGCCAGGGCACCCACGCTCCCACGTTTTTCGCAGGCATCGACCTGCAGTACCTCGACTACACGGCAGCAGCAGCAGCGTTCGAGACCGGCGCCAGCGCGGTGGCGGAGCCCGTGCCGATGTCCCCCTCGTACGAGGATCGCAAAGGCGCTCCCGATCCGGTGTTGGCCGCCGTTGACCCAGCACTTGCCGACCACCTCTCGTCGGCGTGGGAGGCACCCTTCGCCGCCGCGGGCGCCGAACGGGCCAGCCTGTTCCACCTCCATCACCTCACGTCCCAGCACGACGCCGTCGCCCGCCGCTGGCCCCACGTGCCCTTGGTGGCTCATCTGCACGGCACCGAGATCAAGTTCATGGAGGCCATCGAGGTGCGAGCCGCCGTCGCAGGTGCCCTCGACCTCACGCTGGCGGCTATGCCCGACGCGGTGGACCACGCCGCTATCGACACCGGTGCCCTCGACGGACAGCAGCTCGACCTGCTGCGCTCCACGCGCTGGTCACAGTGGCGCCACGGCGAGTTCTGGCTGGGCCGCCTCCGCCGCCGGGCCGCGGCCGCGGACCACCTGGTCGTCGTCTCGCCCTCCGACCGAGCCACGACCATCTCGGTGCTGGGCGTCGCGCCGGAGCGGGTCACCGCCGTGCCCAACGGTGTCGACACCGACCGCTTTCGGCCCCGCCGCGTCAGTCCCGGGGAACGCCGGGACTGCTTCCGGCGCTGGCTCGTGGAGGATCCCCAGGGTTGGGACGAGTCGGGGGTGCCCGGCTCGGTGGGCTACCGAGAAACCGACCTCCACCGGCTCCTCGGCTGGGATGGTGGCACCACCGTGTTCATGTTCGTCGGTCGCTTCACCGCCGCCAAACGGGTGCCGTTGCTCCTGCATGCTTTCGCCCGGGCCCGCACCCGCTCCCGGCGCCCGGCGTCGCTGCTGGTGTGGGGCGGCCACCCCGGCGAGTGGGAAGGCGAGCACCCGGTCACCGTCGCCCGCCGGATCGGCCTCGACGGCGTGTTCTTCGCCGGTTGGCGGGGCCACGACGACCTGCCCCAAGCTCTGGCCGCCTGCGACGCCGTGGTCATTCCCTCGGTCAACGACTCGTATCCCCAGGCGCCGCTCGAGGCCATGGCCGTGGGGCGGCCAGTGATCGCCACCCGAAGCGGCGGGTTCCCGTTGATGGTCAACCTCGACCCCGTCCGGCCCACCGGTTGGCTGGTGGCCCCCGACGACGTCGACGCGCTGGCCGACGCGCTGGTCGAGGCGGTCGACAATCCCGGCGAGCTGGCCCGACGGGGGTCAGCCGCTCACGTCCATGCTCAGACCAACCTGTCGTGGGCCGGTCGGGTCCCCGACTTTGAGCGCGCATACGCCTCAGCTCGCGAACGCCACCGCGACCGTCTCAAATCACGAACGTAGGTCGGCCATGACCCAGCACCGTCAAGCGGCGCACGCCCGCATGCTCGGCAACGCCCTGTGCGGCCATGCCGGACGAGGAGGTCAAGTTCCTCAGCACCTATCTGTCCGGCGGCGGTGAAGGCAAGGTGATGGCTGCCCGGATCGACTGCCGAGTCGATCGGCTTCCTGGGCTCGAATGCCTCGACTTGATGCGCTGTGCGGTGTCACTTTGCCTGATCGGGGGCGAAGCGGAACGGGTCTCTCCCCGACAGGTGACCGGCCGTACGGATCCGGGGTGGACCTAAAGCCGACCAAGTAGGTAAACTACGTGGGTCCACCTCGCAAGTGTGCCCACACCGGCGTGGTCACACCGGTTCAAGGAGAGTCAGTTGCCCGCCATCCGATCAGTAATGTCGTTCCCCAATCCGGTCAACGAGTATGCCGCCCGGACAGTTGCCGCTGGCGTGGTGGTCCTATGTATCCTGGCCATCGCCTTCCGTCAGCCCTGGCTACTCATCCCGCTGGCCTACGGGTTTTGGGCCCGGGTCCTCACCGGCCCGACACTCAGTCCGCTCGGTCAGTTCGCCACCCGAGTGATCGCGCCTCGTCTACCCGGTGAGCCCCGCCTGGTCGCCGGACCACCCAAGCGGTTCGCCCAGGCCGTCGGCGTCGCCTTCTCGTCGACCGCCCTCATTCTCTGGTTCGGGTTCGGACTGTCCACCGCCACCTGGATAGTGGTCGGTTCATTGGCGGTTGCCGCCTTCCTCGAGTCCGCCCTCGGTCTCTGCCTCGGGTGCAAGGCTTTCGGCATCCTGATGAAGCTCGGGGCAATCCCCGACGACATCTGCGAAGCTTGTGCCGACATATCTTTGCGTCACCCCGAACTGGCCCGGTCGACCCCGGGTTGATTGCGAACTGGCCGGTACACGACCACCGCCCGCCGAACGACCACCACCCGCCCAACGACCAGGGTTCAGCGCAACCGGGGAAGCAGTTCCACGCACAAACCAGCCAACTCGTGGGCGCAAGCCACATAGTTTTGGTCCTCGCCACCGGCCGGGTCTTCGACGTCTTCCCAGGACTCGATGACCACTTCGGCAAGGGCCAAACGGGACACCCGATCCCGCAGCGGCTCCGGACCGTCCTCCAGGTCGCGGCACAGACGAATGATCGACGCCGTCCTGGCGGCGGCCTCGGGATGGCGGCGGCGGATGTAGTTCACGTGCTCGCCGGCCATGGCGATGATCAGGTCGGCATTCTCCACATCCCCGTCGGTCAGCTGATGGCTCCGGTGACCGTCAGCGCTCATCTCCACCGACCCGAGAGCATCACGGGTTCGACGGCTCATGGGCTGGCCTTCGACCACGTGGGTGCCGGCCGTGACCATGTGGACAGGGGCTGACGTGAGCATGGCGCCGGCCATCACCGACCGGGCCGCATTGCCGGTGCACAGCGTCAGCACGTGCGGACGTTCATCTTCCATCGTCGTGCCGGGGTTCGTCCGGGTCTCCATCGGGTTCACGATACCGTTCGGCGGAGGCTCCAACGATCGATGAACGCCTTCGATCGTTGAATCACATTCCGGGTGGACCATTCGTGGGGCGCCCGTCAACGATCTTGCGACTGCGTTCATCAGCTCTCAGATTGGGCTGCCCTGACATTGCTGACTTCGCTGCACTGTTCAAAGCTTCGAACGCCCTCGAGTTTGACCCAAGAATCCCAAGAACTCGGTCCCTGTAACGGTTTCTGTGGCGCGAAACCCCTCACCTGCCTCGAAACGACTTCGGGGCGCTGGGTGATGGAACTCCAGCTCCCCTACTTGATATGCACCCCGGAGATCGCCCGGGCGATGATCAGTCTTTGGATCTCGCTGGTCCCTTCGAAGATGGTGTAGATCTTCGAGTCACGGTGCCAGCGCTCCACCGGGTGCTCGCGGATGTAGCCGTAGCCGCCCATGATCTGGATGGCCTCTTCGGTGACGTATACCGCCGTCTCGCCGGCGTAGAGCTTGGACATGGACCCTTCACCGGCGGTGAACTCCTTGCCGTTGCTGCCCATCCACGCGGCCCGCCACACCAACATCCTCGACGCGTCGATCCGCGTCTTCATATCCGCCAGTTTGAAGGCAATCGCCTGATTTTCGATGATGGCCCGACCGAATGCCTTGCGCTCCTTGGCGTACTCGAGCGAGTACTCGTAGGCAGCCCTGGCAATGCCGAGAGCCTGGGCTCCCACCGTCGGACGGGAGGACTCGAACGTCTTCATGGCCGCCTGGCTGGTTGATTTCTTCCCCTCACGGGCACGAGCCAACTTCTCGTCCAGCTTGTCCTTGCCCCCGAGGAGGCAGTGCCCAGGGACCCTCACATCATGGAGGATCACTTCGGCGGTGTGCGATGCACGGATGCCCATCTTCTGGAACTTCTGGCCCTGGGACAGCCCGGGTGTCTTCGGCGGGACGATGAAGCTGGCCTGACCCCTCGACCCGAGTTCGGGCACAACCGAGGCCACCACCACGTGAATGTCGGCGATCCCACCATTGGTGATCCACGTCTTGGTGCCGTTGATCACCCACTCGTCCTTGGCCTCGTCATAGACGGCCCGGGTGAGCAGCGACGACACGTCCGACCCGGCATCGGGCTCGGACACCGCGAATGCCGCCGTCTGAATCTTTTCGGGGGTGCCGAAACACTGGGGCCCCCACTCCATCAGCTGCTCGGGCGTGCCGTTGGCGGCGATCCCGGCCAAGCCGAGGACGCTCCCGAAGATGGCCAGTCCGATGCCTGCGTCACCCCACGCCATCTCTTCATTGGCGATAGGCAGCAACAGGCCCGATGGATCGAGGAAGCACTGGGTGATGAAATCGAACGAGTAGAGCCCTATCTTGGCCGCCTCTTCGATGATGGGCCACGGGGTCTCTTCCCGCTCATCCCATTCGTGGCCGGCCGGTCGAACCACCGTCTCGGCGAAGTCATGTACCCATTTTTGGATCTGAAGTTGGTCCTCATTGAGTTCCATCGAGAAATCGGACATCTGCCTTTGCTCCGTTCCGGCCCCAGGGCCTGGCAACTCTATGAATCGAACTCGTCGATTTCGACGTACATGGAGATTGTGAAGATGAGACACCGGGGGCCTTCCGGCCCAGCGCCCGGTGGCCACATCGTTGGTTACTCTATAGTAACCAACCGTGGCCATTGCCGCCACCGTTCTGCATTGTCCCTGGTCAGTGTGCCTTTAGCTCACACCATTCCTCGCTACGGGCGGCGGATCCGGGTACCCTCGGGGCCATCCTCGACCACCCATCCGAGTGCCATCAACTCGTCGCGCAACTGGTCGGCCAGCGTCCAGTCCCGATGTTCGCGAGCCTCATCGCGCCGGCGGACCAGGTCGGCACCGACCGGGTCGGTCTCGGTACTCACCTCGCCGCGGAGTGGCAATCCCAACGCCGCTGCCAGCAATCCCACTGTGCCGGCGGCACGGCCGGCGGCGACTTCATCGCCATCATCGGCCGAGGCATTGGCTTGGCGGACCAGATCGAAGATGCCGGCCAGAGCGCCCGGGGTGTCGAGGTCGTCGTCCATCCGGTCCCGAAACCGGGACACCGCCTCGGCGTCGAACGAACCGGCGACGGCGCCGTCGACCACCGGTCCCGATGCCAACAAGTCCGGTAGTCCGAACCTCCTTGCCATCTCGTCGAGCCGCGCCAGGCCCGACTCGGCATCGGTCACCGTCTCCGGGGTGACCTCGATCGGCGATCGGTAATGCGACCGGAGTACCAGCAGCCGGTAGGCCCGGGCGTCGCTTCGTGTCAAGAGGTCGTCGAGGGAGGTGAAGTTCCCGAGCGACTTGGACATCTTCTCCCCGTCGACGGTGACCCAGCCATTGTGGACCCAGTGATGAGCGAAATCCCGGCCCAGCGCGACCGCTTGGGCCCGTTCGTTCTCGTGGTGAGGGAAGATCAGGTCGATGGCCCCGCCGTGCAGGTCGAACCCGTCACCCAGGAGGTCGAGGGACATCACCACGCACTCGGTGTGCCAACCGGGACGCCCCCTGCCCCAAGGCGATTCCCAGGTGGGCTCGCCGGGCTTGGCCTTCTTCCACAGTACGAAGTCGAGAGGCGAACGCTTGTCGGCGGCCGACTCCACCCGGGCACCGGCCCTCAGTGAGTCGAGTGGCTGGCGGGCCAGCAGCCCATATCCGGGGACGTCCAGCACCGACAGGTAGACGCCATCGGAGGCTTCGTAGGCGACCCCCCGATTCATCAACTCGGTGATCAGTGCGACCATCCGGTCGACATAGTCGGTGGCGTGGGGCGCCTCATCCGGCCGAAGCACACCGAGCGCATCCATGGCCTCCCACCAGACGGCTTCGAAGTGATCGGTGAGCTCGGTCGGCGTAATCCCCCGACTCGCCGCCCGTTCGATGATCTTGTCCTCTATATCGGTGATATTCGACACGTAGGTCACGTCGAGCCCACTGAACAGCAGGTAACGGCGGAGCACATCGAAGACCAGGGAAAACCTTCCATGACCGAGGTGGGGAGCGTCGTACACGGTGGGCCCACACACGTACATCGATACCTGGCCGGGAGTCCGGTGGCGAAGTTCGGTCACCTCGCCGGTTGCTGTGTCGTGGAGGCGGAGCACGCAGGGTACGGTAACCCGATCATGACTGCAGACGCGACAGGTTCCACGCCCGGGGACCGCGGACCCACGGGAATCCCCGAGAAGCCGGGGCTGGAGGGACTCGAGGCCACCTGGTCCTCCCGTTGGCACGAGGCGGGGACCTACGCCTTCGACCGCTCGGCGCCGCGGGATCGGGTGTTCTCCATCGACACGCCCCCGCCCACCGTGTCAGGGTCGCTCCACATCGGTCACGTGTTCTCCTATACCCACACCGACGTGGTGGCCCGATTCCATCGGATGCGGGGCAGAGCCGTCTTCTATCCCATGGGTTGGGACGACAACGGTCTGCCCACGGAGCGGCGGGTGCAGAACTACTTCGGGGTCCGCTGCGACCCCGGCCTCCCCTACGACCCCGACTTTGCACCGCCCGCCGATCCACCCAAGGACCCGATCGCCATCTCGCGGCCCAACTTCGTCGAACTGTGCCGACAGCTGACCGTCGAGGACGAGAAAATGTTCGAGCAGTTATGGCGGACCCTGGGCCTGTCGGTCGACTGGGCCCATACCTATGCCACTGTGGGCGAAGCAGCCCAGCGGGTGTCCCAGCGGGCGTTCCTCCGGATGCTGGACCGCGGCGATGCCTATCAACGGACCGCACCCACGCTGTGGGATGTCGATCTCCGGACCGCGGTGTCACAGGCTGAGCTCGAGGACCGTGACCGGCCCGGGGCCTACTACCGTCTCGCCTTCCCCCGTTCCGATGACTCGGGGCCGGCCGTCGAGATCGAGACCACCCGACCCGAGTTGCTGGCAGCCTGTGTAGCCCTGGTAGCCCACCCTGACGACCAGCGGTATCGGCCACTCTTCGGCACCTCGGTGGTGACGCCTTTGTTCGGTGTGAAGGTGCCGGTGCTCGCCCACCAACTGGCCGACCCTGAGAAGGGGTCGGGAATCGCCATGGTCTGCACCTTTGGCGACCTCACCGACGTGGTGTGGTGGCGCGAGCTGCACCTTCCCACCCGCACCATCCTGGGGAGGGACGGACGACTGCTGCCGGTGACGTGGGGCACCGAGGGATGGGAGTCGGCCGTCCCCGCCGAAGCTGGCTCCCACTACGACGAGTTGACCGGGAAGACTGTCAAGCAGGCGCATGCCCGCATCGTCGAACAGCTCACCGAGGTCGGGGCGCTGATCGGTGAGCCCACCCCGATCACCCACCCGGTGAAGTTCTACGAGCGGGGCGACCGCCCCTTGGAGATCGTGTCATCGCGCCAGTGGTTCGTGAGGACCGTGCCTCTGCGGGACAAGTTGATCGAGCGGGGTGAGGAGCTTCGGTGGCATCCGACCTACATGGCTCACCGGTACCGCACCTGGGTCGAAGGGCTCAATGACGACTGGAATATCTCGCGCCAGCGGTTCTTCGGTGTTCCGTTCCCGGTCTGGTATCCGGTGGACATCGACGGAGAAGCCGACTTCAGCTCGCCGATTGCAGCCTCCGAGCACCGACTCCCCATCGATCCCTCGACCGAGGTGCCACCCGGCTACAAGCCCGATCAGCGGGGGGTGCCCGGCGGTTTCGTCGGGGATCCCGATGTCATGGACACCTGGGCCACCTCGTCGCTCACTCCCCAGATCGCCGGCCGATGGGAGGACGATCCCGACCTGTTTGCCCGGGTGTTCCCGATGGACCTCCGCCCCCAGGCCCACGACATCATCCGGACCTGGCTGTTCGCCACGGTCGTCCGGTCCGAGCTCGAGCACGGTTCGCTGCCGTGGAGCGATGCCGCCATCTCGGGGTGGGTCCTCGATCCCGACCGCAAGAAGATGTCCAAGTCCAAGGGCAACGTGGTGACCCCCCTGCCCCTCTTGGAGAAACACGGGGCGGATGCCGTGCGGTACTGGGCTGCCAATGGCCGACCAGGGACCGACACCGCCGTGGACGATGGTCAGATGAAAGTCGGCCGGCGGCTGGCCATCAAGGTGTTGAACGCCTCGCGATTCGCGTTGGGCAGGTTGGCCGACGACACCGGTTCGATCGAGGTTCCCGGCCCCGAGGCCATCACCGCCGCCCTTGACCGCGCCATGTCGGCCCGTCTGGCCGGCGTGGTGGCGGAGGCCACCGCTGCCTTCGAGGGATACGACTACGCCCGGGCCATCGAGCGTACCGAGGCGTTCTTTTGGTCCTTCTGCGACGACTACCTCGAGTTGGTCAAAGTCCGCGCCTACCGCGATCCGGGAGAACCGGGGCCGGCTTCTGCCCGGGCCGCACTGGCATTGGCCCTGTCGACCCAGTTGCGGTTGTTCGCTCCCTTCCTTCCCTTCGTCACCGAAGAGGTGTGGTCGTGGTGGAGATCAGGGTCGGTACACCAGGCTCCATGGCCGACACAAGGCGAGCTGGAGGGGTCGGCATCGGGAGCCGATGAACTGGTGCTCGAAACGGTCTCCGATGTGCTCGGTGCCGTCCGCCGGGCAAAGACCACCGCCAAGCGCTCCATGCGTGCCGGGGTGGCCCTCTTGACGGTCACCGATACGGCCGAACGGCTCGACGCCCTGGCCCTGGCCACCGACGACCTGCGCGATGCCGGCGGAGTCGCCGAGTTGATCACTGCGATCGGGACCGACGCCGCTGTGGACGTGGTGTTGGAAAGCGAGTCATCGGCCTGACCCGGGTGGGTCCTGCCGAGCTGGCACCTGCCGCCCGATCGCCGATGCCGGTCAGAGCCGGCCCGGCCGTCAACTCGAAAGGTAGACGCTGTGGGCAGCGGTGGCCATGTCGCTGGGCGTGCCCTGCTGTTGGATCTTGCCGTGCACCATGATGGCCGCCCCGGTGGCCACCAACAGCGCAGTGGTCACGAACTGTTCGACCAACAGGACGGTTTTCCCCTGGGCAGCCAGGGTCTCCACCAACTCGTAGAGCTCGGAGACGATCAACGGGGCCAGGCCCATCGACAATTCGTCCAGGAGCAGTACCTTCGGGTCGGTTACCAGCGCCCTCGAGATGGCCAGCATCTGTTGTTCACCCCCTGACATGGTGCCGGCCAGTTGTCCCCGTCGTCCCGCCAGCCGGGGGAAGGTGGCGTAGGTCTGCTCCTCGACCGCCTTCACACTCAATCCACCCCGGTAGGTCCAGATCCTCAGGTTCTCTCTCACCGTGAGGTTGGGGAAGATACCTCGGCCCTCGGGAATGGAGCACAACCCGGTCCGGGCCAACTTCTCGGTCGACAGCTTCCCCACCGGCTTGTCCCCGATCACCACCTCTCCGGCAGTGGGCCGCATCTGCCCACTGATCACGCTGAGCAGCGTCGACTTTCCCGCCCCGTTGGGCCCGAGCAAAGCGAACACGCTTCCCGCCGGAACTGTGAGATCCACACCGTGGAGCACCTCGATCCGGCCGTAGGAGGCACGGACCCCCCGGATCGCAAGGGCGGGCGGAGGGGTCGCCGGGATCACCTCCGGAACGGGTACCGGAGCGACGGTCATCGGGTCCCGCCAGGGGCGGAGCCGGTCCCCAGATAGGCCGTCTGCACCGCGGGGTCGGAGCGAATCGCCTCAGGGCTCCCGGTGGCGATGACATGACCGAAATCGAGCACATGGATCCGGTCACAGATCCTCATCACCAGTTCCATGTCGTGCTCCACCAGCAGCACGGCCATGCCCGTCGACGCCAACCTGACCAACAACGTGCCCAGTGCCTGCGACTCAGCCTCGTCGAGTCCGGATCCGGGTTCGTCGAGGAGCAACAGCTTCGGCCCGATGGCCAGGCCCCGAGCCAACTCGACGGTGCGGGCCAGGCCGGTGGGCATGGCATTGGCCTGCTCGTAGGCCATGCCCTCCAGGCCGACCTCGGCCAGCAACCGGTCGGGCGTGGTCATAGCCAGTGGATCCGAGGCGGCAAGTGCGTCGACGGCAGTCGGATCGCCCGGGGCGGACTCCGACCCGTTGGTGCGCCAGAGGGCCTTGCGAAGATGGCTCCACTGCCACCACTTCAACGTTGATTCCAGACCGACCTGGACGTTCTCGCCGGCTGTCAGGGTGCCGAACAGCTCGAGGAGCTGGAACGTGCGGGCCAGGCCGAGTCGCGCCCGACGGTAGGGCTTCATCATCGTGACATCGATGTCGAAAAAATGAACGGCACCCCTGTCCGGTTCTTGGAGGCCGCTGATGACGTTGAACAAGGTGGTCTTCCCGGCACCGTTGGGACCGATGAGGCCGGTCACAGTGCCCGGCGCCACCACCAGACTGACATTGGTGAGAGCGGACACCCCCCCGAAGCTGACACTGACCTGGGACACCGTCAACGCCGGCAGGTCCCCGCCGTTCAGCTCACTCGGCAACCTGGGATCATCAACCGGCGACACGGGCCTCACCGCCTATCGACGTGGTCCCGATGCCGGCCAGCGTCCCGCTGCCGCCGGCGGCAGACCCTCGCCTGACCCATGGGAGAGGCAGCAGCGTGGACAAGCGATCGATCCCGAGAATGCCGCTGGCCGCCCGGCCTATCAGGATGATCCCGGCCCCGGCCACCAGCCCCAAACCCGTGGACCAGAACGTGGTCAACACCACATAGGTCACTGCGGCCAGAAATGCCCCACTCACCGTCCGGATACTCCAGACGGTGACGAACAGGACAAAGATGATCCCCGAGAAGAAACCGAAATCAGCGGAGCCGACGGTGCCGTTGACGGTGGCGTAGAGGCCGCCGGCGACACCGGCCATGGCGGCGGCAATCGCAAACACCGCCACCTTGGTGGCGGCCAGGTTGAGACCCACCGTTGCATAGGCCGCCGGCGAGTCGCTCATCGCCACCAGCCGGCGCCCGAACAGGCTCCGCCGGATGGTCAATACCAGCAGCGCCACCAGAACGAAGAACACGCTCAACAGGAGAAACTCCGACCGATCGCCGCCGAACGACAACCCCGGCAGGATGATCCTTCCCACGTTGATGCCGCCGCCGAACACCCGTGAGTCCTGAAAGAACCCCTGATCGACCGCATCGGCGAAGGCAAAGGTGGCCAAGGCGAAGTACAGGGCCCGGAGCCGGAGGGTCGGCAGGGCCACCAATGCTCCCAGCACCGCGCACACCAACGCTGCCGCCAACAATCCGAGCAAGGACCCGCCGCCGGCCACCTTGCCCATCAGAAAGGCCCCGATCCCCATGAAGGAGAACTGACACAGAGATACCTGGCCCGAGTAGCCGGTGAGCAGCACCAGTGACAGGCCCACGATACCCAGCGCCATGACCTCCCCACCCAAATTGAGCAGATTGGTTCCCCTGACGACCACACTGCTCAGAACGACCGAGGCGATCACCGCCAACACCAGAAAGGCAGCCCCGCCCAGCACCGACTCCTTGCCACTGGGCATCCGGGGGACCCGGACGGTGCTGAGCCGTCCCACCGCCCGCAACCTCACCGACGGCAACATCACCAGTGCGATGAAGAGGAATACCATCGGCAGCGCCAGGGTGATGTCCGAGTTGAGGCTCTGCGACAAGTGGGGCAACGCGTAGTAGATGATGTAGTCCTCGAGCAAGCCGATGACGATGGCGGCAATGAACGTCACCGAGATGTTCTTCAGGCGCCCGACAATGGCAGCGGCGTAGCCGTTGACCACCAGAAGCGTCATGGCCACGATGCTGATCCCGGTTTGCTCCTGGGTGAGGGCCAGCAATACACCGGCAAGTGCCGCCATGACGAAACCGAGGATCCAACCGTACTGGCTCATGGCATCGGGAGAGGCGCCCGACATGGCCAGCAGAGCCGGGTCGTCGACCACCGCCCGCAGCCCGACCCCGGTGCGGGTCGAAGAGAAGAGGAACCGAAGGCCGATCACCAGGGCGACGGCGATGCCGATCGTGAGGACCTGCTGGTACTGGAGGTTGATGCTCACCAGCCGGAATGAGCCCGAGACGATGGGATTGAGCTGATACTGGCTCTTCGGCGACCACACGATGGTGGCCACGCCGGTGAGGATGACCAACAGCCCGAGGGTCACCATGATCGGTCGTTCGGCGGTGGCTCCGTGGAGGCGACGCATCAGCACCCTCTCCACCAGCGCCCCGGCGATGGGAGCGCCGACCAACAGGATGATCACCAGCGCGAGCACCGCCGGCACATGATGATTGGCCACCAACTCCCAGTAGCTGAAAGCGGCGATCATCCCCACGGCCCCGTGGGCGAAGTTGAAGACCCCCGCCGTCGTATAGGTGACGACCAGGCCGGTGGCCGCGATGGCAAACCCGGCACCGAGGATGATGCCGAAAATGGTGTACTGCAGGAAGCTGGTCACCGATCCGGCCTCATCACCTGACTTGTGGTCATGTCACACGAGTCCGTCGTCGTGCCGTTCGATCACGAAGGCGGGGAGTAGTAGCTGTAGTCGCAGCGGTACCCGTGGGTGCTGCCGGTCGGTGCCGGATCATCGATCCGTTGGAATTGCCCGTTCTGGATCTGGGCCAGCAGGTAACAGGTTCCGTTGTTTCTTTGTGCCGGATCGGTCGGGGCGATGATGTTGTTGCCATTGAAGGTGCTCACCTTGGACAGCGCCTGCAGCAGGGACCCCCGGCTCGGG
>JADGOI010000186.1 GCA_017883075.1 Acidimicrobiales bacterium
AATCACTATCCTGGGTGGTCCGCAGGCTGTGACCCCGGCAACTGTGAATGACATTTTGGGGTCGATCCCCTAGGCCGGGAGCGAAGCAACGCGTAGTAAACAGCACAAATCAGTGTCTGTGAGAGAAGGGGGCCCGCAAGGGCCCCCTTCTCGCGGATACCGAGAGAAGGGGGCCCAGTAGTACTGACACCGGGTTCGACGTTGGGTAACCTTCGAGACATCCCGTCCGACCGTTGGGTCCGCATCTCCGACCTTCCCATGTGCCGGACGCCGCGGCGAAGTCCGCCGACACGAGGAGGATCCAGTGGGACCAATCAAGGCACTGCGGCTCAACCGGCCGGCGGTAATCGCACTGGGGGTGTTGACCGCCATCTCCGGCATCGCCGGGGTCGGCGTCTCGCCCGCCGGCGCGGTCCCGGCTCCGGTCGTGCTGTCCACCACTCCCATCACCCGACCGAACAGCGTCATTGTGGGTGGAGCCAGGCAAGCGGCCACCAGCTGGGGGTTCACCTTCTCCAACACGTTTGCCAAGGGTGACTCCCTCGTCCTCGACGTGGGCCCTCCGGGTGCCACCGCATGTCAATCGTCCACCAATTATGTCGGATACGCGGCCATGCCGACGGTGACCGTCAAAGCCGTCTCGCCCGGCCAGGACACGCCCCCGAGTATCATTGCCACCTTGGCCCAGCAGACCTCCAATCCGGTCGAGCCTCTCCTCTGCCCCGGCATTCATGACCGACTGGTGCTCGCCGTCGGAAATGGACCCGATTCCACTTCGCCAGGCTCGGCGGGCTGGACGTGGGGCATCACCATCAGCGGGATCAGCTACGACATCGGTACTGCCACCGCTCCCCGCAACGTCACCGTCGGTGGTTCGTATGTGTACGGGGCCACAGGCACGACACCCGTTGCTGTCGGGATCTCCGCGAATGCGGTGGTGACAGCGGTCGGGGTCACGGCCGACAACCCGCCGGTCTTGGTCCATCCGAACACGACGATCGATACGTCGGTCACCACGTCGATCAGTCCCGTCGTGTTGACCGAGACGTCCAAAGGTGCAATCCCGAGCGAATTCGTCTGTGTCGAGCTCAACGCCGGCAACTACTTCGCCACCAGCAACACGTACGCACCTGTGGGCATGGCGAAGGTCAACGCCGGGAGCGGCGCGGTCCTCAGCAACTCCGGTGCGCTGTCCGGGTTCGGCTCCCCCAGTGCTCCCGGGGCATTCGACACATCGGGCGTAGCATTCCGAGTGGCTACCGCGTCGACGACTGCCGGTGCCTTCCAAATAACCGGGCTGGCGGTTGTCGATCCGGACAACGTCCCCTTCGGTTCCCAGAATCTCACTGTGTTCGCGGCCTCCTCGGTGACCAACTGCGCCAACGGCACCGCGGCCGCGGTGTACAGCTACTCAGTGTCGGCCTTTTCGGTGTTCAACACCAACCGGATCTACGGCCAGACCGCCGACGACACCGCCGCGGCCGAACTGGCGTCGGTCTACCCGCCGAGCGGAACCAACTGCCCGCCGAACGGAAATGTCGTGTTGGCCACCGATCACAACTTCCCTGACGCTCTGTCTGCTTCGTATATGGCCAAGAAGCTCCACACCGGTGTGTTGTTGACACCCAGTGGTGGCCTTTCCTCGATTGCCGCGGCGGCCTTGCGGCTCGAAGGCATCACCCACGTCTATGTCGTGGGTGGTCCGATCGCAGTGGGCGACAACGTGGTCCAACAGCTGCAGGCCGCCCAAGCGTATGCATGCGGTGGGACCGGCGGGCTCACCACCGGCACCGGTGCGCCACAGGATCTGACGGTGACCCGTGTCTACGGACAGACCCAGTACGACACGGCCCAGGCGGTCGCCCAGTACTTCGGTGCCGGCGCAGTCGGCACGGGCGCCTTCGGTGGGGCGTACCCCACCGGCGTTTCGGGGTCCAGCTCCTACAACACCACGACCGGTCTGAGTGGCACCCTCGCTCCGGTCAGTTCGGCAGCTACACCGGTGGCCATTCTGGCCACCGGGCAGACCTTCCCCGACGCCATGGCCGCCAGTGCCATGTCCTATGCCGAGGATTGGCCGATCCTGTTGACCCAACATGGTTCGTTGGCGGCTCAGGCTTCGGCGGCGATCTCCATCCTGGGTATCAAACAGGTCGTTGTGATGGGAGGACCGGTTGCCGTTTCGGACACCGTGGTGACCCAACTCGTAGCCATGGGTGTATCGGTCCTTCGCATTGCCGGAGCCGACTACACCAATACCGGCCAGCTTCTGGCCCAGTTCGAATTGAGTACGACAGCCGATGGCAGCAGTCGGGCCACCGGGCTCGATTGGGCCGACCTCGGTGCCAACCCCAATACCTACGGTGTGAACGTCGCCCGTGGTGACTTCTATGCCGATGCCCTTGCCGGCAGTGCGGTCGGGGGGACCAACCACTCGCCGATCGTGCTCACCCTCAATCCCAGCACCCTGGGGTCGGGCATTCCGGACCTGTTCAACACCGAGGCTGGGTTGACAACACCCAACCACGTCGACGCGGTCACCATCCTCGGTGGTCCGATGGCGGTGACGCCGGCAACCGAGGCTGCAGTGCTGCAGGCAATCGGCAACTCCTGATCGGGGAGCGGGCACGACCCTTTCATGGTCGAGGGCGCCGGGCTGTGACCTCCGGTGCGTGATACGGATTGACGTGGTCGGGTACCGGTGGTGATAGCTCTGGTGGGTACGAGATCCGTGTCGGTCGACCCGGAGGTCACCGGTCGCCGGCAACCGGGCCGGGGTGGGACACATGCACGAACCGACCGTCCACCACCTCCACCTCGGTGAGTTCCAGATCGGCACCGACCCTCGCCACGTCAGGGTCCTCCGCCTGTGCGGCCCACCGGGTGGCGTAGTCGGCATCGGCCCGTCGGTCACCACGGACTGCTTCCCGGGTGTCGGAACGCATCCATTGGAAGACGACGATGCCGATGGCGGCGAAGGTGAAGAGCTCACTGGCGATCCACAGAAGTCCTCCGCCCTGTTGAGTGTCGGCCAATGTGTGGAAGGACGGGGCGGCAGAAGTGGTGGCCTGGGTCAGGGCCAGGCCGAGCAGGGTGCCGACGGGGATGTCCACCGCGAGGAAACCCAGCTTCATGGGAGGGGTCAGGCGCCAGCGGGACGGGTCGATGCCGACCACCAGCCACCAGTAGAGGCAGCCGGTGATCAGAAAGTGCAGGTGGGTGAGGTCATGGAGGAGCGGGTGCTCCAAGCTGAACTGGTAGAAGGGGGTGAGGAAGTATCCGACCATCGTCATCGAGAAGAAGAACAACACCACCAGTGGATTGGTGATGACCTCGACGATCGGATGGTGGAGCACCCCGAGGATCGTCGTCTGGGTGCGTCGACCAGAGGCCTGCAGCGCCAGGGTGACCGGAGCACCCAGCACCAGAAAGATGGGAGCCACGTTCATCAGCAGTAGGTGCTGGATGACATGGATGGAGAAGACCGAGTCGTCGTAGGAGGCGAGTCCCGAGGCGGTGGCGACGATGATGGTGACGGTCCCGGCCAGAAACGACGCCGTCCTCCACGGTGACCAATGCCGCCCTTTGTGGGACAGCCGCCAGGCAGCCAGGACGTACCCGCCGCCCAGGGCAATGTCCACAGCCACCGCCATCAGGCTCAACCAGTCGGTCTGCCATCCACTGATCAGGGTGTGTAGCTGGACGGGAGGGGAGATGGCGCCGGCGAACAACATCGGCCCCAGTCTCTCAGGCCACCGGCCCGGATCCCAACCGGGCCGGACCAGGTATCAGGCCAGCTCGGGCTGGAGTTCGCCGACTTCATCGAGCCCGTCGAACGCATTGAGCCCGGATAGCCGCGCACTGTCGATGGACCGGCGTTGTCTTGATGCTTCGGCGGTGGCTTCCCAACGGGCCTCGATGCGGCCGAAGCGCCAGACGCCCAGTGCCACCGCCCAGACCACTACGAAGATGCCCACGATGAAGAAGCCG
>JADGOI010000187.1 GCA_017883075.1 Acidimicrobiales bacterium
TGGCGTTGGTGCGTCCACGCGCCTTTCCGGCAAGTCGCCAATACAGGCGGAGAATCGGCGTATCGGTCAGCTCAAACGATTCGGTGACGTCGGTACCGTCCCCGCTCGGCTCGAAACGGTACCTCCACGAGTTGACGGTCCTCCCGCCCGGACCTCCGACGGCGAAGGCGAACTCGCGTCCCGGATCGGATGCGGTGACCTTGCACTGGGTCCAGTACACGGGCCCTCGCCCGTTGCGGCGGACATGACCGCGAAACCTCGCGCCGACAGCCGGACCCGTGGCCCCATCGAGCCACTCCGCTTCAAAGGTCTCCGGGCTGAACTTCCCAATATTGGTGATGTCGCTCACCAATGCCCAGACCTGTTCAGGGGATGCAGCCATATGGATAGTTACCGAACCACGCATGACGAGAGGCTAGGGCCAAGTGCGACGCGAGCGCCAAGGGCAAGGCGCCAAGGACGTCGACGTCTCGCCGAGTCCGGGGATGAGGCCGCCGACCATGTTCAGGCGACGAGGATCGTCTTGGCCGCATGCCTCCGTATGGTCGCGCATGGCTTCGGGCGCTTCGTCGAGGGAAGTGACATTGGTGACGACGGCCTCGGGACGGAGCCGACTACCGACAATGAGATGAAGCACCCCGGCCATAACCGAGCTCGCCTGCCCATTTGAGGTGCCGAACGACAAATGGCTGCAGAATGAAATGGTAAGGCACGCCAACGATTATCCAAGGGTCGACCTGGAGCCAAGCCGATGAATGATCCGAAGAATGTGGAAAGGACCGGTTCCGGACTGGTCGCGGTCGTCACCGGTGCCAGTCGCGGCCTGGGCGCCGGATTGGCGAAAGCGTTCGCGGACACCGGCCTACGGCTCGCCCTCTGTGCCCGTACGGTGCCGGCCGTGCCCGAAGGAGCTGACGCAGTGACCGCTTCAGTGGACGTCACCGACGCCGGGGCTCTCGATCGGTTCGCCGACGAGGTGGTGGAACGGTTCGGCCGGGTGGATCTGTGGGTGAACAACGCCGGCGTGCTCGGCCCGATCGGCCCCTTGGTTGACGCCGATCCCGAGGCCCTGCGTCGTCATATCGACATCAACGTCACCGGCGTGCTCCTCGGTTGCCGAGCCTTTGCCCGGGTTGTCCGTGCTCAACCAGGAGGAGGAGTCCTTGTCAATATCTCCTCGGGGGCGGGCACGAAGATCTATGAAGGCTGGGCGGCGTACTGCGCCTCGAAAGCGGCGGTCGACATGATGACCGCGGTGGTCGCCACCGAGGAGCACACACACGGCCTACGGGCTTATGCACTAGCGCCGGGTGTGGTGGATACCGATATGCAGGCACAGATCCGAGCAACCCCAGCCGCCTCGTTTCCCTCGGTGGCCCGATTCCTCAAACTGGACCAAGAACAAGCCTTCAACTCACCCGGCTGGGTTGCGAGTTTCATCCTCGACCTCGTCGAGGGCAGGCGTGGGGCCACCGACGGAGTGCGGGTCCGAGTTCCGGATCAGCCGCATGACGGCTGATCCGGACCCCCACATGACCTCAGTAGGGAAAGCCACCGGAGCCGCCCGAGCCGCCCGAGTTGCTGGTGCTCGATGAACCGAGGCCGCCCTGGCTTCCGTCGCCACCTGTGCGCAATCCCGAGACGAGTGAGGTGAGCTCATCGGAGGGGATGGCGAACCCGATGTTCTGTGCCGATGATCCGTTGCTCGAACCGGCGGCCGCGGTGTTCATGCCGATGACCTGACCCGACGAGTTCAGCAGTGCCCCTCCGGAGTTGCCCGGATTGATGGCGGCGTCGGTCTGCAGCATGCCGGTGAGCGTCTCGGTGGAGCTCCCAGTGCTGTCGCCGGCTGTGATCTGACGGTTGAGCGCGGAGATGATCCCTGACGTGACCGAGGCACTATCACCGAGGGCCAGTGCGTTCCCGATAGCCACAACCGAGTCTCCGACCTGGACCTGGCTCGAGTTGCCGAAGGTCACCGCCGGTAATCCGCTTTGGTTGGTGATCTGCAGGAGGGCCACGTCTTTGTCGGGGTCGGTTCCAACCAGTGTGGCCGGAAGCTGCTTCGTCGAACCGTTGAGCGCCACGGTGATGGTGGTGGCACCGTCGATGACGTGGTTGTTGGTCAGCACCTCTCCGGTCGACGTGATGATCATGCCGGTTCCCTCGTCTTGGGATCGGCTGCCATCGGTGGCGGTGATGGCCACGATGGACGGCGACACCGACTTCACGATCTGAGAGACGCCCGACGAAGTCGTGCTCCCGGCAACTTTGATGGCAGGTGCAGCTGTCGTTGCGGGAGCAGGGGAAGACGTCGAGTGGACATTGGCTACTTCCACCGCTCCGGCACCGGCAATCCCGCCGACCAGGACGGCGACCGCGGTGATTGCAGCAACGCCTCTCCGGCGTTTGTCGGCCTTCGGCGCGGCCTCGGGGCTCGGCCGGGGGGCAGGGGCGGACGGGGCCCCGGCGGAGCGGGGCCATCCTCTGGGCGGTGACCATCCTCCACCGTTGACAGGCGGTGCTCCGACAGGAGGCACCTCGGAGATGGCTCCACCGGGAAGTTGATTCGGGTCGTAGGTCATGCGGCAAGTCTCTGCCCGACACCTAAGGAAACAGTATGGAGGACATATGAGTCACAGAAGAATCCTCGAAATTGAGCCCTGCATTCGACGGGACGGTCCGGGAAGGTAACGTCGCAGGTATGTCAGATCGTTCGCGCAAGATTGTGAAACCAGCGGCTGCTGTCGGGGTGCTCGCCACCATAGCGAGCGTGTGGTGGTTTGCCCTCAGGCCTCGGCGGAAGATCAAACTCGACAAGTAGGGCTCCGGCGGGGCCGACATCGCGCCCAGGCATTCGAACCGTCAACTCACCATGGCGGGTATGGCTTCCCCGATCGGCACCCGGACAACGGCATGAGCCATGGGATCGAACTCTGTCTCCTCGGCGTTGACAATCACGATGGAGGCACCGTGATGATGGGCAATGGGGACGAGACTGGCGGCCGGAAAGACCGCCAGGGAGGATCCGATGGCCAGCAGCAGATCGCATTCGGAAACCGCGCGGGTGGCTCTCCGCAGGTCCTCGGCCACAAGTCCCTGGCCGAAGCTGATGGTGGCGGACTTGAGGATCCCTCCGCAACGACGACAGGGCGGGTCCTCTTCACCGGCACGCACCCGGTCGAGGGTCTCTGCCATGGGGGAACGATGGTCGCACGTCATGCACATCACCTGGTGCATGGTGCCGTGGATTTCGATGATGAGAGACGGATCGGTTCCGGCGGCTTGATGGAGCCCGTCGATATTCTGGGTCACCAGGGTGTGGAGCTTTCCCGAAGCAGCCAGCGCGGCGAGCGCGATATGGGCGGCGTTGGGACGGGCGGCCCATGCTGGTGAGTTGAGTCGACTGCGCCACGCTCGCCTGCGGAGGTCTGTGTCGGCCATATAGCTGGCCAATGTGGCCACCTTTTCCGCTTCGGGGTTCTTGGTCCACACTCCGTTCGGGCCCCGGAAGTCGGGGATACCGGAGTCGGTGGAGATCCCGGCGCCGGTCAGCACTACCACCGAGCCGGCCTCGGCCAGCAAACTCCGGGCGACGCCGAGACCGGTGACACCACCGGGGTCGCGGCCGGGTTCCACTGAACTCATCGGATCAGCTTGGCACGACGCCCGAACAGCCGGCTCCCGGCCGGCAGCGCCCGACGCCCGGTAGCCTCGACCGATGGCCCTGGCCTCCCTTCGCCCTCTGCGATCACGCAACTTCGCCCTCCTGTGGTCGTCGGCGCTCGTATCCAACGTCGGGACCTGGATGCAGACTGTCGCCCTCGGGGTGCTGGTCTATGCCCGAAGTAATCACCAAGCCGGTTGGACCGGCCTTGTAGCCGCGGCTGCGTTCATCCCGATGGGCCTGCTCGCCCCGGTGGGCGGGGCACTGGCTGACCGGTTCGACCGTCGCCGGTGGTTGATCGTGACCACCTTGGG
>JADGOI010000188.1 GCA_017883075.1 Acidimicrobiales bacterium
GCTTCCGGTGAGCGCACTGCCAGTGGACGGAACCTTCCCGACCGGCACCACGCGATACGAGAAGCGGGCGCTCGCCCAGGAGATTCCGATCTGGGACCCCGACATCTGCATCGACTGCGGCAAGTGCGCGATCGTGTGCCCGCACAACGCAATGGGGATGAGGGTGCTCCCCCCCGACAACCTGGAGGGTGCGCCGGACACCTTTGCGTCCAAGCCCTTCGCCGCCAGAGAGCTGGCGACCCCTCACCTGCTGAGCATCCAGGTCGCCCCCGACGACTGCACCGGGTGCGGGGTGTGCGTGGAGCAGTGCCCGGCGAACAGCAAGAGCGTGGTCGGGCACAAGGCCCTCAACATGGAACCGGTTGCCGAGCACCGGGACCGCGAGCGAGCCAACTACGCGTTCGCCGAGACCATCCCTCCACTGGACCGCGAACTGCTCCCGCACGACACCATCAAGGGCTCGCAGGTGCTGGAACCGCTGTTCGAGTTCTCAAGTGCCTGCGAGGGGTGCGGCGAGACGCCGTACCTGCGCCTGCTCACCCAGCTCTTTGGTGACCGGATGATCGTGGCAAACGCCACGGGATGCTCCTCGATCTACGGCGGGAACCTGCCGACCACGCCGTGGAGCCGCAACGCCGAGGGTCGAGGCCCTGCATGGTCCAACAGCCTGTTCGAGGACAACGCGGAGTTCGGCCTGGGCATGCGCCTGGGCGTCGAAAAGGGTATGGCGACCGCACGGGCACTGGTGAACACCCTCGCCGACGCGATCGGTCCCGAGCTGGCCCGCGAGCTCCTCGACGCGGACCAGTCCGCCGAGGCGGGTGTCAGCGCTCAGCGGGAACGGGTGGTGCGCCTGCACGAGCGGTTGGCCGCGCTCGAAGCGGACTCCACCACCAGCCACCTGTCGAGCCTGGCCGACACCCTGGTGCGCAGCGACGTGTGGATCATCGGTGGTGACGGATGGGCCTACGACATCGGGTACGGGGGACTCGACCATGTGCTCGCCTCCGGGGAGAACGTCAACGTGCTGGTGCTCGACACCGAGGTCTACTCCAACACGGGCGGCCAGGCGTCCAAGGCCACCCCGAGGGGCGCGGTGGCGAAGTTCGCCACCGCCGGCAAGGGGACCCCCAAGAAGGACCTCGGCGCCCTGGCGATGCAGTACGGCAACGTCTACGTCGCGCAGATCGCCCTCGGTGCCAATGAGGTGCAGACGGTACGGGCCTTGGTGGAGGCTGCCGCGTGGCCCGGCCCGTCGCTCGTGCTGGCGTACTCCACGTGCATCGCGCACGGCATTGACATGAAGAACTCCATGACGCACATGCGCGACGCGGTCAAGAGCGGTCACTGGCCCCTCTTCCGGTTCTCCCCCGGAACTGAGGAGGACACCAAGCCGTTCCGGCTCGACTCTCGCAAGCCGTCGATGGCGCTCAGCGAGTTTGCGCGCGTGGAAGCCCGCTTCGCCATGCTGGAACGCTCCGACCCCGAGCGGGCACACCACCTGATGGCCCTGGCCCAGTCCGATGTCGACGAGCGCTGGCGCTACTACGAGCAGCTCGCCGGAGTCGAACGAAGCGTGCCGCACGAGCCCGGGGCAATCGTCGACCCCGAGGGTGTCGCCACCGAGGAAGTGCCGAAGTGACCGCCGAATCGACTGTGATCCCGGACTTCGACCTGACCACCACGTACCTGGGACTGACCTTGCGCAGCCCTCTGGTCGCCTCGTCAGGACCGCTGACCGCGCGGGTCGACTCGCTGCGTTCCCTGGAGCAGGCCGGTATCGCCGCGGTCGTGCTTCCCTCGTTGTTCGAGGAGCAGGTCGAGTATGAGGACATGGAGGCCGACCGCCTCAGCGACTTCAGTACGGACAGCAATCCCGAGGCCTCCAGCTACTTCCCCGACATGGGCGAGTACGAGTCGGTCGCCGACCGCTACCTGCGCCACCTCGAGGAGGCGAAGAAGGCCCTGTCGATCCCCGTGATCGCCAGCCTGAACGGGGTGACCCCGGGCGGCTGGGTGAGGTACGCGCGACTGCTTGAGCGCGCCGGCGCCGACGCGCTCGAGCTCAACCTCTATGGGATCGCCGCCGACATTGACGTGACGGGGCGCGAGGTCGAGGACGACCAGGTGGAGCTCGTCGACCTGGTCAAGGCATCCCTGTCGATCCCGCTCGCGGTCAAGATCGGCCCCTACTACAGCGCGTTGGGCCACCAGGCCGCGCGGATCATCGAAGCCGGGGCAGACGGTTTGGTGCTGTTCAACCGCTTCTACCAGCCCGACATCGACCCCCTGACCCGGAAGGTGGCACCGGCGCTGGAGCTGTCGTCGGCGGCGGAGCTGCGGCTGCCGCTGCGCTGGACCGCCATCCTCTCCGGGCGGGTCGAGGCGTCGCTCGCTGTGACGACCGGGGTCCACACGGGCGCCGACGTCGCCCGCTGTCTGCTCGCCGGCGCCGACGTGGCGATGATGACCTCGGCACTGCTGGTAAACGGCCCCGAGCATGTCACCGCGGTCGAGCGCGAGCTCGTCGCGTGGGCCGCGGCGTCAGGCTTCGAGTCGGTGGCACAGCTGAGGGGCAGCGTCAGCCAGCGCCACGTCGCGGACCCGTCCGCCTTCGAACGGGCGAACTACATGGCCGCTCTGATCGGCTTCACCAGTTCCTTTCACTGACGCGGGCGAACTGGTGTGCTGTGTGCGGGTCCCTGATCCCAAGGGCGGGTCTCGGCGGGTCCAGGAGGTCAAGTCGTACTCCACGATGACCCGGTGGGTCGGGAGGAAGCTCGTGAAAGCAGTCGTGTGTACGGGATACGGTCCTCCCGATGTTCTTGAGCTCCAGCAGGTGGAGAAACCTGTTCCAAAGGATCACGAGGTGCTGATCAGGGTGCATGCGACGACGGTGCACCGTGGGGACGTGAGGATTCGAAGCTTCGATGTTCCTCGGGGGCGACGGTTCATGGCGCGACTGATCCTTGGCTTCACTCGCCCGAAGAACCCGATTCTCGAGATGGAGCTGGCCGGAGAGGTCGAGTCGGTCGGCAGGGATGTGACCCTCTTCGAGCGGGGCGACGACGTCTTCGCGTTCACCGGTTGGGGTCTCGGTGCCTATGCCGAGTACGTATGTCTGCCGGAGAAGCCCAGGAAGTCGGCCACGAAGGACGGGATGCTGGCGACGAAGCCGGCCAACATGACCTTTGAGGAGGCCGCTGCCGGCGCCGCAACCGGAGGAGTCACTGCATTGGGTGTCCTCAGAAAGGCGAACATCGAAAGCGGGCAGAAGGTTCTGATCTATGGCGCCTCCGGAAGCGTGGGCACCTATGCGGTGCAACTCGCCAAGTCATTCGGGGCGGACGTCACCGGAGTCTGTAGCACCGCCAATCTGGAGGTGGTGAGATCTCTCGGGGCCGACAGGGTGATCGACTACACACAGCAGGACTTCACGGAGGGCCACGAGACCTATGACGTTGTCTTCGATGCCGTGGACAAGCTCTCGTCCGCACGGCCCAAGAGGCCCTTGAAGAAGGCAGGCGTCTATCTCAACGTCAACAGGAACTCAGGTTCTGGGGGCGGGAGTCCCGAGGACCTTGTCTTCCTCAAAGAACTCATCGAGACCGGGAAGGTCAGGACGGTCATCGACAGGCGCTATCCGCTGGGGGAGATCGTCGAGGCCCACACGTACGTCGAGAAGGGGCACAAGCGCGGCAACGTAGTCGTCACCGTGTCGTAGCGCTCCGAAGAATTCCCAGGCCGCCGCACTGATGGTCTTCGCAAGCGATCCGCTTGCGAACACCACAGGTCCGTCGACCGAGGGCAGCCACTGATCACCGGTGGTCGTTGGGGAGCTGCGACGCCACCCAGCGGAAGTTCTGGTCACATCGTCCCGTTGTTGCATTCAGCCCGATTGCGTCCCCCGTGTCCTGTCAACGGCGGTCTGAACATAAGCGAACGGTTTGACAGTTGCTTGACATACCA
>JADGOI010000076.1 GCA_017883075.1 Acidimicrobiales bacterium
CGCCACGGATCGCATGAGGGAGCTGGGTGGGTCCGAAGTGATGGGTGACCCGGCCGATTTCGGCAAGATCGTCGCCTTCCTGTGCTCGCAACCCGCTGCGTTCGTCAATGGGGCAGCCGTCGTGGTTGATGGTGGTGCCACATTGGCGCTTTGATCAGTGGTCGACCCGGGCATCGGAAATCATCGGCTCTCGCGATTCCCGTCGGCCGCCCTCGGGGCCACCTGTCGGGTGAGGGCCAGCCCCGGGTGTCCGTGGCACGAGACGTCCGGCCTGCAGCGTGTACGGGATGTGGCCACTGCCGTGAACACCCAAGAGGCAGGGATCCTCGATTGTGCACACAATCAGTTTGGGTAGTCACGCCAGGCACTCGACTGAATGGGGCTGGGTTCGGTCACTCCAGCGTTCGTTCAGTACTCATCGTTCGTCTTCGACACGCGGCGCTGGCTGGTTCCGAAGAACGGCCATCAACGGATGCGTTGGGCTGTGTGGATGGTCCATGCGGCTCCGTCCCAGTAGCGGATCACTTCCGGATCACCCGAAGGGTCCGGCAACCAGCCGGCAGGGGGCGCCACGGATGGGGGTGCGATGCTTGGCGGAGGACTCTCGGGACTGCCGGATCGGGGTGAGCCAACCAACTCGCGGCCGTGAACGGACGATGCTGGGGGCATGGCATTCGCAACAGATGGTTGAGTAGTGGATCCGCCACCGGAAGCTGAGGCAACAAAGGGAGGAACCAAAGGGGGCGGATCCGCTGAACCCGCGGATGTCTCACCGGAGAATCCGACTGGTCCGGCCCCATCGAGAGCAACGTCAGCGTCGTAGGGCCTGTCTGCAGCTGCTTTGCGCTTCTTGACGTTTCGTCCCTGGATCATCTTGCTCACCACCAGAATGACGAGGAGGACAACGGCAACTCCGAGGATCACCATTTCGAGGCTGAGTGGTTTGTGTATCCCCGGAACTGTTATTGCCCAGATTGTCGCGGGTGCATGCTTCATTGATGCTCATCGTAGCGAGCGGGGAGTGAGCATGCAGCAAGTCGCTACCTTGCCGCGTTGTGCCGTTGGTGTCACGTCAATTCAGCGTTTGGCTGAGCGCGTGGCAACGCGGGATGACCACGACTCCCCATCCCAGTAGCGGATAACGTCAGGCGACCCGGACGGGTCGGGGAGCCATGCCGGGAGCGTTCCCGGGACGGGTTCGTCGAGGCGGCCGACGGGCGTCGTTGCTGTGCCCGTACTTCCCCGCTCGGGTGATTGGATGGTTGTTCGAACGACATTCGCCATTTCCGTCACCGGGTCAAGAACGGGCTCGAACGCCACCTCAATGACTGGCTCGGACACCGACTTGAAGACGGCTGCCGGATCGAACAACGGCTCAATTGCCGGTTCAATGATCGGTGTTTCATCTGAATCGGCCAGCACAGGCTGGAAGACCGGCTCGATGACAGGTTGGGAATTCGGCTCCAAGACGGGTACAACCGCCGGTTCAATGACTGGCTCTTCTTCTGTCGCGGCCACGGGTCCCGCCACGGGTTCCATGAGCCCGGTCTCGAATTCCGGCTCCAACTTGGACTCGTCAGCATCTGCTTCGACCATCGGCCCGCGTATCGGACGAATAGTGTAGTTAGGGCCGGCGCGGCCCATCGTGGTGACGACCCGGTCGGTCTCTCTCGGAACAGCGTCCGATGAAGTGCGTCGACGGAGTCGCCGATTGCGACGGCGTCCGGTTGCCAGCCACCCAATCGAAGCCAACGCTACCGAGCCGCCGACAATCGCCGACACTGTGGGAAGCCCGATCCCGTGGTGAGAGTTGGAAGTGGAGGCCGTGGGCGGAGATCCGGTGGGATCCACACCCAAAGAATGCTGGGTGGCGACGTACTGCTGAAAACTCACGACGATGGCATCTGATGGGTTGAGGGCCACTGAATTGTTCGCGGCTGTCGATGATGCCAATTGCACGATAGCGACGTACGGACCGGATCTGAACAACACAACCTGCTCGGTCGCCCGGGCGGGTGACGTAATCGAAATGGTGTATCCGTGTGCTCCCGGGATACCGGGAACGGAAAAACTGGAGGCGGCTCCGGATTGCTGATACGGCTGCTGTGATCCGGAGGCAAATGAAGCAGCATCACTCGAGTTGGGAATGCGATAGAGGGTGACCACGATGTCGTTGGCCCCCTCCCCGGGTCCGAGGATGTCAGTCCAGAGCCGAAGGTACGCGCCGAACCCTTGTTGACGGGCCAATGCATTGAACCGGTCCTCCGCCTGCTGTGGGTCCGACGACAGTGCGCCCAGCTCGGAGGCTGTGAGCGGCCCATTGGAGGGGCCGGGAACCGCAGCTGTGAAGTTGGCCAGCGGGTGTTGTACCACCACCGATTCGATGGCCGGGTACGACTTGGCCATCAATATCGCCAATGAATTCCCACCCGTTCCTCCGGCTGCTCCCGTAGCTGACACTGCCTGTGGAGCAAGGACACTCCCAACAGACACCAGAAGCGCTACGACGCCCACGAACCCGAGGGCAGGTAGCCTCGATCGACAAGATCTCAATTGCTGGGCTCTTAAGCGACGAAGTACTTGGCTTGGGGGTGATGGCAGATGATGGCTGTAGTCGACTGCTCAGGGTGGAGTTGAAATCCCTCGCTGACCTCGACCCCGATGCGATCTGCGCCGAGCAGATCGACCACCTTGGCATTGTCCTCCAGGTCGGGACATGCCGGGTAGCCCCACGAGTATCGGCCGCCGCGGTATTTCTGGCGGAACAGCCCAGCCAGGGAGGGTCCGTCTTCGGCGGCGTATCCCAGTTCCTCCCTGATCCGGTGATGCCAGTATTCGGCCAATGACTCGGCCATCTCCACGCCGAGCCCGTGCAGATAGAGGTAGTTCTGGTATTCGTTGGCGGCGAAGAGACGAGCCGTCTCCTCGGACACCCTGCGACCCATCGTCACCACCTGGAAGCTGGCAAAGTCCTCTTCTCCGGAGTCGACGGGTCGAAAGAAATCACTGATGCAGAGATACGGATCATCGACCTGGCGGGGGAACGTGAATCGCATCCACTCCGATGAGCGGCTCTCGTCCTTGAAGATGACCAGGTCGTTTCCGTCTGCATTGGCAGCGAAGTGACCCCAGGCGACCTGTGGAACGAGAAGCTGATCCGCCTTGGCGTCAGCCAGCTGTGATCGGAGCAGCCCCCTGACCCGATCCTTGAAGGCACCGTCGTCCTCCCCGTTCTCGGGTCGGTATCCCCACTGATTGCGAAACAATGCCGTCTCATTGATATAGGTGGCGATGTCGTCGATGGCGATGCCCTTGGCTATGCGATTACCGACAAACGGAGGCCTGAACAACGGGTTGTCCATGGCGACATGGGGAGACCTGGTCGGGAGGACGTCCCCCCGTTCGAGGGCTTCCTTCGCCTTCTGTTTACGCTGCTCGCTCTTGCGGGGTCCGAGGTCCCGTCCGCCCAGGGCACGACCGAATTCTGGGTCGTCCTCGCCGGTCCGGTTCAGCTCGATCAACCTGTCCATGGTGCGGAGACCCTCGAAGGCGTCCTTGCCGTAGAACAGTCTTCCCTCGTAGACCGACCGAAGGTCACGTTCGACGTAGGTGCGAGTCAATGCCGCTCCGCCCAAAATGACCGGGATGTTCGAGAGACCTCGCCGGTTCAATTCGTCGAGGTTGTCCCGCATGATGAGAGTTGACTTCACCAAGAGACCGCTCATGCCGATTGCGTCGGCACCGGACTCTTCGAGGGCATTGACCATGTCCACGATGCCGACCTTGATGCCCAGGTTCTTCACGGTGTAGCCATTGTTGGTCAGAATGATGTCGACCAGGTTCTTTCCAATGTCATGGACGTCGCCCTTTACGGTCGCCAGCACCATGGTGCCCTTGCCACCCTGGTCGGACTTCTCCATGTGAGGCTCGAGATAGGCGACGGCAGTTTTCATTGTTTCGGCCGAGCCCAGGACGAACGGCAGTTGCATCTCACCGGCACCGAATAGCTCGCCCACTGTCTTCATGCCGGCCAGCAGCATGTCGTTCACGATGCTTAGTGGGGCCACACCTGCGGCCATTGCTTCATCGAGGTCAGATTCAAGACCATTGCGGTCACCATCGATGATCCGGTGTTCGAGCCGTTGTTCGACCGGCCACCCTGATCGGTCCTCCACGGTGGAGACAGAGAACGTGGATGCTCCCTCGAACAGATCGAGCAGTTCGGTCAACGGGTCGTACCCGTCCCGGCGACGGTCATAGATCAGGTCGAGGCATACCTCCCTCGCTCGTTCGTCGACTTTCGAAAGCGGAAGGATCTTGGACGCATGCACGATTGCCGCATCGAGGCCTGCCTCCACGCACTCGTGGAGGAAGACGGAATTGAGGACCTGGCGAGCCGCGGGGTTGAGCCCGAACGAAACATTGGAGAGGCCGAACACGGTATAGACGCCGGGAAGCTCGGCTTTGATGCGACGGATGCCTTCGATGGTCTCGATGCCGTCACGTCGGCTCTCTTCCATGCCGGTGGACAGGGGAAGTGCCAAGGGGTCAAACAGGAGGTCAGATGGACGGAGTCCGTATCGTTCAGTGGCAATGTCATGGATGGCCTTTGCAGCACGGACCTTCCAATCGGCGGTCCGGGCCTGACCCTCGGTGTCGATGCACGTGCATACCACGGCGGCCCCGAACTCCTTGGCCAAGGTGAGGACCTTGTCGAAGCGGGTACCAGGTGCGTCACCATCTTCGAGGTTGATCGAGTTTATGACCGCCCGCCCGCCGATCCACGCCAGAGCTGTTTCGACCACCGGGGGCTCGGTGGAGTCAACCATGAGGGGCGCGGTCGACTGGGTGGCAAAGCGAGATGCCACCTCCTCCATGTCCGCGACACCGTCGGCACCTACGTAGTCCACGCACACATCGATGAGATGTGAGCCCTCCTTGACCTGGTCGCGTGCCATGGCGACGCATGTATCCCAGTCCTTTTCGAGCATGGCGTCGCGGAACCTCTTTGAACCGTTGGCGTTGGTTCGCTCCCCGATCACCAGGACCGATGCATCCTGGGTGAAGGGAACTGCGGTATAGATCGAGGTGGCCCCGGGTTCGGGTTCGGGGTTTCGGGTGGCGGGAGTGAGACCGGCGCACGCCTTGACCACCGCCGACAGATGGGAGGGCAGGGTGCCACAGCACCCTCCGATGACCGACACACCGAGTTCGCTCACGAACTGGCGGTGGAACTCTGCCAACTGCTCCGGTGTCAGGTCGTAGTGCATCGCCCCATCGACGACGGACGGAAGGCCGGCGTTGGGAAGGCAGGTCACCGGAATGCAGGCATGCGCGGTGAGGTGACGCAACGGCTCGAACATTTCAGATGGACCGGTGGCACAGTTCAATCCGATGAGGTCGATATCCATGGCTTCGAGGGCGCAGAGGGCGGCGCCGATCTCGGTGCCGGGGAGCATGGTGCCGGTCAGCTCGATCGTGACCTGCACCTGAATGGGGATGTGCCGCCCCGCTGCTCGCATTGCCCGCCGTGCCCCGTTGATGGCTGCTTTCGCCTGGAGCAGGTCGAAGACGGTCTCGATGACGATCAGGTCGACCCTTCCCTCGAGAAGCCCGACCGCCTGCTCTTCGTAGGCGTCCCGCAGGTCGGCATAGGGGATTTGGCCCAGGGTGGGGAATTTCGTCCCGGGACCGATGCTTCCGGCCACCCAGCGGGGTCGGTCAGGGGTGGAAAAATCATCGGCGGCCTGCCGGGCCAGAAGGGCGGCGGCCACATTCAGCTCGTGGACCCGATGGGCCTGGCCGTACTCGGCGAGAACCGGCCCGAAGGCACCGAAGGTGTCGGTCTCGACCACATCGCAACCGACCTCGAAGAATGAGCGGTGAACCCGGTCGACGGCATCGGGACGGGTGACAACCAGCAATTCGTTGCAGCCTTCCAAGTCTGGGCCACCGAAGTCATCAGCCGTCAGTTCGGCCAGTTGAAGGTTGGTACCCATGGCGCCGTCGAAAATGACCACGCGTTCTGAAACGGCGCGCAGGTAGCTGGAATCAGATGAGTCGATCTTGGTCATGGCTCACCCAGGATACCGGCCTACAGCCAGCCCGGCATTCGGGATCGCTTAGCATTCCTTGGGTGATGTGGGCATGGTGAGGATCTATACGAAGACTGGCGACGACGGCACGACCGGCCTTCTCTATGGCGGGCGCGTGCCCAAGGACTCCTTGGTGATGCAGATCAACGGTGCGGTGGACGAAGCCCAAGCGTTGATGGGCATGGCCCGGGCCGAGGCCGAGTCCGGATCCGAGCTCGACCAACTGCTCATAGGACTCGAGCGGGATCTCTATGTGCTCATGGCCGAGGTGGCGACCGACCCCTCCAAACGGGCGAAGCTGGTGGCGGGTACGACCCTGGTCACGGCAGAGATGGTGGTGGCCCTCGAGGCCCGCATTGATGAGTTGATCGCCCGGTTCGACATGCCGGCAGAATTCGTGATTCCTGGAGCGACCCGGGTGTCAGCCGTGCTCGATGTGGCCCGCACCGTCGTGCGCCGTGCGGAGCGCCTCTCGGTGGCGCACCCGGTTGAAGGGTCCTTGGTCGGGCAGTTTCTCAATCGGCTGTCCGATCTTCTGTGGGCGATGGCCCGATGGACCGAGGGCGACGAGCATCTGCTGGCCCGGGATTCAGCCCGAAAGTCCCGAAAGGCGCCGCGGACACCCAGAGCGTCCGACGACGAACACGAAGAGAGAGCCGGCACGTTGTTGCCCGGTGACGACGAAGGGGAGAAGTCTTGAAGGTCGAGAGCACAGCAGCCACGGTGCGGCTGGAGGAGTTTGTGGCGGTAGGGGTGCCGGTGTTCACAGGCGCTGACGGTCCGCACCTGGGGTCGAGCATGGCATCGGCCATCACCGGCATGGCCGGTACTGCGGCTCTCGATGCTGCCTGGTGCAAGCGTCAGGACTTCACCGGGAAGGTGGGTCAGACCCTCGTGTTCCATGCGGCCGGTGCTACCCCGATCAGGTCTTCGCCCTCTGAAGGTGATGCATTGTCTTCCGAGACGGATCCCCCGACCGCAATGGTGCTGGTGGGGCTCGGGGGAGAGGCCAAGCTCGTCGGCGATGCCGGCTTGGAGACATTGCGCCGTGGGGCAGCAGCATTCATTCGGGCAGCGGGCTCCGGGGATGCAGCCGCTTTCGTGCTGCCTCGAGAGCTGATCCTCCCACTACATCGGGTAGGCGCGGCCGTGGCCGAGGGAGCGCTCCTGGGGTCGTATCGATATGACGCCTTTCGGACAGCTGAACCGCCGGCTGGACTGGGTCGCTTGGTGATCATCACTGATTCACCCGCGGAGGAACTCGCCGCGGCGGAAGGGAGTGCCCGAGGTGGCCGGATTGCTGAAGCGGTAAGCCTGGCGCGCGACCTGGTGAACGAACCGCCGAGTTCCTTGACCCCACAGAAGTTCGCCGACCTGTTTGTCCAACGATTCGACGATGTTCCGGAGCTGTCCATCGAGGTGTGGGACGAGGACCGGATTGCGTCGGAGAAGCTGGGCGGTCTGCTTGGTGTTGCGCGTGGATCGACCCAGCCACCACGGTTGGTGAAGGCCGAGTACCTCCCGGCAGATCCGATCGACATTGATGGCCGAACCCCTCACCTCGTATTGGTGGGCAAGGGCATCACCTTCGACTCGGGTGGGCTCTCCCTGAAGACTCCGGGAGGCATGGAGACCATGAAGACGGACATGGGCGGCGCAGCCGCGGTGATGTGCGCACTGGACGCCATTGCGGCGTTGACCGCGCGCATCCGGGTGACCGTGATGACACCCCTCACGGAAAACATGCCGAGCGGTTCCGCCATCAAGCCAAGTGACGTGCTGACTGCTCGCAACGGTAAGACCATCGAAGTCCTCAACACCGATGCTGAAGGTCGCCTCGTGCTGGCTGATGCCCTGTCATTGGCGGTGGAGTCCGGCGCTGACGCCATCATCGACCTGGCCACGCTCACCGGTGCTGCCGTGGTCGCACTGGGCAAGGAGATCGCCGGACTTCTCGGAAACGACCAAGGGTTGCTGGACCAGGTGAAGGCGGCGAGCGAACGGTCCGGCGAGCCGGTGTGGCCACTTCCTCTTCCCGACGACTACCGGAATCACATCGACTCCGAGGTGGCTGACATGCGGAACGTCGGTCGACCTGGTCAGGCCGGGAGTATTTCTGCGGCATTGCTACTACGCGAGTTCGTCGGCGATGTGCCGTGGGCCCATCTCGACATTGCCGGGCCGGCGCGCTCAGACGAGAACCTCCGGTACCTCACCAAGGGCGGCACCGGTTTCGGGGTCAGGATGCTGGTGGAACTGGTGACCTCGGAGGAGTTCGCCGCCTCGCTGGTTCAAAGGAGCCGCCCCGATCAGTAGTTCCGCACTCCGGGGGCCCGGACCACCGGCCGTCGTAAGTACCAGCCGGCGGTATCGACGTCAGCTCACCGATGACAGAAACTCCAACAGGGCGACGTTGGTCTCTTCGGGTCGTTCCTGTTGGACCCAGTGGCCGGCTCCCTCGATGAGGGTTGTCCCCCGAAAGTCGGGCAGGGCTTCGGCCATTGCGTCGAGTCCTCCCGGGGTCATGGCGATCACCGGGTCAGCCGAGCCCGAGATGAAAGCGGTGGGCATGGAAAGCACCGAGGCGGGGATCTCGTGAGTCCTCTGCCAATTGGCATCGATGTTGCGATAGAAGCTCAGGGGGCCGAAGAATCCGCCGGCTGCGAATGCCTCGGCGTATACGTCCACGTCGCCCTCGGTGATCCAGGGCGGGAGCTCCTCAGGCGCCTCGGCCAGCGAGTCGAGGAAGCCGGTCCCCTCTGCCGGCAAGTCGAGTGTCAAACTGCCCAGGCCCAATGCGTCACCCGAAGCCGACCACAGCATGTTGCGCAGAAAGCGCCGCGGGTCGGTTTCCAACTCCTTTTCCGCTGGACCCACCGGCTGGAAGTAGAGGATGTAGAAGAACTTGCCGACGAAGATGGCTTTGAAGATCTCTGTCGGCGGCATGGGGGACTGCAGGAAGGGAACGCTCATATTGCATAGCGAAGACATCCGTTGTGGATGGACCCGCGCCATTTCCCAGAGGACCATCGCCCCCCAGTCGTGCCCGGAGAATGCCGCGTGCTCGTAGCCGTAGTGGTCCAGCAGGCCACACAGGTCGGCGGTGATCCGATCAGCGCCGTAGGCGGAGACATCACCTGTGGGATGGCTGCTTCCGCCGTACCCTCGCAGGTCAGGAACGAGAACCCGGTAACCGGCATCGGCCAGGGCGTCGAACTGGTGCCGCCACGAATACCAGAGTTCGGGGAATCCGTGGCATAACACCACGGGCGGACCATCGGCTGATCCGCTTTCGGCAACGTGGAGTTCGATCCCGTTGGTGGGGATCTGGTGATGGGTGATTTGGCTCATCGCTTTTCAGACCTTGGCTGACTTGGCTTCTTTTTCTTCGGCATGTTTCTGGATGGCCGACATGATGGCCGATCCGGCGGCACCGATGAATGCCGGACGGTTTTCGGCCGCCCAGTCCCGGCTGGCCGTGAGCGAACTTGCTGATCCCTGAAACTGAGGTACCACGTAACGCGACATCAGTTCGTAGGAATGGCGGGTGGCATCGGTGTCGGCCCACTCGTGCCCCATGGTGAGGAAGGTGCCGAATCCACCCGACTGTTCACGCAAGCGGCTGATTTGGTTGATTGCATCTTCGGGGGTACCGATGACAGCGAAGCCCGAAGCGTTCAGGGCATCGACCAGTGATGAGTGGTCGGTGGTATCGGGGGCGAGCGGCAGAGCTGCCACTCTCTGGAAGTAGTCGACCCACTGGGCCAGACCGAACTCCACGTCGGCAATGGCCTGTTCTTTGGTGTCGGCAAGGTGCATCGGGCCTACCAGGCGCCACTTGCTCCGGTCCACCGTGGTCCCGAACTCCGCAGACCGCTCTTCCATCACTTTCCAATGCAGGCCGAGGGCATCGAAGCCACCGGTCGAGGTGGCCCCGATGGAGAGGAGGCTGCAGCCGAAGCGCCCGGCCGCCCGGGGACCGGACGGTGACACCTGGGCGGCCACGGCCACTTCAGGGAAGGGACGCTGGTATGGGCGCATCTGCAGACGTGCCCCCACCAGTTTGAACCAATCGGTCTCGTAATCGACGGGCTCGTCGCCCGCCAGAAGCAGGAGGATTGCCTCGAGTGACTCCTCCATCATGTCCCGCTGCTTCGCCACCTCGATGCCCATCATGAAGGCGTCAGAGGGGAGGGCACCAGGGCCGACACCGATCATCAGACGCCCTCGGGTGAGGTGATCGAGCAACACCAGGCGGTCCGCCAGCATGAAGGGATGGTGGTACGGCAGGGACGAGACCCCGGTTCCCAATCGGATGTGGCGGGTTCTCTGGGCGACAGCAGCGATGAATACCTCGGGTGAAGCGATGATCTCGTAGCCGGCAGAGTGATGTTCGCCGATCCAGGCTTCGTCAAAGCCGAGCTGGTCGAGATGCTCGATCAGCTGCATATCCCGCTCGAGCGCCAGCGTGGGATTTTGCCCGACCGGATGGAACGGGGCCAGGAAGATCCCGAATTTCAGGTGGTCTCCTGCGTTCAGAGTGGTCATGGATCCTGTGTTCCTCTCTAGTCCTGTTACGTCTGCGGAGTGATGAGAATTTTTCCGTGCTCACCGGGCGAGCGCAGGGTTTCGAATGCACCGGGGGTTTCATCGAGGCCGAGTACGTCTGTCACCAGCAGCTCGGCGCCGGGCACACCGCTGGCCAGGCGCTCCAGAGTGGCCGCGTACTCGGCGGGGGAATAGCCGAAGGAGAAACGGAATTCCAACTCCTTGGCCACGGCGAAAAACGGCTCGATCGAATCGGCGTGCATACATACGCCGACCACGACGATGCGGCTGCGCGGAGGGGCCTCTTCGATGATGCCCTGCAACATGCCGGGCACACCGACCGCTTCGAAGATCACCGGATTCTTCAGATCGGCGCCGGTCATGACTGCGCCGGCATATTCCATCATGGTCACCGGCACTCCGAATGATGCCCAACGGTCGTGCGGCGACGACACCGCCGGGTCGATGACCTCATCGGCGCCAAATGCTTCGGCCAAGCGGCGGCGAGTCGCCGAGAAGTCCGCCGCCAGCACGGGACCGTGGTTGCGACCCTTGAGCGCGGCGATAACCGCCAGGCCCACCGGACCGCACCCGACGACAAGGCACGGCTGGCCGGGCTGTAGGTCGGCGAGGCCGACCGCGTGCTCTCCGACTGCCAACGGCTCGGTAAGGGCGGCGATGTTTGTGTCGAGTGAGTCGGGGACCGGCAGCAGGAGCGCTTCCTGAAGGACCATGCGCTCAGCCAACGCGCCCGGGTACCGGTTTGAATACCCGATCTGTTCGACCCCCCCCTCTCCAAGGATGAGCGGCACCGAGCAGACCCGGGTGCCCACCGGCAAGGTACCGGCAGTATCCGGACCGTGCTCGAGGATCTCGGCACAGAATTCGTGCCCGAAAACAGTATCGGCGGAAGCATCGAGAGAGGGTGCCCCCACCCGGTCGAGGAGACCGGCGAAGTTGGAGAAGTCGGCCAATGCGTGGAGATCAGATCCGCAGATGCCTGTCGACAACGGGCGAACGAGTACATGACCCGGACCCGGTGCCGGATCTTCCACATCGACAACATCCAGACGGCCGTCTCGGGTCACTGCAGCTCGCATGTTTCTCCCCCCTCGCCGAGCGATCGACGTCCTGGCGTCCCCTCGCTACGTTCGCCGGTGAGTTTCACACACAGGCCGGTGCGCGGACCATTCGATGCCCGAAGGATCCGCCCGGTGCTGTTGGTCGGCCGTACCGACCGGCGCCACTACATGGGCATCGATAGTTTGGGCTCCCGCACTCGAAGGATCGAGCTGATCCGCCGCTTACGCCGCCCGTCCGTGGGTGTGGGCCTTGCCGACCAACTCGCCGAACGTCTCGTTCAAATGACCGGCCTCGGTAACCAGGCCGTCGATGCGAGACGAGAGGAGATCGAATTCGACGTCGATCTTGTTGCCGAGCGCATCGACTCGGCGATCGGCCACGTCGACTCTCACCGAGTGATGCCATGGGGTGAAGAA
>JADGOI010000189.1 GCA_017883075.1 Acidimicrobiales bacterium
GGTCCGGCCGCCCTCGGAGTAGCTGAGCACCGTCGACTCGTGCAACGCCTCCCCGTCGGCGCACCGGCAGTTCGGCTTCCCGCAGCGGCGCCGGTGGGTCACCACCGACCCTCGGATCATCCGCTCCGGTCCGGACGTTGCCCGACCAGCCATCGCCACATCCTCCCACCTGCCAGTAATGCCCTAGCAGACTGTTTCGCGGGATGATGCCAAACACGAGCATGTGAAACGGCGTGTCGGGCAAGTTGAATGCGGGGGCCGCAGACCTACATCAACCGTTCCCCGGACCGGGGAGAGCAGGCCCGGACCTCACTCCAGGAGAGCCGCACCCGAGTCACATCGTCGCTGCTCAGAAGGGCATTCGTCCGCTACGACCCGTTGACAGCAGCGACCGATGCGGTGGATCGGGGCTCAGCGGTCCTCGAGCTGGGCGACGAGTTACTGAAGCAGATCGCCCGGGAGCTGGTCGATTCGGTTCGTCGCAATGAGAGCATCGACTGGAGCGAGAAGGAGCAGGTGCGCGCCCGAATGCGCGCGACCATCCGTCGGTTACTCAATCGGTACGGATACCCGCCGGACAAGCAGCTGGCCGCGATCAAGCTGGTCATGCACCAAGCGGAAATGCTGGCTCGGGTTGCTTAGCTCGGGTTGGCGCGTTTGCGGGGCTCAACGCAGCGACGCCCGTACCATGCCGAGTGCCGACGGCGAGTCTCGTCGGTAGGGCGTGGCGAACCGGGGACAAACCTTCTCACGCCGCGCCGGTCAGCTCATCCCGAAGTGTGGACAACTTCACGGATCCTGTGCTGGTGACGACCGCCCAGAAGTCCCAGCCGTCGATCGTCTCGTCGCCGACCGCGCGGGCAGCCCGGTCCGGGGTGTCGTAGGTCTTGTCGTCGAGCAGGATCTCGCCGTCCTCGGTGACCTCAGCTAGAGCCTCCAGATCGACGTCCGTCGACGTAAGGAGATCGCCCGGCCGGAGCCGTCCCGCGCTGACGAGATCCAGGAGGGATACGGCGACTTCTAGGACGTCATCGCCGGGCGCGTGCGAGTCCGGCAGCGCCGGCTGGTAGTTGGGGTCGCTCAATCGCAGGAACCCGTCGCGGACGACAGCGGCGATCAGTTTGCGCCTTTGGTCGAGGAAGTCCTCGTACGGCATCGTGGTCCAGTTCTCCGGCAACCCGTGCCACTGCATCTGCCGTCGCAGCGTCTCTCCGGTGAAGTCGCGGGCAGCCTGCAGCTCCGGCCAGTAGTCATGTGGCGGCCGGTCGGAGATGAGGCTGTTGGTGGCCCAGTCGGTGGGAACGAAGTTCGCCACCTGGTTGATCCGCTTCATGTCGGTGTAGCCGAGGACGTCGCGCAGGTAGGCCCGGGGGAACAGGTGGTGCCCTTCGACGTTCTTCACGTTCGTCGCCGTCGGGTCAGTCCAGTCCCGGACCTGTTCGTGGAGCATGAACAGTTGCGCGTCAAGGATGTTCAGCGCTGCCAGGTACGCCTGGTACGACGGCGAGACTGCGGTTGAGGAGGAGATAAACCCTTCCGCTAGCCGGATGCTCCAGAAGTCCGGGGTCAGCGTCGTCGCGATGACGCCGTCGAGTGCCTTGACGTAACCATCCGCGCCGTCCGCGTCCGCGACCCGATCGAGATCCTGCTGGATGGCCGTCTCCGGGCTGCTGGTGTACCGGCCTGTGGTCTGCGCCATAAAGAACCAGCGAGCCAGCATGTCCCGCAGTACGGTCAGGTCGACGCCGTGGCGCTCCCGCCCAACCAGCCAGAGCCCGTATGTGTAGAGGACCGTGGTGTTGGACGTGATCATCTTGCGCGAACGGAAGCCCGCCTTGCCGAGCACGCGCAGGAACTCGTCCCAGTTCACCTTGTTGAGCATGAGCGGGACGACGCGCTTGATCTTGTCGAGCTCCTCCGCCTGACGCACCGGGTCGGTCTCGCCGGTCTTGCGGTCCCGGGCCCGCAGCGCGTTATAGGCGTCCTGGAGCCGGCCACGGTTCTGGCCGACAGCCACGCCGACGCGGATCAGCTGCCCCGGGGTGGGTGCAAGGTAATGGTTCTTCGGGGTCCAGGTGGTCTGCGTTCCAGTTAACTCCGTGATGTGGTCAGCGGTCAGCCGCGAGTTTCGCGCGAACCGCTCGAGCTGCTCCCGGCCATCCGGCCAGAACACGCTGAGCCAGGTAAGAATGAAGTCGGCCGCAGTGAGGTTTACGCCCTCGGAATTGATCCGGACGAACACGTCGGCGACGACGGCCTTGTCGACATGCGACTGAAGCTCGATGACCTTGAATGTCCGGCCTCTCAGTGCCTCCAGCCGACGGATCGCGGCGAACACCGCGGTCTGCTCCTCGGCGGTCAACAGTGTCTTACGGGCCTCCTCGAGTCGTGCGACGAACCCCTGGAACGCCTGCAGCGACGAGATGAACACGGCCGCCACGTCCGGGATCCACTCTGGGGACTTGTCCAGCGCTGGCTGCGCCACCTCGAACCGTTCAACGAATGGGTTGAACGAGATGCGCACGCTCTTCTTGCGGTAGTCGTCGTCAACCACCGTCTCACCGGTGATCGTCACGTACAAGCTGGTCAGCCGCTGCTGCCCGTCCACGATGAGGTGGCTAGAGATGTGGCTCTTCTGCGAGGTTCCGATCGTTCCTGTGTCGTCTCCGCCGATTCGGTTCCAGAACATCAGCTCGCCGACCGGGTAGCCGCGATACATCGAGTCCATCAGATCGCGGACCTTCGTGGCCGGCCACACGAACGGCCGCTGCAGGTCGGGTAGGCGAAGCACCCCAGTGGCGATCGAGTCGACGAGCTGCTGAACGGTCCAGTCGACCGGCTTATAGATGTCGCTCAATGCGTGCTCCCCGTCGCCTGTGCCCGGCTAGTTGATCCTTATGCATCAGTGCATCATCGCGGCGCCAGGCCGACGGAAGAGAGTGGGCGATGCGACGAGAGAAATCATCGCATGACGACCAAGGTTCTCCAGCTGGCAGAAGCGGCGGTCAATGTGTCCACTCCCCTATGTCCCTTATGGGGCATTCGCGGTCGGCCCCTCCTCGCCTCCCTGGACACCCGGTGCTCACGTCCAGTCCCGCGAGAGTTCCCCGGCGATCTCCGCTCGTAGGGCTTGCGGCCCAGCGCCCGTTCGAGCTGCCCGACCTTCGTCCGCGACTCATACTCCAGAGGTCTCTAGCCCACGATGTGCCCCGGGAAGCCGTTGACGGCTGGACTCGATCGGACTGCCTTGGACCGGTGAAGCTTTGCCGTCACCAGCAAAAACCCAGGTCAAGTGGCATCCGCGCTGGCTGAGCGGAGGGCGTGGGATTCGAGCCCACGAGGAGCTTGCACCCGGTGCTTGCACCCCTAGCGGTTTTTAAGACCGCCGGACACGACGACGAACAGGCTGCCCCCATCAGCGTGGCTGCCAAAGATGCTCCAGTCCTATCCCGCTGGGCGCGAAAAGGCGCCCTGAGCTGCATGTTTACGGTGGGCCGCCTGGGACTCGAACCCAGAACCTACGGATTAATAGAACGTCCGGTGGGTGTCCGGAGGCGTGTAGCTCAGTGCGTTACCGCAGGTCAGACAGGCCTTACCGTCCATCCGCGTCCACGGCGCGACGCTGTTAGGCGTTGGTGTGGCTGCCACCGTGGCTGCCACCACGCACGGCCCGGGCGCGCGATCCACGGCACCAGCGGGACCGCGGAAGCCTCGCTGGGCCGGACTAGCGGCACGAGCGCGCGTCTCGTCAGGGAGCAGCATCCCGCGTCACCGAGCGAGCCTGCGCTTGGGGGCCCACCTGGGCGAAACGCGCTACTTGGTCTCAGCCCCACCCGCCTTTTCCCTGGACCAACATCAGCTTGACGGCCATCTCCTTGACCGTCTCGGACAGCCGGGCCACCTCGGCCTTGGCCAGCTCGA
>JADGOI010000190.1 GCA_017883075.1 Acidimicrobiales bacterium
TCGGCACCGGTTGCCGATTCGCCAGCAGGAGCGGCGACAGTATCGCCGGCGGGAGCAGACCCAGCGCCAGAAGACCTGCCCTGCTCCTCATCGGAGTCAGAACGTGGCCGACCCCGACCGGAACCGCCTTGACCTCCACTGAAGCCACCATCACGATCACCCCGGCCACCCCGGCCACCCCGGCCACCCGGTCGTTCGGTGGTGGTCCGCTGCGTGTAGGGCAGCAGCACCAGCTCACGGGCGGTCTTGATGGCGAGGGCGACGTCGCGCTGGTGCTGAGCACAGTTGCCCGACACCCGACGAGCCCGGATCTTTCCCCGGTCGCTCATGTACTTGCGGAGCATGTTGACATCCTTGTAGTCAACCCACGCGATCCGGTCCTTGCAGATGGCACAAGGCTTCTTCTTGATGCGCCGGCCGGTGTCCTTGGGGGCACGGCGGGTATTGCTGTTACTACTGCTTCCACGATCGTTGTTACGCGGCATGATTAGAAGGGCTCCTCGCTATATCCGTAGCCAGCGGCTTCGCCGGCATTGCCGCCCGAAGGTGCGGAAGGTGAGGGACTGGGCCCACCTCCACCCCCGGGCGCATTGGCGCTACCGGCCTGATTGGAACCGCCACCCTGGTTGGGGCCGCGGCGTTCGTTCTTTGTCACCTGGGCAGTCGCCCACCGGATGCTGGGGCCGATCTCGTCGGCGACAACCTCCACCTTGGACCGCTTGTCCCCATCAGGGGTCTCCCAGCTTCGCTGCTCGAGGCGACCGGTGACGATCACCCGGGCGCCACGGGACAGGCTTTCGGCGACGTTCTCCGCCATCTCGCGCCAGCACACCACGTCGAAGAACGAGGTGGCCTCTTCCCACTCCTGGGTCTGGCGGTTCTGCCACCGGCGGTTGACCGCCAACCCGAAGCTGGCGGTCGCCTGGCCGGTGTTGGTGAACCGCAGTTCAGGATCGCGGGTGATGTTTCCCACCAGCGACACGCTGTTGCCGTTGGCCATCGGTCAACCCTCCTTGGACGAGGCGGCAGCCGCGGCTTCCGCCCGTCGGCCGGCAACCTTGTCCGGCAACCGCATCACCTTGTGGCGAAGCACCTCGTCAGCCAAGACGAAGACCCGCTCCATGTCGGCGACGGCGGGTGGCTCTGCGGTGAGTTCGATGACCACGTAGTAGCCCTCACGCTTGTGCTGGAGCTCGTAGGCAAAGGTGCGCTTCCCCCACCGCTCTACCCGGCCGGGCTTCCCGTCCTTCGCCTTCAGGGCATCGAGTGCCCGTTCGAGAACCCCGTTGACCGCAGCCTCATCGGCGGCGGCATCGAAGATAACCATTGTTTCGTATGGCCGCATCTGCGGCTCACCTCCCTCTGGATCAGGTGACGGTGCACCCGAGCCCCACGGTTGGGGCAGGTCGGAACTGGAGGCCACGTGATTGGCGCGGCAGGAACGACTCGGACACTCTAGCCGGTGCCTAGTGGTACACCTCCGCGTCGGACGGGAAGGCCCCCGATCGCACATCGGCGGCATATGCGGCAAGGGCGTCGGTGGCCAGCACAGCCAGCTCGGCATAGCGCCGGACGAACTTGGGAGTGGTGGCGTTCAGGCCCAGCAAGTCGTGGAAGACGAGCACCTGTCCGTCACAGTCCGGGCCGGCTCCGATCCCGATGGTCGGGATGTCGAGCAGTTGGGTGATGGCAGCTCCCAGCCCTTCGGGAACCCCCTCGATCACAATGGCGAAACAGCCGGCGGCGGTGATGGCCCTGGCGTCTTCAGCCAACCCCTCGGCTGCGGCGTCATCTTTCCCCTGCACTCGGTAGCCGCCCATGGTGTGCACCGATTGGGGGGTGAGCCCCAGGTGGCCCATCACCGGTATCTCCGCAGCCACCAATGCCTCGATCATCGGGACCCGCTTGCGGCCTCCCTCCAGTTTCACCGCCCCGGCGCCGGCCCGAATGAGGGCGGCGGCGTTTCTGACGGTATCGGCAGCGTCGATGTGGTAGCTCAACCACGGCAGGTCGGCCACGATGAGTGGCCTCGGTTTGGCCCGGGCCACCGCCGCGGTGTGATGCACCATGTCATTGATGGTGACCTGCAGGGTGTCCTCATATCCGAGGACATTGTTGGCCACCGAGTCTCCGACCAGAATCAGGTCGACCCCGGCGCCGTCAGCGATACGGGCCCCGGGGGCGTCGTAGGCGGTGACCATGACGAGGGGTTGATGGCCGTCGCGACGCTTGGAGGCGCGAACCGAGGGAACTGTGATGGGTGCCGGCCGGATGTCGGACATGGATGGTGACCCTCCTGATCGGCCGTCCAGCGCCACGAGGCTGCCGGCGGCATGGTCTCACCGGAACGGTGGCACAGAAGTGTGCTGCGGAGTCAGGCTACTTCGGGGGCGGGCCGAAGGGAACAGGTGTCGATGATCTCAGCCGCGACGTGCCGCCGCCCGGGCGCCGAGAGAAGGTCGCGCCACCGCCTCGACCCCGGCACCGGCCGGGTACATGCGGACCAGGTGGTTCCAGCGGCAGGCGTTGCACACTTCGATCACGTAACAGACAACCGGGTCCTTCCGTCGCCAGTAGCGGGCGAGCTCGGCATGGGACGTCACGCATCGTCCCCCGGGGGGAAGGCGGGAACCGAAAACGAAGGTCACGTCCACCAACCCGGACCCTTCGCAGATCGGGCACGGGGCATCGGTGGGCAGACCAAGATGCACGGCCGCCCTCAGTAGTTCAGGATGGGCATCACACACGTCGAGCCTGGACAACCGACCCTTGCGGTACTCACTGACGACGGAGTTTCGGGCGAGTCGGTACTCGACTTGTCCTCCGGTCGGGGATGTCTGCACACCTCCGAGCCCTCCAGGTCGGAAGCTCACGTGTCTCAGGGTAACCCTTCGCCCGTCCGAAAGGGCACGTCTCTTGATGATTTTCCGACAACCGACTCCCGGCTCCCGGCATTCGGCGCTGGTGGTGCCGGAGGCGGTCCGAACCCGTGTCGGGCGGGGACTGCGGTCAGCTGTCGGTGGTGGTGCGGGCCTGGAGCAACGGCCGGAGGGGTGTCCGGGCCAGCCTGTCGGCCCCCGCTGCCACCAGGGGGCGCAGCCCGAAGATGACCATGGCGGCAACCACCGCTCCGACAATGAGCCCGGCCGCCACGTCGCCGATGTAGTGGGAGCCCACGTAGATCCGGGCGAATGCCACTGTCAGCGCCAGCACCACGGCGAAGATGCCGTAGCGGCGGTCATAGAGGAAGAGCCCGCACGCCAGGGCGCCGGCCACGACGGAATGGTCGCTCGGGAACGAGAAGTCGTTGGCCCGACCCACCAACACCAGGGCGGAGGGATGGACAACGTAGGGGCGCAACTCCCCAAATCCATGGGACAGCAGCAGATTGACTCCCAGGGCCACGAACGCCGACGCCGCGGTCAACAGCGGTATGGCCAGCGACCGGGGGGCATCGGGCCGGAGTCGGGCCGTGACGATGACGAATATCGTCAGCACCCCCAGAACTGCCAACCCGGCCCAAAGCGCATAGGCGTGCATGAACCCGTGGGCCCAGGAGGTCTGTCGGGCGAAGTGATTGAGATCGAGGTACCAGGTGGTGTTGATGTCCTTGGGGGGCAGAACATTGGTCGTCCCGGTAAGCACGCCGCAGCGTACCGCCTCGGTCGGTGCCATCCGGGTCCACTCACCGACCATCGATCGATATGTTGCATCGATATATCGATCTGATATATCATGTTGGCATGAAGCTCACCCATACCGAGTGGCGCCCCGCTCCCGCGGGTGCAGACGTCGGGGGACACTGACGTGCTCGACCTGGCCATTCTCGGTCTTCTTTCGGAGCACGAGTTCCACGGTTATGAGATCCGCAAGCGTCTTCGCGACGAGCTCGGGCTCTTCGCCAACATCTCGTTCGG
>JADGOI010000077.1 GCA_017883075.1 Acidimicrobiales bacterium
ATCTGTCCGATGACGAGTAGGCATGGGCACCGTGGTTCATCCCGAGGAGCACGAACCCGAGAACGGGAACCAGAAAGAGGATCCGCCCGGCCCAGTTGAGTCCGGGACGGTAGTACCGCCTCACCGACTCGGGGATCGGCCCGGAACGGCCGAGTGCCACTGCGTAGGCGCCGGCCACGCACACCGCTCCGAACCCGACTACCGCCGCCAGCACATGGGCCAGCAACACCACGTCGTACGCAGCACCCCGGCTCACAGAGACAGCCACCAAGGTGGCGGTCATCGGCGCGTGGGCGGGCACCCCACCGATTCTTTCATCCCCCGATCACCCGGTGTCCCCGGGGATTCCCCACACCACCCGTGCCCCCACCCATGGCCCACCCATCCCCCATGGTGCCCCCGTACGCGACCCGGGCCCCGAGGATTGCTACGTTGTTGGGTGGGACAACACCAGGAGTCCCCACTCAGGAACCATCGACAACCTGCCGATACAACTTGGGTGACCTCGACCACAACCACTTCGATCCCGATTGCGAATCCCATGGGACACCACCAGAGCAGATGAACCAGGTCCGTCTCGATCCCCTCACCGGCCGCTGGGTAGCGGTGAGTACCGACCGGGCCGACCGGCCCATGGCCTTCTCGCCGGTGGTCACCACCCAGGCGGATCCGTCCCGGGCCTGCCCGTTCTGCCCCGGCAACGAGGAGGCCGTTGCTCCGGCCCTCGAGACGTACGGTCCGGAGGGTCGTTGGCTGGTGCGGGTCGTGCCCAGTCGCTATCCGGTCTTCGAAGGCGACGGGCCCTTCGTGGTCACCAACCGCGGACCTGTATTCACCCAAGCCACAGCCGGTGGTATCCATGAGGTGCTGGTCCTCTCTCCCGACCACGACAAGACATGGTCGATGTTGAGCGACGACCAGACCAACCTGGTGATGGTCGCCATCCGCGACCGGATCGAAGAACATTCGACCATCCCGGGTCTCCGTTACAGCCAGGCCATCCTCAACTCGGGGCGGGAAGCCGGAGCATCGGTCGACCACCCACACGGACAGCTCTTGGGAATGTCGTTCGTCCCCCGCGAGTTGGTGGAGGAACAGGCCGGATTTGCCCGGTTCGCCGGACGCTGCCTTCTCTGCACTGCGGTCGATGCCGAGGAGAATGTCGGCCACCGCTTGGTGTATGCCGACGAGCGTGTGCTGGTCATCTGCCCGTTCTGGAGCGGGTCCCCCTACGAGATGATGATCATCCCCCGCAACCACTGCCCCCACCTCCATCACAGTCCCCCGGGCGACCTGAGAGCGGTGGGCAAGGCGCTGAAGGAGACACTGTCCAGCCTCCGCAGCGTGGTCGGCGACGTGGCCTACAACCTGGTCTTCCACTCCGCCCCCTACCGGGCTCCCGAGCCATACCACTGGCACGTCCACGTCGTGCCCAAGCTGACCACGGTGGCCGGATTCGAACTGGGCACCGGTGTGTTGATCAACATCAAAAACCCCGAGGTGGCAGCTGAAGAGCTGAGGGTGCGGGTTCCCGTCAGCAGCGGACGCTAAGCCGACCGGCGCCAGAGCCGACCGGCGCCAGCCGCGACCGAGACGACCAACCGCGGGTGACTGGTCAGGCCAGACCATGCCGATCGCCCACTCAACCGAGATAAGGCCCGGCCACGTCCTCGTACAGTTGAGGGTCGACGGTCCTCGCCTTGCCGGCCGCATCCGACAGTGGGATACGCACGATGTGCCCCGCCTGGAGGGCCACCATGGTCCCGAACTCGCCATCGTGGACCGCCTCCAGCGCGGCGGCACCGAACCGGGTGGCAAGCACCCGATCGAAGGCGGTCGGCGACCCTCCCCGTTGGATATGGCCCAATACGGTGGAACGCGCCTCGTAGCCGGTGTTGATCCCGATCTCCTGGGCCAGCCACATGCCGATCCCCCCGAGCCGGCTGTGCCCGAACTGGTCGGTCCCGCCGGCCAGCACCCGGGGGCCCTTGCCCCCCGCCGCGCTCTCGTCACGGGGGAGTGCGCCCTCGGCCACCACCACGGTGGAGAAGTAGCGGCCGCCGGAGTGCCGGAGGCGCAGCCGCTCGCAGACAGCCTCGATCGAGAATGGCACCTCTGGAATCAGAATCTCCGCCGCGCCTCCGGCAATGCCGGCGTGCACGGCGATGTGGCCCACGTAACGGCCCATCACCTCGCACACCATTACCCGATGGTGTGACTCGGCGGTCGTCTGCAGGCGGTCGATGGCCTCGGTGGCGACCTGTACGGCGGTATCGAACCCGAAGGTCACCTCGGTGCCCGGCAGGTCATTGTCGATGGTCTTGGGTACCCCCACCACCGGCAAGCCCAGGCTGGCCAGGCGGTCAGCGGCTCCCAGGGTGTCGTCACCGCCGACGGCCACCAGGGCGTCGATCCCCAACCGTTGGACAGTGGCCAGAACCTGATCAGGTCCGGCGTCGGTGGCGAACGGGTTGGTGCGGGATGAGCCGATGATGGTGCCGCCCCGGGAGATGATTCCCCGGCACTCGTCGGCAAGCAGTGGGACGGTGGCGCCTTCGACCACCCCCCGCCAGCCGTCGAGGAAGCCGACCGTTTCGTCGCCATGGAGGACGGAACCGCCAACCACTACGGCGCGGATTACCGCATTGAGGCCGGGGCAATCGCCGCCGCCAGTCAGGATCCCGATCCGCATGGTCACGTTCGCACCGTCAGGGCCGAATCGCCATCATCGATGCCGAGCGCTCGAGTTCGAACGCCGCCGCCAGCTCGCGCACCACGTTCCGCTCAGGCGGTACCAGGCCCCCGATGCCCGGAGTGGCCAGATACGCGGCCAGAAACGCCCGCCGATTCCGGCCTTCCCATGCCCGGCCCAGCTCACTCAACCCGAGACGGTCGTTCGGGTCCCGCTCGGCGGCAGCCACCACCGCCACGTGGTGGAACGACCACAGCATGTCGGCCACGTCGGCCAGAGGCGATCGATAGCTGGCCCCGTCGGCCTCCACCACTCCTGCGGTGAACTCCGGCCTCCCCCCCGACGAGAAGTCGAGCACGTACCATCCCAGATCGGTGCGAGCCACCCGGCCCAGATGGAAGTCGCCGTGGGTTCTGATGGCTGCACACCGGGTGGTCGATGACCGCAGGTCGTCAAGGAGAACGGACACCGTATCGGTGGCCAACAGCTCGGGGGCCACCGGCCGGACCACGTCCTCGACCTCCGTGACCCAGGCGGCGATGTTCCCCGTCTTGCGGCCGAAGGCCTCCTCGAGCCCCAGATGCATCCGGGCGGTCATGGTGCCCAGACGCCTGGCTTCGACGGCAAAGTCGCCCCCGGCATGGCCGGGCTCGCCGCCGGCGGCGTAGAGGTCCCGCAGTGAGGTCAGGGCCAGGGACCAACCCACCGTGGAGCCGGCCGCGTACTCCTGGACGATGGCCAGGTCGGTCCGTCCTCGTCGCCAGATCGCCACCGGAGCCAGGAGATGGTTGAATCCGACCCCGTCGAGGGCGAGGAAGAGCTCAATCCCGGGATGAGGCCCCTGGTCGGGAGGGAGCTGCTGGAAGACGGTCAATGCCAACCGGTCATCGAACGTCACCGTCACCGTGTTCTCGGTGAACGCGATCCGACGTACCCGCTCAAGTTCGCCGGTGGCGCCACCGATCGCCTCGAGGAGGCACACCATCAGCTCCGCATCGGCGGTGGCATCGAAGACGACGGCCACGCCGTCGGTATCCTCGAATATCCCCAGTGGCGAGTCGTCGGTATCGGCCAGAAACTGCGTCTCGTCGCCGGGAGACCGGAGTCCGAACACCGCGTGGACCAGCTGGCCGGAGACGTCAGCGATGACACTGATCAGGCCGGGGCGCCCTGGACGCACCACCTCGGCGCTCCGGATGGTGACCGATCCGGGAGAGACATCGAGTGGTTCGCCGCCGGGAGACTGGACACCGAACACCGCGTGGACCAGCCGGCCGGAGGCGTCAGAGATGACACTGATCAGGCCGGCGCGCTCTGGACCCACCACATCGGCGCTCCGGATGGTGGCCGATCCGGGAGAGACATCGAGTGGTTGGCCGCCGTTGGGACGTTCGTCGCCGCCTTCGGAAGCCAAACGGGCCCGGTGGCTGACAAAGGCGGCCACCAGCTCACGCAACGCCGGGTGGGAGGAAGCCGGAATTTCCTCTACAGCGGGACTCGTCTCCGACCAGGTCACAGGGACCCCTCCCGCGGGAGCTCTCCGGCCAGGAGGAACTCCGCGGCCAGTGTCTGGATCGGTTCCACCAACTCGAACCACTGGTAGCCGTAGGGGGCCATGGTGACCGGATACGGTTGGGTGCCCACCATGGGAAACGGTACCCTCCCCAACAACTCGACGGGCTGGCGGCCCGCCCACCTGCCCAAATACAGATCAGCCGGTTGGGCGAAGCGGCTCAGGTTGTGTATGCAGAGGAGTGGGTTGATCTCCTCGGGGTCCTCCCCCGGTGCCAGATATCCGTCGGCCCCGACTTCAGCGTCGTGGGCTCCCTCCATGGTGACTCCGGGCCCCCGTTCGGTGCCTTCATCATCCGGTGGCGCCGAGCGCACGAAGGCCAACACCGACGGATTGGCGCACGGGAGCGCCTCGAACGACCCGGTCCCGAACAACGAGAACTGACGGCGAACCGCCAACATGCGTTTGAGCCAGTGGAGAAACGAGCTGGGATTCCGTTGCTGGGCTTCCACGTTGACGGCGGCGAAGCCGTAGACCGGATCCATCAAGGGGGGAAGGTAGAGCTGGGCGAAGTCGGCTCGGCTGAACCCCCCGTTGCGGTCGGGGGTCCACTGCATCGGCGTGCGTACCGAGTCACGATCACCCAGAAACAGGTTGTCACCCATCTGCAGCTCGTCCCCGTAGTAGAGCACCGGGCTCCCCGGAAGCGAGAGGAGGAGCGCATACAGCAGTTCGGTAAGCCGCCGATCCCGGTCGAGCAGGGGGGCCAGGCGCCGGCCGATCCCCATGTGTCGTTTCATCCGGGGGTCCTTGGCGTACTCGGAGAAGAGATAGTCGCGATCTTCGTCGGAGACCATCTCCAGCGTCATCTCGTCGTGGTTGCGCAGGAAGATCGCCCATTGGGCGCCGGGGGGGGACTCGGGGGTCTGGGCCAGAATTTCCGTGATCGGATAGCGCTGCTCGCGTCGCACCGCCATAAAGAGCCGGGGCATCAACGGAAAGTGGAAGCAGAGGTGACACTCGTCACCGTCTCCGAAGTAGTCGGCCACGTCGACGGGCCACCCATTGGCTTCGGCCAGAAGGATCCGGCCCGGGTAGTTCGCATCGAGCTCGGCGCGTACCCGGCGGATGAAGGCATGGGTCTCGGGGAGGTTCTCCCCCGACGTCCCGTCCCGTTGGAACAGGAACGGGACTGCGTCGAGACGGAACCCGTCGAGTCCGAGATCGAGCCAGAACCTGACCACGTCCAACAAGGCGTCGGCCACCTCGGGGTTGGCGTAGTTGAGGTCGGGCTGGTGGGTGTAGAACCGGTGCCAGTAGAACTGCTCGCGGGGCTGATCGAACGCCCAGTTGGAACGTTCCACATCGACAAAGACCACCCGGGCCTCGGGCCATCGCTGATCGTCGTCGTTCCATACGTACCAGTCGGCCTTGGGGTTGGTCCGGTCCTGGCGTGACTCGAGGAACCAGGGGTGCTGGTCGCTGGTGTGGTTGATGACCAGGTCGGCGATGACCCGAATGCCCCGGGCGTGGGCCTCGCTCAGGAGTTTCTGCAGATCCTCGACGGTGCCGTAGTCGGGGTGGACCGAGTAGAAGTCACTGATGTCATAGCCGCCGTCGCGAAGGGGGGAGGCGTAGAACGGCAGCAACCACAGGCAGTCGACGCCCAGCCACTGCAGATAATCGAGCTTGGCAATCAACCCGGGAATGTCCCCGGTCCCGTCATCGTTGGCGTCGAAGAACCCCCGGATGAACACCTCGTAGAAGACAGCCCGCCGGAACCAGCCGGGATCCTCTTCCGGTGGCAGGAGCGGGACGCCGATGGGTGTGGGCAACAGCACCGGCTTGGGCAGAAACGCCATCTCTACCAGCGGGTCAGTGGCCACACCGGAACGCTACCGGACCGGCGTCGACCAACTCGGTACCCAATGTTCGTCAGGCGGAGGAGTCGTCATCGAACCGTGCTTCGTGGTTGGCGATGTCGATCAGCATCCGATCGGCGGCCTCGTAGGGATCGATATCGCCGGCAGCCAGCGCTTTGGTCACTTCGGCCAACACTTCGCCGAACTGACTGCTGTCGATCCTCTGCTCTACCCGGGCCACCAATATCTGGCGGAACTCCTGCTCCAGGCGCCGGCGCCTCCTCTCGTCGAGCAGGCCCCGTTCGGTCAGAAAGGCCCGGTGTCGGCCGACGGCATCCCACAACTGATCACAACCATCTCCGGCGGACGCCACCGTCTCCACCACCGGAGGCCGCCAACCGTCGAGGTCGCCGAAATCGGTCAGGTCGAGCATCTGCTCGAGATCGCGCCGGGTCTCCCGGGCGCCGGGGCGGTCCGCCTTGTTGATGACGAACAGATCGGCGATCTCCATCAATCCGGCTTTGTTGGCCTGGATGGAGTCGCCCCACCCGGGATTGACCACCACCACCGTGGTATCGGCAGCCGACGCTACCGACACCTCCTGTTGTCCCACCCCCACCGTCTCGATGAGGACCATGGGAAACCCGACGGCCGACAGCACCCGCACTGCAACGGGAACCGCCACGGCCAGCCCCCCAAGTTGGCCACGAGTGGCCATCGACCGGATGAAAACCCCGTCGTCGAGAGCATGGTTCTGCATGCGGACCCGGTCGCCCAGAATTGCTCCTCCCGAAAACGGCGAGGAGGGATCGATGGCCAGCACCCCGACCTGGCCACTGGCGCGGGCAATGGCGATCAGCCGATCGGTGAGCGTCGATTTCCCGGCCCCCGGAGCCCCGGTGATGCCCACTGTGTACGCGGTGAGCTTCACCTGATAGGCGAGGGCGGCGGTCACCCGGGAGGGAGCGTCTCCGCGTTCCACCAAGGAGAGGAGTCGGGCAAGGGACACCCGGTCACCGGCTTGAGCTGCTCGAAGGAGCGAGGTCGGGTCGTTGCGGTCTGCGGGCGACATGAGGTGATGAGCGTATACGGGGATCGAGCGGCGATCAGACTCGGATTACCTTGGCACCGAGAGACGCCAACTTCCCGGCCAGGTCCTCATAGCCCCGGTCGACGTGGTGGGCGTCCGCCACCACTGTTTCGCCGTCGGCGACAAGACCGGCCAGCACCAATGCGGCGCCGGCCCGGACATCAAGGGCCCGGACCTCCGCACCCGACAGGCGTTCCACCCCCCGCACCACCGCATGATGTCCCTCGGTCCGGATATCAGCACCCATCCGCTTCAGCTCGTCCACATAGCGGAACCGCCCGAAGAAGAGGTTTTCGGTGACGATGCCCACCCCTTCGGCCACCGTCAACAGGGTAACAACCAACGGCTTGTAGTCGGTGGCCACTCCCGGATATGGCAACGTGGCCACGTCGACCGAATGCAGTCGACACGACGGATCGCGGGCCGCCCGCAGCCCCTCTGGCCCCTGGCTGATCTCGATTCCGGTGGCTGTGAGTTTTCGCAACAGCATGTCCATGTGGTCGGGCCGGCCGTCCTCGACCACCACCTCTCCTCCGGCCAGGCCGGTGGCCACCAGGATGGTGGCCACCACCAACCGGTCGGGAATGACGTCATGACGGGCCGGGTGGAGCCGCTCGACCCCTTCCACCTCGATCCGCGATGATCCTGCCCCGGTGATGTTGGCTCCCATGGCATTGAGGAATTCCGCCAGGTCCAGCACTTCGGGTTCGCGGGCGGCGTTCTCGATGACCGTGATGCCCTTGGCCAGCACCGAGGCCATCAGCACGTTGTCCGTGCCGGTGTGGCTCGGGTACTCGAGCACCACTTTGTTGCCGACGAGCCGAGGCACCGACGCCGGCGTGGATTCCACGGTTCCCTCGATATAGCCGTGGGCCGACTTGAAAGTGGCACCCAACGACTCGAGGGCCCGGAGGTGCATGTCGATGGGCCGGGGCCCGAAATCGTCCCCGCCCGGCATCGATACTTTGGCCCGCCCACAACGGGCCAACAGCGGCCCGAGCACCACCACCGAAGCCCGCATCTTCTCAACCAGGTGATAGGGCGCCTCCGGCATCAGGTCGCCGGGCGTCGTCACCACCAACTCGTCGGGCACCTCGCCCCGCTCCACCACCACACCCATCGCCCCGAGCACCTCGCCCATGATGTCCACATCGGAGATACGCGGCACGTTGGTGAGCACATGGCGGCCTTCGGCCAACAGGCAGGCGGCCATCAGCTTGAGCACCGAATTCTTGGCCCCACCGGCCCTGACCGTCCCGGACAACGGGCCATTGGCAGTAACAGAGAACCGATCCACCCGGCCAGTATGGCGCGTGGGCGCGGCCAAACCGACGGTTGCTCTCCGGTGTGGCCCCGAAGCCACTCCTTGTCACCGTGTCCGGTCACCGCCCGTCCCGGCGGCAGGAGGTAGCGTCATCACCTGTGACTCCCTCTTCGCAAGCCCCCGATCGCAACCTGGCCATGGAACTGGTCCGGGTCACCGAGGCTGCGGCCATGGCCGCATCCCGATGGATGGGACGAGGCGACAAGGAAGGGGCCGACGGCGCCGCCGTCAATGCCATGCGCATCGTGCTCTCGAGCATCGCCATGGACGGCGTGGTGATCATCGGCGAAGGCGAGAAGGACAATGCCCCCATGCTCTTCAACGGTGAGCGCATCGGGGACGGATCGCCGCCGGAAACCGACATCGCCGTCGACCCGATCGACGGGACGACTCCGACGGCTCTGGGACGGGGAGGTGCATTGGCGGTGATCGCGGCTTCCGAACGGGGGACGATGTTCGACCCGGGACCATGCGTCTACATGGAAAAGCTGGCAGTGGGCCCGTCGGCGGTGGGTGCCATCGACATCACCGCCTCGGTTGGTGAAAACCTGCGATCGGTGGCCAAGGCCAAAGGGACATCGGTGAGGGATCTCACGGCCGTCATCCTCGATCGTCCGCGCCACGCTGATCTGATCAGCAAGGTCCGCGAGGCCGGCGCCCGGATCCGGTTGATCACCGACGGCGATGTGGCCGGAGCGATCGCCACCGCCTGGCCCGACACCGGAGTGGACATCCTGTTCGGGATCGGCGGTACGCCCGAGGGCGTGATTGCTGCCGCCGCCTTGAAGTCGATGGGTGGGGAGATCCAGGGGCGCCTGTGGCCCCGGGACGAGGTCGAGCGGAGCGCGGCGGTGGACGCCGGCTACGACCTTGACGCGGTGCTCACCACCGATGATCTGGTCCGGGGGGACAACTGCTTCTTCGCCGCCACCGGGATCACCGACGGTGAGCTCCTCAGTGGGGTCCGGTACGACCAGTTCGGGGCGAGCACCCAGTCACTGGTAATGCGGTCCAAGTCGGGAACCGTACGGCTCATCGATGCACGCCACCCGCTGCACAAGCTGAGCGAGTACAGCGCCATCGAATTCACCTGAGCGGCAAACCAGGCGCCGTGGGCGTCCCGACGGACGCCCACGGCTTTCAGAGAAACCCTGGTGGCTAGGATCCCGCCCCCGCGGTGACGCCGGCCGCCTCCAGCCGGACCTCGGCCCGCCGCAGGGCAGCTTGGGCTTCGACCAGGTCGGGGTCCGGTAGGTCACCTTCCCCGGAGGCCGAGGCGGGTGATCCCGAGCCGGCGGTGCGACCGCTGGCCTCCAACTCTGCCACCCGTGCCTCGGCGGCATCGTGGGCCACCCGGGCCCGATCGGTGTCGATCTCATCGGCCAGCTCGGCAATGCCGGCCAGCACAGTGACCCGGGTCCCACTCGAGGTCGAGGACGAAGGGGCGGGGGCATCGCTGCCGGAATCGTCCCCCACGTTGAGTTCCACCTGCACGAACCCCCCGTGTACCGCGACCCGCTGTTCCTCGCCGTCCTCGCTCACCACCCGGACCACCCCGGGCTCCACGGCACCCACCAGGGGGGTGTGGCCCCCGAGAAAGGTGATGTCGCCGTCGGCCGTCCTGAGAATGACCTGGGCGGCCGGGCCATTGATCAGTACCCGTTCAGGAGTCACCAGCTCGGCGGTAAAGACACTGTTGTCAGCCATCGGTCAGGACCTGTCCGCTCACTCTTTGGCCAGGGAGTGGGCTTTGGCCAGCACTGACTCGGCTCCACCGACGTTGAGGAACGCCTGCTCGGGCACTTCGTCGAGCTCTCCATTGACCAGGGCTTCGAACGACTCCACAGTCTCCTGGACGGGAACCGTCACGCCCTTCAGGCCGGTGAACACCTCGCCGACGTTGAAGGGCTGGGACAGGAACCGCTGGATCTTCCGGGCCCGGTAGACGGTCTCCCGGTCCTCTTCGGACAGTTCGTCGAGGCCCAGGATGGCGATGATGTCCTGAAGCTCCTTGTACCGCTGCAACACGCCCTGGACGCGGCGGGCCACGTTGTAGTGGCGGTCACCCACGATTTCAGGAGCCAGGATGTTCGACGTCGACGACAGCGGGTCCACGGCCGGGTAGATGCCGAGCGAGGCGATGTCGCGGGAGAGCTCGGTGGTGGCATCGAGGTGGGTGAAGGTCGTGAACGGCGCCGGGTCGGTGTAGTCGTCCGCCGGCACGTACACGGCTTGCAGTGAGGTGATCGACCGACCTCGGGTCGAGGTGATCCGCTCCTGGAGTTGGCCCATCTCGTCAGCCAGGGTGGGCTGGTACCCCACGGCCGACGGCATCCGGCCCAACAGGGTGGACACCTCGGAGCCGGCCTGGACGAAGCGGAAGATGTTGTCCACGAACAACAACACGTCCTGGTTCTTCACGTCCCGGAAGTACTCGGCCATGGTGAGAGCAGCCAGGGCGACCCGCAGCCGGACACCGGGCGGCTCGTCCATCTGCCCGTAGACCAGGGCGGCCTTCTCGATGACCCCTGACTCCTGCATCTCGATCCACAGGTCGGTACCCTCACGGGTCCGCTCGCCGACGCCGGCGAACACCGACACACCGCCGTGGTTGATGGCCACCCGGTTGATCATCTCCTGGATGAGGACCGTCTTGCCCACCCCCGCCCCGCCGAACAGGCCGATCTTGCCACCCTGTACATAGGGCTCGAGGAGGTCGATGACCTTGATGCCGGTTTCGAACATGAGCGCCCGGGGCTCGAGGGCGTCAAAGTCGGGGGCCGGCCGGTGGATCTCCCAATACTCCTCGACCTCGCCGATGGAGTCGGTGTCCAACGGCTCACCCAACACATTGAAGACGTGACCGAGGACGGCGTCGCCCACCGGAACCCGCAAGCCGCGGCCCAGGTTTCGCACTTCGGCGCCACGGGTCATTCCGTCGGTGGCCTTCAGGCAGATGCACCGGACCCGGCCACCGCCGATCTGTTGGGCGACTTCTGCCGTGACCACCTCTTTCCTCCCCTCGAGCTCGATGTCCACCTCGAGGGCGTGGTTGATCTCGGGGAGGGCGTGAGGCGGGAACTCCACGTCGATGACGGGGCCGGCGATGGCCACCACCCGGCCGGACTGGAGGGTGTCGGCCTTGGTGGGTTCGGTTGCGGTGGTAGTCATGAGCGTTCGGCTCCCTTGGTGTAGTGGTGGCAAAAGTGAGTGGGCATGGTCAGACTCTGGCCTCGATGACCAGACCGCCCCTGTCCTCGTCGGCGTCGGCCCGCAGGGCCTCGGCGCCGCTGACGATCTCCATGATCTCGGTGGTGATGGTGTCCTGGCGGGCCCGGTTCATGATCCGCGAGTATTTCTTGACCAGTTCCTCGGCGTTATCGGTGGCGGCGGCCATCGCCCGCTGCCGAGCGGTGAGCTCCGAGGCCGAGGCTTCGAGGAGGGCGACGAAGATGGCGGTCTCGGCCGCCCGCGGTGCCAGCGTCTCGAGGAGCTCGCCGGCGTCGGGCTCGAATTCGGTATA